>CAMAWN010000236.1 GCA_945861865.1 Candidatus Kuenenia stuttgartensis | reverse complement strand
CACTTCGAGTTGCCGGAGACCGGCGAAGTCGTCTTCATGGGGGGACCGGTCGAGCCGGGAAATCTCTTCATCCTGCACAACGCAGACGAGCTGGATTTTTCCGAGTCGCCGCCGCTCGAAGGGGTCTTCGTGGGTTGCACGAAAGATGTCTTCGAGTCGGTTGTGCAAGCCGTCTCCGAGGGAGACGAAGACGCTCGCTTCCGAGTCTTCTCCGGCTGCGCGGGTTGGTCACCGAAGCAGTTGGAAGGGGAAATCCATCGCGGCGACTGGCGGATACACAAAGCCTCGCCGGAGTTCGTCTTCCACAAAGACCCCTACGAAGTCTGGGACACGCTGATGCGCACGTTCCAGAAGGCTCACCAACTAGTGCCCTCGGCTACCGACCATCCCGAATGGAACTGAGCCTGTCTCCGTAGACCGGACGCCCACGCCCGGTCAGCATCCGTTCGGACGTAGGCGTCCGAACTACGGTCATCGGCGACCAGTGCACATCAAGCAGCGCGGCGGGCTTCGCCTTGTGAGCGTGTCTGGCCGCAAGCCGCTTTGAGTTGTCGCACGACAAGCTCGGCGTGGTGAGCCGGCATCTCCGGGTACACGGGCAGCGACAGCACTTCGCGTGATGCGGCTTCCGCTTCGGGGAACTCGCCGACGCGATGGCCCAGATGCTCGAAGCACGGCTGCACATGCAGTGGGATCGGATAGTAAACCATCGCTCCGACGTGGTTGGCTCGCAGGCGTTGCTGTACTCCGTCTCGTCGGCCGCCGGGAATGCGGACGGTGAATTGGTTGTAGACGTGCTTGTATTCACGCGGTTCGACGGGCAAAGCGATCTCGTCGGAGAGGCTGTACGCCTCGAACAACTCGCGGTACGACTGCGCGTTGCGGCGACGGGCTTCCGTCCATTGATCGAGATGCTTGAGCTTGATCCGCAGGATCGCCGCTTGGATCGCGTCGAGCCGGCTGTTGAGTCCGATTTCGGTGTGATGGTAGTTGCCGGTGTCGCCGTGGACTCGCAGGCAGCGCAGTTGCTTGCAGAGGTCCGCGTCATCGGTGGTCAACATGCCGCCGTCGCCCGCGCCGCCGAGATTCTTGGTCGGGAAGAAACTGAAACAGCCAATCGTGCCGAGCACTCCCGCGCGACGGCCGCGATACTCAGCCCCGATCGCTTGGCAGGCGTCTTCGACGATCGAAACACCGTGGCTCACTGCGATCCGCCATAGCCGCTCCATGTCGGCACACAGGCCGAAAAGATGCACCGGCATGATCGCTTTCGTGCGCGGCGTGATCGCGTCCTCAACGGCGTCCGGATTGACATTGAACGTCTTCGGGTTGATGTCCACAAATACTGGTTTCGCGCCGAGTCGGCAGATCGAACTGGCGGTCGCGAAGAACGTGAACGGGCTGGTGATGACTTCATCGCCGGGACCAACTCCGAGCGCCATCAACGCCAAGATCAGCGCATCGGTTCCCGACGCGCAACCGATCGCCGAGCGTGAATCACAATACTTGGCGATCTCGGTTTCGAGTTGGCTGACCTCTTCGCCGAGAATGAATTTCTGCTCGGCAAGCACGCGACCGACGGCGGCGGTGACTTCGTGGGCAAGCGTCTGATGCTGAGCAATCAGAGAGATGAACGGAACCGGCTCGTGCGGAGCATGAGCGGTGAGATTTTGGTCGGACATGAGCGATTCCTTTCGCTGACGGGAGTTCGTTCCACGAACGCGCGGACAATACGTCGCGCAGGAAAAATCGGTCAAGAGAAGTAGACCAGTCACTCCGTGACTGGAATGTTCGAGTCACGGAATGACTCGGCGACTTTGCAACTCCGTCGTCCTAGCGGGCACGTCGGAATGCACGCGGCGTCGCAGAGGCAGAACTGGTCGTGGCGTATTTCGCCTCGCGGACGATGGCCGAGGTCGGCTTCGCTTGCTGTTCGAGTTCTCCGGAAAGTTGCGACAGAAATTTCGTGCTGGCACGATTGATGATGACGACTCGGCTGGCTCCACGCGGATTGTTCAGCGGACGAATGATGCAAACGACTTCGGATTCATTGCTCGCGTCGAATTCGCTCGCTGAATCGGAGTCATTCATCGTCGGCGTGACCGGAACACCGAGCGTCGCCGCCGCCAATTTCGGACGTTCCAGTGAATCTTCTGACTCGGACTGACTCGTGGACGATGCGAAGGGGCCGGAGAGTTCTTCGATCTCGGGCTCAGAATCCTCGCTGTCGAACGCCGGTTCTTCGAGGCGAGTTGGTGCGGTCGCCGCCTCGCGAGTGGCCAGCGCGTCGGCTTGTGGTCGCCGCTCGGCTTGCGGGAGCAAGTGCGACAGTTTCACTTGGTCGAGCATGTCGTGAATCGGTTGCAAGCCGGAATACAGGCCGCGTTGGTCGCGTTGGTCCGCGGCAATGCAGACTCCGATCAGTCGGCCAGCGGTGTCGAACAAGCCTCCGCCGGAGCGACCTTGAACCGGAACTCCGGTGCATTCGATGTTGTCCGGGCCGTTGTAGCGATTCAGGCTGGTGACTCGATGCTGCAATTTGGTGGGCGGATCGCCGGCGCTGCAACCGATGCTGAAGACATGCTGGCCGGCAGTCGCAGCATTCGACAGCCCGGCAATCGCCGCGACGGGCAATGTCCGCGCGGTCGGAATCCAGATCAGTCCGACGTCCCGTTCGAGGTCGTACCGCAGCACATGGGCGACGGTCGTTTCGTGTTTGGTCCCGTTGAAAATATCGACCTCGATCAACGGCTTGTCGTCGATTTTTCGGAAGATGTGGCCGCAGGTCAGAATCGTAGTGCGACCTTCGCGGCTATCGATGATCGTGCCCGTTCCGAAATTGATCCCCTGAGAATCCTTCACGCGAATTCTCAGGCATGCCTGCAGCGGGTCCTTGCCGGCGGGCTTCGGCGAGTTGGTCGTGTCGTCATGTTTCGCTCGAATGACCGGGGCAGCGGATTTGGTGTTGGCAATCTCAGATTTCAAATTTGAAATTACCGATTTTGGAGGACGAATCTCGGCTTTCGGAGCTGCCGGACCCGCATTCGCCAATCGCGCACGTTCGCACATGCGCCGGAGTTCGCCCTCCAGCGGTTTGTCTTCCAGCGGCTTACCTTCGATGCGATCGACTTCTCGCCCGGCGATCACCAGAACGAATGTGGGAATGACGGTGACTCGATGTTGTTGGCAAACGAAGACGTTTTCGTCGGCGTTGATGATTTGCAGCGGGTAGCCCTCGCGTTGCAGCCGGTGAACCAGCGGGGCAACCTGTTGGCAGGGAGGGCAACGGTCGGGAGCGGTGAACTCCAACACGACCGCTTCGGGTTCGACGGCGGTCATGGCCGCTGCCATCAGACACAACGCAACGACGTGCATGTCAGGCCTCCTTGCCTGGGAAATCGCGTGCGACTTGTAATTCCGACAACGCGCGCGGACGGAATTACAAACCGACTCCGGACCGGCTCCGCCGGGGAATCGTGCGTTCGTCGCGAATTGGCCGAGTTCTCGATTTGATGGCGGCTCAGCCGCGAATCGCAACTCGGCGAACCTCGGCAAGAGCAGTCGCTGTGCCGACTCGGACAATTTTAGGACCGGTCGATGAACCGCCCACGAAAGTGACCGTCGTCTTCCGTGGCCTGATAGCGGATCAGCAGCGACGGGTCGGCGATGACTTTGCCTCCGTTGTGTTGCGAGCGAATCGCGTGATCGCAGATGGTCGTCGTCAGCAGCGTCCGTTCGACGGGGTACGGCGGTCGGCCAGCGGCGAAGAATTTCTCGATGTTGAACGTCAGCGGATCAAAGAACCGCGCGCCGGGAGGAGCCGGCAGATAAAAACAGGTGCTGACCGGTTCGGCTTGGCCTTGAATCCGTCCCGCGAAGGCGAAGTCGGAGGTCGCTTCGACGAGATTGAAGACGGCTCCTTTCGTGCCATCGACGTACTCGATCAGCGTGACGAGCGGCTGCTTGACCTGCTCGCGGACGCGGCCGTAGTTGCGGCTCGGGCAACGCGAGAGCGCATGTTCCAACAACGTCCACGACCAGCGGCCTTCGTCGCCGGCCTTCCAGACCGCGTCGCCCGACAACGTTTGAATCGACTTCACGCCCGTCTCGCCGCCAGGACGACGTTCCAACATGCACTGCAAAACTTCGAGCACATGAAACAGATAAATCTCCCAGGTGCTGCGGTCGTAGCCGATGATCGCGAGCCCTTCTTCGAACGGTGTGCCGAGCGGCGGAGCCAGCTCCGGAATCCGCCACGTCACCGGCAACGACGATCCCGCCATCAAGCCGAACTTCAATTCCTTCGAGGCGACGACCATCTTCGCGGCCTTCTGGTGATCGAACGACAAATGCTTGTCGACAAACACCGGCACGCTGCGGCCAGTCTTGCGGAAGATGTCAAGGACTTCTTGGAACATCTCGAAGCGCGGATACAGAACTTGATGCCGCTCGTTCTGCGGGTAGTCGCCGTGCTCGATGATCAGCAGCACGGCATCGACATCCAGCTTGTCGCCGCCGAGCGCTTGTGCCACCGACGAACAGAGTTCGATGCCATGTCTCTTGCAGACTTCTGGGCCGAGGTCATCCGCCGGTTGCTGATGGTTGAACATGCGGACGAGTTGAAACGGCGGCTGATGGTGCAGTCCGTTGATCGTGTAACCGTGAATGAATCGCCCCGCGATGTGATACGCGTGCGACCGCAGCCGGTAAATCGAATTGATCGCCGCAACTCGCGGCAGCTTCGGTTTGGCTTCATCCGCGTGCAGCGGCAGCCACGGAGCCATCGCCGCCATGGAACCCAGTTTCAACAGATCTCGGCGTCGCAGCAACATCGAGGGCACACTCATGAGGGATTCCTGTTGGTCCAAGATCGGAGGAATGATCGTTGATGCCGCAGTCTATCGGCCTCTCGGCGAATCGTCAGGCGCGTTGTCGATCCGAGCGGTGCCTCATACAGTCTCCACCATTATGGATTGGACTATCGGGCTGCAGTTGCTGCTGGCCCTTGTTTTAGTGCTGCTCAACGGTTTTTTCGTTTTGGCGGAGTTCGCTCTCGTCAAAGTTCGCACCACGCGCATCGAGGAGTTGGCTCGGAAGGGAGATCGGCGGGCGATCATGGCTCGCGGGATGCTCACCGAGTTGGACGAGTACCTCTCGGCAACGCAACTCGGCATCACCGTCGCGAGTTTGGCTCTGGGCTGGGTGGGCGAGCCAGCGTTCGAGCACATCCTGCAAGGCATTATCGGTCGGCCGACGTGGATGACGGACAACGCGAGCCACATTCTTTCGGCGATCATCGCCTTCAGCCTGATCACCTTTTTGCACATTCTGCTGGGCGAGCAAGCTCCTAAAATTCTGGCGATTCGGCGGGCGGAGCAAACGACGCTGGCGATCGCGTTGCCGATGCGATGGTGTTTTCGAATGTTTTACATCCCGATGCTGGCGGTGAACGCCGGCTGCGATTTGATTCTCAAGTTGCTGGGGCTGGAGGCTGACCATCACGAAGTCGCGCACACCGAGCAAGAGCTGCGCATGCTGTTGTTCGCGAGTCAGGCGACGGGCTCGTTCTCGTTCAATCAATTGCTGATGGTCGAAAACCTGTTTGATCTCAGCAAACAGACGGTACGTGACGCCATGATCGCGTGGCCTCAGGTCCAATCGCTGTCGGAGAACACGCCTTTGGCCGACGTCCTGCGAACCGTGCGCGAGCATCGCTTCTCGCGCATCCCGGTGCTCGATCCGAAATCGCATGTGCCGGTCAAATACCTGCTGATGAAAGACCTGTTGCTGTTGGATCAGGGAGATCGCGATTGGCAGCGCATTCTGCGTCCGCTGCGGATCGTCGGGCCGTCAGACAATCTCGCCATCACGATGCAGGAACTGCAACGGGACGGCGCGAACATGGCCGTCGTCATGGACGGCCATCATTCGGTGGGCCTCATCACTCTGGAAGACATTCTGGAAGAGATCGTCGGCAAGATCGAAGACGAGTACCCGCGCCTGCCGCGCCTGTTCTTGAAGGATGCACTCGAATCCGGTGCGATCTTGTTGGATGTGGCGGCGACGAATACCGAGGCCGCGATTCGCGAACTCATCGCCGCGATCCCGGCGAGCAACGTCCCCAGCGATGTGGACATCGCCGGACTGGCGCTGACCCGCGAGCAACTCATCACGACGGACGTCGGCTTCGGAGTCGCGATCCCGCACGCTCGTTGCCCGCGACTATCGAAGCCGATCATGGTCTTCGGTCGATCTGAGGAGGGCCTCCTCTTCAGCCCGACGTCCACCGAACCTGTGCGGCTGATTTTTCTGTTGGTCACGCCCGCTGACCGACCGAACTTACAGGTCTTCTTCTTGGCTCAGTTGGCCAACGTCGCGAAGAGCGAGTTCGTGCGCGAGAAGCTTCGGCAAGCGAAGTCCGCGGAAGAGTTAATCGGCATCATCGAAGCCGCCGACCCGGCCGTCACAGGGTGAACGAAAAGTAGATCGGACGCCCACGTCCGGTCCGATTTGGTTGAGACCGGACGTAGGCATCCGGTCTACGTTCGCCGGGTCACCCGGTTTTCCCAATCGAGCCGCAGAATGTAGCCGGACTTCAGGCCGACCAGCAACCACTCGCCCAGCGGGTCGCAGATCACGCGCAGGATTTCCTCATCGACTTCCGTGGCCCACAGCAATTTGCCGTCGGATTTGAGCCAATACAACTGCCGTTCAAGAGTGGCCGCGGCGATCCGGGCAGCGTCGAAACTGCACGACACGCGACTGACCGTCCCCTCGATCAGATACGAGTCCTTGGTCGAACCGTCGCCTCCGCCGAACGACTGAATGCCCTGATTGAATCCCGCCACCAAGATCGTCTTGCCGTCAGCCGCCGCACACATCTCGCCCAGCGAGGCGAAACACTTCTCGCTCCAGAGTCGCTCGCCGTTGACTCGATGAGCACAGACTTGGCCGTACTCCGCCGCGCCGATCAACACCGGTTTGTTGGCCAGAAACTGAATCCATTTCAGCGGCCGGGCCGTCTCGAAGATACTGAGTTGCTCGCTCTGATCACCCAGCACGAGGTTGCCGCCGTTGGCCAAACTGATCGCCGTCTGCCGGCCAAACGGCGTGAGGGCGACTCCCAACGCCGCTTCCGGCAAATCGACCGACCATTCCGCTTCGAGTTTTCCGTTCAGCCGCAGCACTCTTCGGTCGCCGACAATCACCGCGCCTGCCGCGTTTGTGTCCGACCACGCGACCGCCCGCACCCCGCGCAGACCACGCGACGACTCCAGCAACTCACCGCGCCGACCAATGCGAGACAGTTCGCCGGACTCATCCGCCGCCAGCACCTCGCCAGATTCGCGGCCGAGGTCCATCGCGACCAACGGCGCTTCGAGCGAGAACACCCAACGCAACGTCGGCGGGGTTCCCTGCCCATCTCGCAACCATAATGGCTCAGACATGCTCATCGTGGCGAGCATGATAGAGGGGTCAGGGGTCGGGGGTCAGGGATCAGAGGCGGAGTCTTTCCTCGTTCAGGCCGAGGACGTTTTTTGAGCAAGAAGACAGTGAGTGATGGTGGCTCGAAGAAGGCAGAATTGGTCGTTGGCGATTGGTCATTGATGATTGGGGGTGATTGATTACCGCGTGACTGAACTTGCGCCCTGTTCGTGGGGAATGTAATCTCCGGGCATCATGGAAGAAGTCGAAGGGTTGCGACGGCGCGTTGGCGAGCTGGAAGCGTTGGTGGAGAAGCTGACGCGGACGGTCGAGCAGCGG
>CAMAWN010000235.1 GCA_945861865.1 Candidatus Kuenenia stuttgartensis | reverse complement strand
TGCTCCGCCGAGCCGGACTGAGCCTGCTCAAAAACAACCTCACCCACAAAATCGGTGTCAAAAACAAACGACTCATCGCCGCCAGCGACGAGGACTATCTCCTGCAAGTCCTCTTCAGTTCGTGACTTCATGTGCAATTGCCCTGGGGGGCAAAGTGTCGCTACCGGAGTATGACCCACTCCGACCGAAGTTCGTCCATTGGGACGAGGAGCAGTACCAAGATGGCTACGATTTTGTCACGCTGACAGACCAATCGTGGCAACGTGCCTACTCTCAAAATGATAGTGCCGGTACGTCGGACGGTACGAACTGGCAAGAGAATTGGAGCCAGGCGACCGGCTACGGAACGGATGTCGGACGAAGCGTCAGTCGCACACGGAATTGGTCGTCCGGAACGTCGATCAATCAGTCGCAGTCGAGTGGCGCGCGGATTCAGCAGGCTGTGGGCGAGACGTTTGGGCATGGCGGCGGATCGAGTCAGAGCCAAACTCTTAGCAACGGATCGAGCGAGCAGTCTTCGCACACCGACAACGCCGGTCGGTCGGACGGAGCGAGCCAGGCCCATTCGGAGCAGCATTCCAGCGGGACGCAAGAAACGGATGGCCAGAACTCGTCTACAGGTAGCAATCGTTCGCAAACGACGAATCGCGATAGGGATCAGCAGGTGCAGACGCACTCCGATGCGAAAGGTGCGAACGACGCTCGCGGAACCACCAAATCACACGGACACAATCAAACAGATGCCTTCGGCAACACCGTGACCCAAACGAGTCAGACGTCGGTCGGCACCGCAGACTCTGTGGGTCGGGGCACGAATCGAGGAATCGCGGACCAAGCCGGTACGATCAGCAGTTGGGATGCCAAGCACACAGCGACGAAGACCACCGGAACTGACGAATCGAGGAGCGAGGGAACTTCGGCGAGTGAAGGTGAGGGTGGTGCGATCGCAGAAGGTGAGTCCTCATCGGAGAGCAGTCAGGAGACCAATTCGACCGGCGGTGCTCAAGGGAGTAGCCGAACGGTGAGCCGCGAGCGAGGACGCTCAGAGACTCAAGGCAGCAGCATTACCGAAAAGCAGACGCCGCTGGCACGCGTGAAGTGGAGAAAAGTCTTGCGAATCCTGGAGTTTCTGACCCGGGAGGAGCAGAAGGTTCTGAGTGCGTCGAAACTTTCCGGCATGCCGACGGGCCAAGCGCTCCACCAGATCGCTGGCCACTCAGTCCGCTGGGTGCAGGTCGATCTTCCGGAGGAACCGTGGGCGGACGCACCCGTGACTCTGAAGAAAGCCCTGCAATCGTACTTTGAGCGCATCCGCACTCTGGACGTCTACCACGACCCCGTCAAAATTCTCGAACGCCAAAAGCAACTACAGGAACAACTCTGGGAGGTGCTTTTGGGCACGTCGCCGACGATCAATCTGCCCGCCGTTACCGCCCTTCCTTCGACGCAGGCTGCCGATGACTCTCCGTTCTCGATTTAGCTCTTCTTGGAATCCGACAGAAAGGGACTTCACCATTCTGCGAGATATCGGGGAGCACGGACTCTTGGATACGCGGATGATTCATCAGCGTCATTGGCCAGAAGGAACGGAAATCAGGTCGTGCCAAAAACGAATGGCGATCCTCAAGAAGGAAGGTCTGGTGTGTGACGCTCCGTTGGTTGTGGCCCGACAGATTTCGTCGCAGAGTCCCAATCGGTCGAAGAAATTCGGGGGCAGTCTTCCGACCGCCTATGGATTGACGCCCAAGGGTGCCGAGGTGCTGTTGGAGGAGACCGGCGAGGCGGCCAAGCGAATCTCCCGAAGTGATCCAGCACCGGTGACGCTGCTGCATCGCTTGGGTGTGGTGGCGGTTCGTCTGGCTTTCGACGAAGGAGCTAAGGCAGCGGGACTGGCTGCTCCGCAATGGATCTTGGAACAGGACACCTATTCGAACGCCCGACTCGACCAACCGGCCGAGAAGCGGCACCTGCTCTACGAACGGTTTCGTTCCGGAGAGAACCAGGATGTCTCATGTCGTCCGGATGCGAGCGTCTTGTTGCGGCACGCGACCGGTGGCGATTCCTCGTCGCCGAGATTTCTCGTGGGCTATTTGGAGATTGACCGCAGCACCAACAGTCCCGACAGAGAACTCGCGAAGTCGCCGGGATACGACTGCCTGCTGCGGAGCGGAGTGGTTCGCCAACATTGGCCGTGCCTGCACCAATCCGATGCCGACGCGGTGCGAGTCTTCTATGTGTGCGAATCCGTGGAGCGAATCGCCTCGCTCGCGTCCGTCCTGCGAGACCAGCCCGTGGCCGCGTTCTATCGCTTCGGGATCAAGCAGGAGGTGCTTTCCGAAGGGGTGCTCCGGGAACCGATTTGGCGGGACACCCAGGGGCGGCGATACGCGATACTCCGACGATCTGGTTGACGGCATTCGCAATAGATGTACGCTGGCCGCTCCATTCCCCCTCTCTTGAGTGGAATGCAATCTCTTTCTGGCTCCTCCGGAGCCCACCGAACCGGCTCGCAGACAGAAACTCCTCGCGGCCCTCGCTCTGGCTAAGGACACCCCAAATCCACGCCCGCTGATTGTGTTCGCCAAGAACTATGCGACCGATTGGATGCGAACGCTGTGCCTCGACTTGGTTCACGATGGCCAGAAGACGGAACAGCTCTTCGGTTATGTAAAACGCTTTCGGGGCGAATTGATCGACGCGCTGATGGTAACTTTTCCAGAGCGAGCTTTAATGGTCTTGGAGTTGTTACGAGGCCCGCAACAGAGCTTCGAGGAGAGGCACCTGCAAACGCTCGCGGGCATTCCCCAGGAACAGCGGAGAAAGTTCATCACCTTGTTGCAGGAGACGACGGCCGATGCACCGTCCATCGCAGGTTACTCGGCGGCGATGCACGACTATGAGGCACAGCCCGACCCTTGGAACGACTGGCGAGACGTCGGCAAAGCTCTGGCGGAGTTCCAATACCTTTGCGGCATGAAAGGGCTGATCCGCGAAGTGTTCGACCAAGCTTAGGCTCTTGTTGGGTATTCGTTCTGCCGTTCGATCGACTGTTCGTCTGGGTGTTCGTGGCCTGTCGGGGGTGCGAACAGGCTTCTGTTTTGTGTGGTGTTTTGTAGGTTGTTTCCCACCAGCGACTTCGGGTGCCGGGTTTCTCGTTCGCATTCGGCTCTCTCGCCCCCCGGCTATTCAAGTGCGTTAGGAATATGGTGGCTCGGTCCTCTGGGAAGATTTCGGACCTCGCTTGCCTGCCATTTGGCCGGACGATCCGCCGCCGCGTTTCCGCTTGAATAGCCGGGTCGCCACCCGGCACCCGTCCTCGCTCGCTGCGGCTCGCTGCGGCTGCCCGGCGTCGGGCAGTGAAGTCGCCCCCCTTTGTTTTGTTGGTGTTTGGTGTGTCTGTTTCCAGGCACCAACCCACCAGTCCGGAGCCTGCCGACTTTACACGGCCGGTCCCTCACGCAAGGAGCTTCCGGCGGGACTCCTCCTTGCGTTCGGGCGTGCGGCCATGTGCCCCCGTCGCGGCTCCGGACGGAGCCACCCTCTTATCCCCTTCCCCAGCTTGCCATGCTGTACCAAGTGAAGCTTCAGTACGGTTGCCTGATTGAAGCCACGTCTCGCGAGGAGGCGTACGCGAAAACGATTCGACTGCTTCGCGAGTCGCCGGAGTCGTACGTTTCCGATGTTCGCCAAGCGGGCGAACCAAAGCATAAGCCGTCGCTCGTGCGTCGTCTGATTACGGGCCAGTAGGCCCTTTTTTTTTCGGTCGGCCGCTCCACCGATGACGGTCCAGCACGGCTCGGATGTGGGAGGTTTTGTGAGAGACAGAGTGAGGGCTGCGTGCGGCGTTCTCAGTGTAGCGTCCCGATCCCTAGTGCCGTGCAAGGGCTGCTTCGCCGTTCGCCGGCGGCAACGGTTGCTCTCGCTGTCGCTCGGCAACCGGCCCGGCGAAGCCACACGCCGCTCCGATGCCACCGGCGAAGACACCCTTGACGGCGGGATGCGGGACGCTGGGAAGCGAGAGCCGACGCAGCCCACCGAAGGCTGCCGAGGCGACTTATTTCCTACCCCCTTTTCTTATGGCGAACACATCGCCCAAGGCCACGCATCCGGCCTCTCAGGATGCGACCACGCCCGCCGCTGTGGTTCGATGCGGCACACTCTCCGGTGCTGTTTTTAAGCGGCTGGCGAAAGCCAAAAACGGAGAAGAGTTCGCGACTTTCCAGGTGTCGTTGCGACGTAGCTACCTGGATGCCGAGGGCAAATGGCAGCACACGCAGACGCTGCGGGAGGAAGACCTTCTCCCTGCGGCGTTCACGCTGACGCAGTGCTTCGAGCGGATCATGGCCCAGCGAGGCGATGAGTCCGAGTAAGCAGTTCGAGCGGCCCGGAGCGACAATCTTCGGGCCGCGTTTTCGCTGGATGCGTTTCTGGACGCTCCGGCAGTTTATCACCTTCTCCCTTTTCACATGGTTGGCATTCTACGAAATGATCAACGTGATGCCGTTGAACGGCGAAACGGCCGGATGGAGCGAGCGACGGCTCGACCTGACGGCGAGCGATCAGCGGTTTCCGAAGTTGTCGGTGACTTGCAAGGCAGTCTGGCGAGACTGCTGCGTGCCGATGACGACGAAGCGGCGCGAGTCGAGTTGACTCGCATCTCAGAGTTCCGCCAAGCGATGGTGGCGATGTTGCAATCGTTGGTGACACTCGACGAACGGCTGGCTCGGTCGGAGTCGATGGTTCAGGAGGTCCGTGACATCCTGAAGAATCAGCAGCCGCAGAAAGAGTGGTACACCGTCACGGAATTGGCCACGTTGCTCGGCAAAGCTGAGTTCACGGTTCGCGAGTGGTGCCGACTTGGCCGCGTGCATGCGAACAAGCGGCAATGCGGCCGAGGGGACAGCCAGGAATGGATTGTGTCGCACGAAGAAATGACACGAATTCAGAACCACGGGCTGTTGCCAGACTGAGCGAGTGAGGCGTAAAGCCAACTCCACCCCGTCATCGGAGTCCATTCGGTGACGGGGATGTTTTTAATTCTTTCATTTCCCCCAACACCGATGAAGTACCTGACTCTAAAGGCCCAAGAGATTCCGCTAGACGACCCGAAATCACGTTACCTGTTTTCGACTGACGAGAACAAACAGTTTTTGATTTCGAGAGCGGCTATGGAGCGATTCGGCTGCAAAACGATTTTTGGCTGCTTAATGTGGCTACAAGGGATGGCCCAAATTCAAGATGGCCTCGACACCCTGCAAGTCTTTGAGCCTCGCGACGGTGGAGAAGCCCTTTGGCTCATCGACGAAGGAGATGCTCCAGAGGGAGCAGTGAAGGCAATGCTTCCTTCTGACGACTGATAAGCAGAGCGACTCTGCCCACGGTGGAACCGACCACCGTGGGCTTTTTTTATGCACGCTTGAAATCCGAGAACGGTCGTTACCGCATCGGGTTCGATTCAAGCATTGAGGCGGTTGAGGCACCGCGAAGATGGCTGACGCCCGAATTGTTTATGTCCGGCACGGGGTGCCGGACGGGGCCGCAACGCGGGGTTGGGGCATCCGCCTTCGCAGCCCCGGTGAGCCGAGGCAGCTTCGGCTACTCCCCTCCCCCGACGGTTGCGGCTTCGAGTGGGCGTCAGCGAGGGAGTTCAACTGCGAAGGTATGGGTCTCGGCTATTCGGCCAGTGCCTCAACGGCTCGTTTACAGACTTCGGGGGCCAGATGTTGATAGCGCCTTCGCATTTCCTCGGTTTGGTGCCCCATGTGTTTGTCGATGATGCGCTGATCGACACGCTTGGTCGCAAGGTTTGAAGCGTATGAGTGCCGAAAGACGTGAAAGCCACGAACGACATCCCATTTGGAATTGCGGAGTGCTTTGGAAAATTGAATGCGCGCTTGATCGACGGTCAATTGTTGGATCGGCGGCTGAGATGGATTTTCAAAGTTGCAGGTGAAAGCGAATTGGCCGCCAGGATGCTTGCCCATCCAATCTTTGAGAATCTCCACAAGCTTGGTCGGCATTTCAACTCGTCGAAATGTGGTTGAGCGAACGCGGCTGCGTTTGCGTTCTCGAATCAAGACAGTGCCAGCATCGAGGTCGAGGTCATCAATCATGACGCGCGTCATTTCGCTGCGTCTAGCTCCGGTGAAGGCCACGAAGGCAAACATGGGATAGATGAAGGGATACTTGGCATCCTTGCGAACGAGTTCAAGGACTTCGATGACTTCGGGAATCGTTAAGTAGAGGGCATCCCACAACCGAGCAACGTCGGTTTCGTCGAGACCACCGCGCGCAACGATACGCTCAATTTCGGTTCGAGTCATGAACGGAGGCTTTTCGTCCCGCTTGCCATAGACCAGCCCACGCAGTGACGGAGCCTTCTTCACAAGCTGTTGTTTTTCTGCCCAATTCAGAATGCACTTGAGCGTATCGACCTCCCGTTTGACCGTGTCCGGGCTGAGGCAGCGCTCGCCGATTTTCCTGCGCGACTCCAAATTGATGAATTGCTGGACGTCATGCGTGGTGATCAGATCGAGCGATTTGGAGAGAGGCATCTTCTTTCGGAAAATCTTGATGTGTGTCGCTTCGGTCTTGAGCGTCGATCGTTCTTTCGCTTGCTCAGGCAGCGTGGTTTGATACTTCGTGAAGAGTTGGCCGAGTGTGATGGACGGCCCGGATGCCAGGACGCTTCGCGTCCTTCCACCAGAAAGCAGAAAGGTGACCGTGTCGGCTTCCGGAGGCAGTTCGAGGACTCCACGGCGGACCAAGGAAATGGTCTCCGTCAGCCGGGCCAGCGAAGCCGCCGCCTGCGTTTGTCGGTCGGTTTTAAGAGATCGTTTGAACGATCTACCGGCAAAACGAAATCTGATGTGGTACTGATCCGAATGCGTGTCGCGGACGATGGTGGCCATCGGTGCGTTCTCCATTTGAGGGAATTTGAATCCCCGATGGTACGCACGCCGCTGCTTCAAGATCAGCGATTCAATCCCAATGTAGGCCCAACACCGTGTCAGAAACGTGTCAGATTCGCATTGGGACATGAAAAAAGGACTCACGACAATTGTCGTAAGTCCTTCTCGGCAAAGAGTCGGGATGACAGGATTTGAACCTGCGACCTCTACGTCCCGAATGCAAAAGCATAGGGTTGCAAGTGGGCACAGCAAAGAAGTTCCGGCGACGCATGATTCACGACTCACCAACGGACTCACCAACTTGCCGGAAAATGAGCGCGGCGAGGCGGTCGGATCGGCTGTTCCGAGCAAGGCCGATGGCTCGGCTTCGAGTCGGGCGGAGTCGCTGCCGATCAAGGCGGATTCGTTCTCTGCCGCGCTGGCGATGATTGCTTCGCTGCCGTTGTCGGATGCTGAGAAGGCGGACGCGGTGCGGCGGTTGATGGCCGAGCAAGCTGGCTCGCCGGAGAAGAGCCACGGGGGGAGTCATGCCGTTCGCTGATCCTGAGAAAAATCGGAGCTACCAACGGGACTACAAACGGCTGCAACGGGCGGGCGGTTGTCAAACTCCCGGTCAAACCCGGTTGCCGGTCGAGTTTCGATTGAAGACGGCGGCGGACGTGCTGGCGTTGCTGGACGAACAAGTCGCGGCGGTGCGGCAGGATGGCTCGCTTGGCTCGGTCGAGCGGGCAAAGGCGGTGGGTTATCTGGCCGGCATCGCGTTGCGAGCGATCGACGCGGGGGACGTGGCGGCGCGGGTGGAAGCGTTGGAGTCGATCTTGAAATCACGACCGAAGGAAAGGGACGCGGCATGACGAACGGAGTGGCGAAGCTCTACGACAGGTTGGATGCGAAAGAACGAACATCCGCGTTGCTGGCGGCGTGGGTTCGGGGCGATGCCGTGGAAT
>CAMAWN010000234.1 GCA_945861865.1 Candidatus Kuenenia stuttgartensis | reverse complement strand
CCCGGCAGATCCGCCGGCCGTTTCACGCCAACGGCATCGAGCACCGTCGGCAGGATGTCGAGCGAACTGATCGGGACATCGCTCGTTCGCGGCGCAATCTGGCTGGGCCAACGCACCATGATCGGCGTGCGCAGGCCGCCGTCGTATTGCGATTGCTTCGACTTCGGAGCGTACTGCGGCTTGTCCGGGTCTTGAATCCAGCCGTTGTCGGTGACGTAGATGACGATCGTGTTCTCGGCCAGCTTCTGTTCTTCGAGATGATCGAGCAGTTGCCCACAGGTCTCGTCGAAGAACTCGCACATCGCCCAGTACCGAGCGACATGCGGCGACGGCGTCAGCGATTTGTATTTGTCGAATCCGCCGCCGGCGGACTCTGGTGGGTTATGCGGAGTGTGCGGCAGCATCGGTGCGTACCAAACGAAGAACGGCTTGTCCTGCTTCTTCGCCTCACCGATGAAGTCGTAAATCGGCTGCATCGTCTTGCGGCCGATATCGAGACCCGCGTCGCCGTGCCGCTGTCCCTTCGTCATGCCGTGCGTGAAGCCGCCGCGAGAATAATCTCCCTGCCACCACTTGCCCGTTTGCAGAGTCAGATAACCCGCCTGCGTCAGCAACCGAGGCAACGTCGGTTGCGCGTCCATGAAACGGCTCATCGCTTCGCGGCCGGCAGCGAACGTGTCTTTGTCTTTCGAGCCTCCCGGTGGATCGTTGCTCGTGATCTTGTGCTGATGCGGATACTTGCCGGTGATGAGGCTCGCCAAACTGGGACAGCACAGCGAACTCGTCACATACCCGCGCCGAAAGACCAGACTCTCGCGAGCCAACCGATCCAGCCGCGGAGTCTGGATGTGCGGATGCCCCATGAAGCCGTAGTCCGTCCAAGCCTGATCGTCGGACACGATCAACACGACACTCGGCGGTCCGGCCTGCGTACCATTCGTGATCAGCCCAACAAATCCCAATACGACAAAAACACGAAACCACCACATCGTTATCTCCTTGTCCGGCCGATGGCTGAAAGCTGATGGCCGATGGCTGTCATTTCAAAAGGGATTCTCACCAGGAAGAAGGACAGGATCACGGCCATCAGCTTTCAGCCAACAGCCATCAGCCGGGCAGTTCACTGGCGACTGCGTCCCTGTTCGCGGAGTCGCTTCATCAACATCTGTAGTTCGGCCACCTTTTCCGAGTGCTTCGCGACCAAGTTGTTCTGCTCGGCGAAATCTTCGGCCAAGTTGAAAAGCTGTCCGGCTTGAGTGCCGTCTTTCTTGGATTGCTCGGCCTGCCGGCCTCCGCCGCCGGGTTGGATGAATTTCCACTCGCCGCTGCGGATCGCGAACGGTCCTTGTGTGCCGCCAGTGTGCGCGACGAAGTGCGGTCGCGGCGGCACATCGAGCTTCTCGCCAAGCAGCGTCGGCAGCACATTGAAGCTGTCAGCAGCCGCATCCTTTGACAACGAAACTCCGGTGAGTGCCGCGAACGTCGCCGTCATGTCGAGATGCGCGATCAACGTGTTGTTCGTCGTCGCCGGTTTGATGTGGCTCGGCCAGCGAGCGATGAACGGCACGCGATGGCCCCCCTCGAACAGAGTTCCCTTCGTGCCGCGCAGCGGAGCGTTCGGGTGATAATCGAACTTGCCGACATCTTCGTAGCCGTCATCCATCACGCCGCCGTTGTCGCTCGTGAAAATGACCAGCGTGTTGTCGGTCAGCTTCAGTCGATCGAGCGCGGACAAAACTTGCCCGACCGTGTCGTCGAGTTCCTGAATTGCATCGCCGCGCGTGCCGACGGGACTGGTCCCTTGGAACCGCGGATGCGGGACTCGCGGGACGTGAATGCCGTGCGTCGCGAGATACAAGAAGAACGGTTTCGACGCATCCGCTTTCACTTTCCGTTCAACAAACGAGATCGCCTTCGCGGCGAACGTGTCGGCCATGTCCTCGTCGGTCCAGCGAGCCGCCTTCCCGCCGGTCATCCAGCCGATGCGGCCGACCCCTTTGATGATCGTGAAGTCGTGCCCGTGCATGTGCTTCAGCTTGAGCAGTTCCGGATTCTCGCGGCCAGTCGGTTCGTCGCCGACTTTCGACTTGTAGTTCACCTGAATCGGATCGCTCGCTTCAAGTCCCGCGACGTGATGATTCTCGACGTACACGCACGGCACGCGATCGCCGGTCGCGGGCATCAGGAAAGCGTAGTCGAACCCAATCTCCAACGGCCCCGGCTTGAGTTCGCCGTTCCAATCGGGACCGCCCTCGCCGCCGAGTCCGAGATGCCACTTGCCCACGACGCCGGTCGAGTACCCCGCTTGCTTGAGCACTGAAGCGATCGTCGTCGTCCCCGGTGGAATCAACAGCGGCGCGTCACCGGGAGCGATCCGTGATCCCGGTTCCTGTCGCCACGAGTATCGACCGGTCAGCAGCGCGGCTCGCGTCGGCGTGCATGTCGAAGCCGGCGAGTGTGCATCGGTGAAGCGACATCCTTGAGACGCCAGTCGATCCAAATTCTTTGTGGTCGCGTGCTTCGCCCCATAGCACGACAAGTCGCCGTAGCCGATATCGTCCGCCAAAATGAAAACAATGTTCGGCTTCGAGACCGCTGGGGCGGCAGCAACGGCATTCATGGCCGCCAGCGCAAGAACAACCCACCCAACAAGCCAGCCGCTGCGACGGCACTTCTGAATTCGCATCGCGTAGTTCCTTAGGCCAGGATTTTCTGGACGATCTTGCCGCTGATGTCCGTCAGGCGGAAGTCGCGGCCTTGGAAACGATAGGTGAGCTTCTCGTGGTCGAGGCCCATCAGGTGCAGAATCGTGGCTTGCAGATCGTGGACGTGAACGCCGTCCTCCACAATATTGTAGCCGAAGTCGTCCGTCTTCCCGATCGTGATCCCTCCCTTGATGCCGCCCCCCGCCAGCCAAATCGAATAGCAGCGCGGATGATGATCACGGCCATAGCTGCCGGGTTTGAGCGGGCCTTGGTTGTACGTCGTGCGGCCGAACTCGCCCCCCCAGATGATGAGTGTGTCGTCGAGCATGCCGCGATCTTTCAGATCCTTCACGAGTGCCGCCGAAGCTTGATCGGTCTGCGGGCATTGCTGGCGCATGCGGTTAGGTAAGTCGGCGTGGTGGTCCCAGTCGCGGTGATAGAGCTGAATGAATCGGACACCGCGCTCCGCCAATCGCCGGGCCAACAAACAATTGTTAGCGAACGATGACTGCCCCGGTTGTGCTCCGTATTGTTCCTGTACCGACTTCGGTTCCTGCGAGATGTCCATCAAGTCGGGGACGCTCGTCTGCATGCGGTAAGCCAGCTCGAAGGAATTGATGCGAGCCTGAATCTCCGGGTCGGCGAGCGAGTCATGCTTGAGCCGGTTGAGTTCGTTGACGCCGTCGATCAGCGACTTACGAGTCGATTGGTCGATGCCCGGCGGGTTCGAGAGATACAAGACGGGATCACCCTGCGATCGGAACTGCACTCCTTGGAATTTGCTCGGGAGGAATCCGTTGCTCCAGTAGCGCGAAACAACCGGCTGCCCGCCGCCGCCGGACAACAGCACGATGAAGTCGGGGAGGTTCTTGTTTTCGCTCCCCAGTCCGTAAGAGAGCCACGAGCCGAGCGTCGGCCGTCCGGCGATACCGCTCCCCGTTTGAGTGAAATTCACAGCGGGATCGTGATTGATCGGATCGGTGTGCATCGAGCGGATGATGGCGATGTCGTCGGCGATCTTGCCGATGTGCGGCAGCATCTCGCACAGTTCTTGTCCCGACTCGCCGTGCTTGTGGAATTTGAACTGCGACCCCGCGACGAGAAACTGTCCCTGATTGCGAGTCATCAACGTCACGCGCTGCATGCCGCGGACGGAGGCCGGGAGTTCCTGACCGTGCAGTTCGGCAAGTTTCGGTTTTTCATCGAACAGGTCGATCTGTGAAGGACCACCGGACATAAAAAGGTAGATGACTCGCTTAGCCTTCGGTGCAAAATGGGGAAAGCCGACCGCCCCATCACTCGGCGCGGCCAGCAGCGAGGGACTCAGCAGCGACGCGAGCGCCGCGCTTCCCAATCCGACGGACGTTCGCGTGAGGAAACTGCGGCGGGTGTCCGCTCGATGCAGTTCTGCGAGTTGATGATTCATGCTCTCGGTTCCTATTCGCGCGAGATCGTCTCGTCGAGATTCAAGAGGACATTCCCCACGGTGGTCCAAGCGGCCAATTCGGCGACCGGGAGATTCTCTGGACGCGGAGCGGTGCCGTTACTCACGAGCGACACCGCCGCCGCGTTGTCCGCCTGATACTTCGCCAACTGTTGCGAGTAGATCCGCTGGAGAATCTCCAATTCTTTATCACGCGGCGGACGAGCGACACACAGCCGGAATGCGAATGCCAAACGTTGCGAAACGCCTTCGCCCCCTTCCTGCATGATCCGCTGCGCAAACACGCGAGACGCCTCGACAAACACGGGATCATTGAGCGTCACCAGCGCCTGCAACGGCGTGTTTGTGCGCGGCCGGTCCACGGTACAGGACTCGCGCGTCGGTGCATCGAACACTTGGAACGACGGATAAAACGTCGTCCTGCGCCAGAACGTGTAGAGGCCACGGCGATACAGATCCTGGCCCGTGCTTAGCGGCCACTTCCAGCGGCCTTTGTCGGCATAGAAATCAGAAGGCTGATGCGGATAGACGCTCTTGCCCCCCAACTCGGAGTTCAACAATCCGCTGATGGCCAAGGCGTTGTCGCGAATCGATTCGGCGGGGAGCCGGAATCGTGCGCCGTGAGACAGCAACCGATTGAACGGATCGCGTTCCGCAAACCGCGCGTCGGGATTCGAGGTCTGTCGATACGTCGCCGAGGTGACAATCTGCCGAATCACCGACTTCACATTCCAGCCGATCGCTTCGTGCGAAAGCTCAGTTGCGGCGGTGGGATTCATGAACTCCGTCGCCAACCAATCCAGCAGTTCGGGATGCGAGGGATACTCGCCCTGTGAACCGAAATCTTCCATCGTCTTCACGAAACCGGTTCCAAAGAACTGCTTCCAAAAGCGATTGACCGTGACGCGCGCCGTCAACGGGTTGTCTTGATCCACCAGCCAATGAGCCAAGCCCAGACGGTTGGCCGGTTTGCCCGCCGGAAGCGGCGGCAGAATCGCCGGGACGTTGGGCGTGACCGGCTCACCCGGTGTTTGGTAATTGCCGCGCATCAAGACAAAGGCATCACGACGTTTCGCCATTTCGGACATCACCATCGTCGTGGGGATCGCCGCGTTGGTTTTTGTTTCGAGCGCTTTCAGTTCTTCGTGTTGCTTGTTGAGTGGATCGAAGGTCTCGCGAACTTTGCCGTAGACGTACCGCACAAAGTGATTCTGCAAATCGGTCTTCTGAGCGTCGGTCCGTTTCTCGGCGGCGACTTGCAGAATGTCTTTGATCGGCTGAGGCAGCTTCGACGGCGGATTGGGAGGACCAAGTTCAAACTGCTCCCACACCGCGAGCGAATCCTGCGGAAGCGGGGCCTGCGCTGTCCGAGTCATCAGCCCCGCTTTGTCCCAGAAGATTTTCCCTTCGACCTGAGTGAAGGAGATGCCGCTGACCACCGCACCCGGCACCAGTCCCACGGCCTGCGCGTCGACTTCCAACCGCACCCAACTTCCAGCCGCCGGCAGCGGCCCGATGGATTGCCGACTGACCGTGCCATCCGTGCCGGACGTCACAAGGTTCTCGCCCCAATACGCGCGATGTTCCCACGAGCCGTCGTGGAATTGCAGCATCGCCGTCTTCGGTGGGTTTTGCGGATCGAGAAAGACGTACGCAAACAGCTTGTCCCCTTCACCGATTCGCAATCCGTTCGTGGCTCCAAGAAAGAGATGCTCGCTCATCCCCTTGGCCGTTCGTGTGTGCGACAACTTGCGGCTGAAGACTTGCTGCGCCGGCGCTTCACCCCATTGCCAGGATTTTTCATTTTCGGTCCCCTGGGGTTTGGCACCGATCGGCAACGCCTCGTCTACCCAGACATATTCGCGCGGTTCGGCCGGCGCGACATCCGTCGCCGTAGCGGGAGCATCTTCCAGTTTGACTTGCGCGAGTTGTTGCTGGACCTGCATGTCCAACTCGGTCAGTTGTTGCTTGGTGCGTTCGACCGTTTCCGTCTGCGCCGAGGTGGGAAAGCTGAGCAGCGGCGGCAGCGGGATGTCATGCCCCTGCGCGCCCTTCTCGCCGTCGATGCTGTTGAAGAAGGCGAACAGCGAATAGAAGTCACGCTGCGAAACCGGATCGTACTTGTGGTCGTGACACTCGGCGCAGCCCATCGTCATTCCCAAGAACACGGTGGCGGTCGTGTTGGTCCGATCGACGGCGTACTTCACCATGTATTCGTCCGGGTCCGCGCCCCCTTCTTCGTTGTAGGTCACGTTGCGGCTGAACCCGGTCGCGACTCGTTGTTCGGGAGTCGCGTTGGGAATCAGGTCGCCGGCGATCTGTTCGATCGCGAATTGATCGAATGGCATGTTCGTGTTGAAAGCGTTGATGACCCAATCGCGATATTTCCAGATGGACCGATCGCTGTCGTTCTCGTACCCGTTCGTGTCGCCATAGCGCGAGAGGTCGAGCCAGTCTTGAGCCATCCGTTCGCCAAAGTGCGTCGAGGCCAGCAAGCGATCGACGACCTTCTCGTAAGCATCGGGGCTG
Organism: Candidatus Kuenenia stuttgartensis; assembly: GCA_945861865.1. Classification (GTDB taxonomy): domain Bacteria; phylum Planctomycetota; class Planctomycetia; order Planctomycetales; family Planctomycetaceae; genus SXKJ01. Next base: position 1,226 of record CAMAWN010000234.1, on the reverse strand, counting down.
TCGTCTTCGAGGAAGCGATCGACCTCGGAAAGTGTCGGCGGCAACCCGGTGAGGTCGAGGCTCAGACGACGGATGAGCGTCACGCGGTCGGCTTCCGGGGCGGGCGTCATGCCTTCTTTCTCCAAGCGCTGAAGAATGAAGTGATCGACTCCCGTCCGCACCCAGTTCCCATCTTTCACGACCGGCAACTTGGGACGCTGCGGTTTGACATAGGACCAATGCAGCTTGTGATCGGCCCCCTGTTGAATCCAGCGTTGCAGCAGTTCGATCTCCGGCGCGGCGACCTTCTTGTTGGACTTGGGCGGAGGCATCACCAGTTCGGGGTCGTTGGACAGGATCCGAGTCAACAACGCGCTCTTGCCTGGTTGACCAGGAACGATCGCGATCTCTCCAGAAGCTGCCGGCTTCAACGACGCTTCGTGGAGATCCAGCCGCAGGCCCCCTTTGCGTTCCTTCTCATCCGGGCCGTGACATTGGAAGCAATTGTTGGAGAGGATCGACCGGATCTGGCGGCTGTAATCCAGTCGCGCCGTTTCCTGTGCAGTCACGCGGGCGAACGAACAGATCAAGACGAGCACGGTCAGCACGACGTGCGTCAGAGCTTTGAAAAGCCAACCGCGATATCGAGATTCACTGAGGATGCACCGCATGAGTTCAAAAGCTTTCAAAGAGTCTGCATTTGATTGTCGGAGAGTCATTGGGGTGTCAGCGGCCTTGAACTTTTGGCCCCAAAGGGGACGAACTCGATAGCCCAGGGCAACGCCCTGGGTGAGCGGGACACCATCTGTGGTTCAGCCCCAACGGGGCGCAACTGGTATGATATTCGTGCAAGTTACGCCCCTTCAGGGCTGGAATAGATGTCTCAACTGCCTAACCCAGGGCGATGCCCTGGGCTATCGAGTAACGCCCCCTTGGGGCTGACAACCTTTATCCAAACAACCCACGCACGACGTGACCTTCCGACAGAGTGTGGGGACGGCCCAGCGTATCAGGAATAACTTGGGACGGATCGATTCCGAACGCATCATAAATCGTCGCCGTCAGGTCGCTGATGTGGATCGCGTTGTCGCGCGGAGCCCAACCCAGACGATCGCTCGATCCGAAATACTGGCCCGCTGGCAGTCCGCCCCCCGCCATCAGAATCGTGTAGCAACCCGGCCAGTGGTCGCGGCCCGTGACGTTGTTGCTGTTGTTGGACCGTCGCGCACCAATCAGCGGCGTGCGTC
>CAMAWN010000233.1 GCA_945861865.1 Candidatus Kuenenia stuttgartensis | reverse complement strand
TGCTCGACATCAACGCCGATCTTGGCCCAGGCTTCTTTTTTGAGGGCCGCAGGAACCTGCGCCGCTCCGGCCGGCAGATCGCGAATGTGCCCGACGCTGGCGAGCACTTTGTAATTCGGCCCCAGATAGCCGCTGATCTTTTTGGCTTTTGCCGGCGACTCGACGATCACCAAAGCTTTCAAACGCTTTCCGGCCACACGCTGCTCCTTTGCGGAGAACGAAGTTCTTCATTCTCCAGATTCCCCAACCTTGTCGCTCAACCCTCTGGGACTACAATCCGCCGGCTTTCCGCCGACCTTGGGCGGAAATACGTACTCGGCCGTTTCTTGCGCTGTCAAGTAAGTCCGCCGAAACAGAATTTCGATCGCTGCGCTCTTTTCGAGGTGTTGCTACATGGATTCGTTGGATTTCTTTCGCCGTAATCTCAAGCCGATCATGGCCGCGCTGACGCTCATGGCAATGATCACTTTTGTCTTCGATGATTCGATGCGTGCCGGCAATACGACGCTGATTCCCTTCCTGCTGGCGATCCTCTTTGGCGGCGGCGCGTTCGTCTGGGGAACACGGAAGGGCAAGCAGAACGAGTACCTCGCGATGGGTGCGCTCTTCGGAGCGGTGCTCGGCCTAATCGTCATTGTGTTCGGCGACCGCGATAATCAGGAGCAACCCGCGATCGCCGGGCTCAAGGCACGCGACGTCGCCAACTTGAAAAGCCGCCGCAAATCTGCAAACGACATCGTTAGTGCCATCTACCTGAAGTCGCATCCGATTCCGGAGCAGTTCGCGAAGGATGCGCGCATGCGGCGATTTTACGAAGAACAAATCATCCTGCCGCAGATGGCACAATTCCAATTCAAGTTCGGTAATGACGATTTCGAGAAGGATGTCATTTTCGGTGAGTTACTACGCCGCGAGTCCGCTCACTTGGGGATCGTGATCAATGACGATGCCGTCAGTGACTTCATCAAAACAATCAGCGACCAGAAACTTTCAACGCAGGACTTCCGTGACGTCAAACAACAACTGCACGTTGGGGATCATTACATTTACGATGTGCTTCGAGAGGAGATCGCTGCTCTTAAAGCCGCGGAGATGACCTTCCCGCGAGCGGTCGCGACTCCACAGCAACGCTGGGAAGCTTTCCGCAAGGTCAACGTCAAGAACTCGATCGAGGCCACCACGATCCCGGTCGAGGCGTTCGTGAAGGGTGTCGCCGATCCGTCCGACGAAGACCTGCGTTCGTTCTTCAAGAAGCACGCCGAGACGTTCCCGACCGCGAAGGGGGATCCCGGTTTCCGCCAACCAGCACGGGCACGGCTCGCGTACCTCGAAGCGGACTACGAAACGATCGAAGCCAAAGTCACACCACCGACCGACGAGGAGGTCGCCGAGTACTACGAGAAAAACAAAGAGTTCTTCATCGACCGCACTCCGCCCAAGACCGAGAAGAAAGACGACACCACTGAAGGTGACGACGCCAAGAAACCGGACGAAAAGAAGGACAGCGAAAAAACTGACAAGCCGGACGAGAAGAAAAAGGACGGCGACAAGCCCGATGAGCCGAAGGCCGACAAACCGAAAACCGATTCGCCGAAGACTGACAAACCTGCCGAACCCGAGAAGTCAAAGTCCGACAAGCCCGCCGACGAACCGAAAAAGGCAGAACCCAAAAAAGAAACCGAAAAGAAGTCTGACTCAGAAGGCTCTGCCTGCGACGACAAGGCTGAGGAATCGAAGAAGCCTGACGAGCCGAAGAAGGCCGAGCCAAAGTCCGATGCTAAGAAGTCGGACAAGAAAGAGGCTTCCAAAGCGGACGCCAAAGCCGACGAAAAGAAGTCCGAAGACAAACCGAAGACAGACTCCAAAGACGACAAGCCGGCCGAGGAGAAGGACAAAAAAGACGAGTCCGAAAAGCCCGAGGACAAGTCCGACGAGAAAACGGAAAAGAAGCCCGAACTCAAGTACAAGCCGTTCGAGGAGGTGCAGGACCAAATCCGCGACGACCTCTTGCGGACCCGCACGCTCGCGGAAATGAAAGATCGGATCGAGTCAGTCATCAAAAAAAATATGCGTCGGCTCGGTTCGTACACGGGTGTTCCCAAGTCCTCGAAGCGAGATGCGCCGAAAGCCTATGACGCGGAATTGAAGGAACTCGAAAAGGTTCCCAAGTACAAGTCGCCCGACGACGTCACGGCTGAGCTGAAGGAAGTGGCGTCATCGGCCAACCTCAAGTACGTCCAGACTCCGATGCTCTCGGCCGAAGAACTCAGCAAGGCCGAAGAGTTCAAGATCGGCTCCGCGACGGACGCGATGGACGACGCGATGAATCGTCAGGGAGCGGCCTCGGTGATTCAGCGAGTGTTCGGCCGAGGTAACGACAACGTGTTCTCTCCCGAAGTCGCCGAGGATCCGGGCACGAAGAATCGCTTCGCATACTGGGTGATCGAACGAGACGAAGCGCACGTTCCCAAATTCGACGAAGAAGGAATTCGCGATCAGGTCGTCAAAGCCTGGAAGCTGGCGCAGGCCGCGCCGAAAGCCGAAGAGCGTGCGAAAGCTCTCGCGAAATCCGCCGAAGGCAAAAAGCTGACCGAAGTCCTGGCGGGCGAGACCGAGACCGTCACCGGTGACAAGGACGGACAGGTTCTGACCGTCCTCGCCCCCGAAGGGAAAATCTCGCACTTCACACTGAGTGGCATGTCCGCTCCAAACGTGAATGCGTTCCAAGGTGGCAACGAACGCCTCGAACTCTCGCAGATCGCCGGCCTCGAAAAGCTCGGAGACGATTTCTTCACCGGCATCGACAAACTGAAACCGGGCCAGACGGCCGCTCTGCCGAATTTCGATCGTTCGGCGTTCATCGTCGTCCACGTCGCCGAACGCGAGGACATCGCCGCCGAGGAAGATGCTCCGCAGCGCACCGATTTCATGAAGACCTGGCCGGGCAGCCCTCCCGCAAACCAACTCGCCTCCTTCGATTTCGACCCGCTCCGCCGCGAGTGGATGGAATCGATCGAACGAAAGTACAACGTCAAGTGGCCGACCAAGTAGTTTGGGTCGTAGCCAAGCTCGCCAGAGCTTGGGATCTTGTCACACGTTGACCCAATCTCTGGCGAGATTGGCTACGCCGCGACAAGTGACGTCGAGCACTCCATGTCTATCATCGTCCTCGGCTCGATCAACACCGACTTGGTGATCCGCTCGCCATCGCTGCCTCGGCCGGGAGAGACGGTCCTTGGCGGCGAGTTCTACCGAGCCGCCGGTGGCAAGGGAGCCAATCAAGCGGTCGCCGCCGCGCGGACTTCGCGCGAGCCGGTGACATTTCTCGCAGCCGTCGGCGACGATTCGTTCGGCCACGAATCGCTCGCGGGACTGCGAAAAGAAAACCTCGACACACGATTCCTCAAGCTCGTGCCGAATCAGCCATCGGGAGTCGCTCTGATCCTGGTCGATGCCGGGGGCCAGAACCTCATCAGCGTCGCCAGCGGAGCGAATCTGTATCTTCGCCCGGCCGATGTTCACGCGGTGCCGGTTGAGGTCTGGCAGAACGCTCGTGTGTTCGTTGCCTGCTTGGAATCGCCGCTGGAAACCGTCATGGCCGGATTGCGTCGCGCGAAGCAAAACGGACTGACAACGATCATCAATCCCGCTCCGGCCGACCGAGAAATTCTGTTCGCCGTCGGCCTGCGTCTGATCGACGTCTTCACGCCGAACGAATCCGAAGCCGCGTTACTCACCGGCCGCAAGGTGTGTACTGCGGACGACGTGGAAGCCGCCGCGCGGCAACTTCAGTCGGCCGGCTGCTCGCGAGTGATCATCACGCGCGGTGAGCATGGCTGTTGCGTGCTCGACGGCGAATGTGTCGAGCACATCGCCGCGCTCAATGTCGAAGCGGTCGATGCCGTCGCGGCCGGAGACGTCTTCAACGGAGCGCTCGCCACCGCGCTGGCCGAAGGCCGGTCGTTGATCGAGGCCGCGCGCTGGGCCAGCACCGCCGCGACCATTTCCGTGACGCGGCGCGGGGCACAGCCGTCGATCCCCATACGCGACGAGATCGAGACGACGTGGAAAGACCTGTAACCCGAAGTGTCAGCGAGGGCGAGCGCTTCACTGACCTCTGCGAATCCTCGCGTTCTGGAGCGCTCGCCCTCGCTGACGCTTCGGGTTACAAACCTGCTCCACGTTTTAAGGAGTTGTGATGGCGATCGTGCGGACGAGATTTGCTCCCAGCCCGACGGGCTACATGCACATTGGCGGGATGCGAACCGCACTGTTCAATTGGCTGTGGGCGCGGCACAACGGCGGGCAGTTCATTCTGCGGATCGACGACACCGACCAGCAGCGCAACATGGACGAGGCTCTCGGCCCGATCCTGCGAGCCTTCCAGTGGCTCGGCCTGAATTGGGACGAAGGGCCGGAAATCGGCGGCCCGTACGCTCCGTATTTTCAATCACAGCGCGGAGAACTGTACCGAGTCGCCGCCGACCGTCTGCTCCGTGAGGGCAAAGCCTACCGCTGCTTCGAAACGAAAGAGCAAATCGACGAAGACCGCAAGCTCGCGGAGACGGAGAAGCGGCCATACTTGAGTGCTCGACGCTCGTTGCCATTGAGTGAAGCGGAAGTTCAGCAGTTCCTGGCCGAGGGGCGACCGCACGTCGTTCGGTTTCTCGTTCCACGCGAGCAAAAGGTGGTCATCGACGATCACATCCGCGGCCGAGTCGAATGGGACGCCGGACTCATGGCCGATCCAGTCATCCTGCGCGGCGACGGCTCACCGCTGTACAACTTTGCGACCGTCATCGACGACGCGCAAATGCAGATCACGCACGTCGTCCGAGCCGAAGAGCATCTCTCGAACACACCGACTCAAGTGCTGCTACATCAAGCGCTCGGCAACACGCTGCCGCAGTTCGCGCACATTCCGTACGTCGCCGCACCGGGAGGGAAAGAGAAACTCAGCAAACGCAAGTTGGCGCAGTACCGCAACAACGCCTCGTTCAAAAAACTGTGCGACAAAGGGGACGCCGTCTTCGCGCAAATCGGCCTCGCGGACCAAGCGGGCCTCGATCCGGTGATGGTCGAATTCTACGAACGAGTCGGTTTTTTGCCGGCGGGAATCTTGAACGGTCTGCTGCGCCTCGGCTGGTCGCTCGACGACAAGACGGAAATCTTTTCGTTGGACGATGCCGTGAAGCACTTCACGCTCGACCGAGTCGTCAAAGCTCCGGCCGGCTTCGATCCCGATAAAATGGTCTCGTACCAGCAGCACTGGATGACGCAGTTGCCGCTCGCCGAAAAGGTCGCCGCCTGCCTGCCGTATCTGGAAAAGTCCGGATTGATCACCTCGCCTGCGACGCCGGAGAACCGTGAGTTCGTCGCTCGCCTCGTCACCGCACTCGGCGATCGGATCCGGCTTTTCAGCGACGTGCTCGATGTCGCGTACTTCTTCAAGGACGAGATCGCGTACGACGAAAAAGAGTTCGCCAAGCGCGTCGCGAAGGAGGGCGTCCCAGCGCTGCTCGCCGGCTACCGAGACCGCATCGCTGCGTTGTCCGATTGGACGGCCGGGAATTTAGAGACCGAGTTGAAGTCGTACTGCGAGGAACAAGGCCAATCCGCTGGCACGCTGATTCACGCCCTGCGGATCAGCACGACCGGCGTCCCGATCGGCCCCGGAGTCTACGAATGCGTGCTGCTCGTCGGCCGCGAGCGTGCGCTGGCTCGGATCGATCAGGCACTTCAGCGAGCGACGAGCTGACCAATCGTGTTCCCATTTTTCGCCCTTCATTTTCGCCAGCTCTGTTTTTCGAACGGGAAGAGCGAGCGGAAAATGAAGGGCGAAAAATGAATCCATCGGCTTTCAACCCATTCAAATTCAACGACGAGGTTCCCGTGACATTTCAAACTCTCGGCCTGAAATCCAGCTTCGGATTCGGCGACCGGATTGGTCTCGCGACTCCCGGTCATATCGCTGCGATGCGGCGCGTACCGTGCGGCATCGAAGCGATCTTTCCGCAGCAGTCGATTCGCGAGATGACTCGGACTCAGCGCACGCCGCAGAACGTGATTGACGATGCGGTGAGCGGGATGAAGTCTGCTGGCTGGACGGGACTATGCGGTGCCGATGCCGATCATCTGAAGGCTCCCGAAGATGTCGATCGCACGGCGGCCGTTGGTTTCACGTTCTTCACCATTGACCCCTCGGGAGCTGTCGATCCGAAAGCCGACAGCTACGACGAGTCGACGCTGCGACAGCAAGCGGCTTCGATCGAAGCCGAGGTCGGTTGGGTGCCGCGTTACGTCGGCCGCAAGGTGACGCTCGCGACCGGCACGGTGATCGACTTCACGGATCGAGCTTGTCTGCAAGCCGCCGTGAAGTACGGCCGAGCGATCAATCAGGCGGTCGCGCTGTCCGATCATATTCGCCAAGTGCAGACCTCATCGCTTCGCGACTTTGAAATCGAACTGAGTGTCGATGAAACCGACAACCCAACGACGCTTGCCGAGCACTACATCATCGCGGACCAATGCCTGTCGCGCGGGATGAAGCTGGTCAGCCTCGCGCCGCGATTCCTCGGCGACTTCGAAAAAGGTGTCGATTTCAAAGGGGATCTCGTGTTGCTCGATCAATCGCTGCACGAGCACGCGGCGATCGCGGCGATGCTCGGCCCGTACAAGCTCAGCTTGCATTCGGGATCGGACAAGCTGTCGATGTACGCCGCGTTGGCTCGCGCGACCAAAGGCCGCTTCCATGTGAAAACCGCCGGGACCAGTTATCTCGAAGCGCTGCGAGTCGTCGCGCGACACAACGAAAAATTGTTTCGCGAGATCATCGCGTTCGCTCGTGGCCGGTACGACACGGACAAGGCGACGTATCACGTCTCGGCGACGTTGGCCGGCGTGCCGTCGGGCGAGCAACTCGCGACGGCTCGCGATCTCGAACGGACGTATTTGGAAATGTGGTGCGACGTGCCGGCCGGCAAAGGTTTCACCGCTCCGGGCCGGCAGATTCTGCATTGCACATTCGGCTCGGTGCTGACGCATCCCGAATTTGGAACGGCTGTTCGCGGCGTCTTGGAGTCGCACCTCGACACCTACACCGAAGTCCTCGACGAACACTTTGCGAGGCATCTCGAAGCGCTGAAGGCGGGGATGTGACGACACTGTCGCCCGACCCCTTGTGGGTCGGTTGATTCGTTTTGGAGATGAATCAAATCGACCAGGCCGCAAGGGCCTGGGCGACGGGTCGCGAGGTCTTCTGTTTTGCACTGCGGCAACTACTTGGCAGTCAGCTTGCCACTGAGTTTGCGGAACCTGTCGCGAAAAGTGCTTGCGTCGTAGTCCGCGATTGGTGGCAGCGTCTTTTCGAGATCAACTTCTTTGACCTCGCGGCTCTTGGTAGATCCGGGGAGCTTCTGCTGAGCAGCGCGGCCTTCGTTCAAGTTGAGCACGAAGAGTTTTTCGATCTCGGTGAGGTCGGCCTCGATGGCGGCAATACGAGTTCGGAGCGGCTCGGGACTGCGGTCGCTGGACAGTTCGCGACGCAGGACTTGAGCGGCCCAGGCGAGTTGCCGCGCCGAGTCGTAATCCCAGAGATCACTTTCCGCGACGGCCGCAATTTCTCGGAGCAGCGTCAGGCCCGCGTCGCGCGGAAGCGGTTTGCGTTCCAACAACATGGCCAGCTCATCGAGCCACTTGGTTAGCGGATTGATGACGTCGTTCCAGCGTTCGCGGCGTCCGAACGGCTGCTCATTCAACAGCTTCTCAATCGGCTGCCAGAGTTTGTCCAATTCCTTGGCATCCACACCGGCTTGTTTGACCGCCAGCGATGTGAGCGCGATCGGCCAGGCTCGCAACAGCGGTCGGCCAGGCGCGCCGCGCAGCGTGCGGCGTTGTCGCCAACTCCGGTCTTTCAAATCGTGGTGACACGCGAAGCACTCGAACTGCGCAAGTTCCGGCCA
>CAMAWN010000232.1 GCA_945861865.1 Candidatus Kuenenia stuttgartensis | reverse complement strand
GGCGGCAACCGCACCGACACCGGCGCTCAGCACCAGTCAATCCTCACGTCAGTCCTCCTCACCTGCGAGCAACTCCTCCGAGATCCCCTCGACTTCCTCGCACAAACACGACGAACCGCTCAACCAATCCCTTTGTTCGCTCCGACGCGATAAACAATCACGTTCTGACAAGGGTCCGAAATGTCTCGGCGGTTCTGACGATACCGTCGCTCGGCGGCGGCATATTCGCCCGCTTTTCCAAGGTTGAAAGCGCGATGCACACACTGGCCGTCATCACGGACATGCCCAGGAAAAACACCGAACCCAATTCGACATGAGCCAAACTCCTCGCGGCAGTCGCAAGATCTTGAACATCCACCGAGTCCGCCGGGAATGACCGCCGTGGCCTGGACCTCCACACGCATGTTCCATCTGCACTCGTCCCTTCAACCTATTATCCATGTCCCCGAAATGACTGTTAACCATGTTCCCGGTCTAAAGGGTAGAAAGCTGCGCCACCCAATGCTGCCGTGAGCTGACAAAAAACTCGTCTTGCAGGAATTCGTGACACGCGCACCATCGACCAGAGCCACCGAGTTTGGCATAGTGGTGCTGCCTTGGCCGTCGTTGGAAACGCTCTCCAGGAACCGACACTGTGCGCCACGATCCGCCCGACCATTGGAAAGCGATCACCGGTCCGTCTGGCTGGTTTCACATCGGGTGTCCGCCATCGTGGCAGGAGCAAGTCTTCGAAGGTGTCACGCACATCTTGTTGCCGGAGCAAGCCGGCATCGTGTCGCTCCGCTGTATCTGGGGTGATACGCCCGTGCTGGAAGACTCGATTGAGTTCGACCGGCTGTTCCCCCGACGCCGCAAGATGCGCCGCATTCACCCGCTGGGATTGCCGCAGCCGTCGGCCGGTTGGGAAGGCGAAGCGGTGCTCGTTCCGCCGCAGTCCTGGTGGCGACGCTGGTTCACGCGAGCGAAGTGGCATCGCTGGAAAGCTTGGTCCATCGAATGGCCGAGCATGATGCTACTGATCACGTTCGCCGAACGGGGTGATCGGCCGCACGATCCGGAAACCGACACATTAGTCCGCATGGTACTCAACACTCTGGAGGCCCCCGACCTGATCGCTGATCCGCCACAACTGTTTGCCGCTCGCGCGCTCAAGTTGGCTCGCGACAAATTCCCGCTGCTCGAATGCGAACAAACCGGCGAGTTCCAACTGCGGCTCGGCAAGTCGAACGTGAACCTGTTCAACTTTTATCGATCGTACGTGCAATCACCTGACCGCTTCGAAAACATCCTGCTGCCGGCCCTGACCACCGTCGTCCAAGTGCAAGAATGGGGTGAAGATCAAACCACGCCGTCGCTCGACTCCGTCCGCGACCGCATCATGCCGATGCTCTACCCGGAGAAAGTTTGGAAACAAAACTTCCCGAACTTCGTCGGTGAACCGTGGGTCGCAAACCTAATGATCCTGTACGTCGTCGATGAAGCCCAAGCCTACTGGTACATCCGCAACGAACTGCTGGAGAAGTGGCATCTTACCGCCGAGCAACTTCACGAACTGGCACTGAATAACCTCGACCGCTACTTCGACGAACATCCCTCCGAAATGATGCTCACCGGCCAAGAGGACGGCCCTAAGCTGCTGATGCCGCACAAGCCAGACGCCTACAACACGTCCCGCTTGCTCAGCCAAGCGTTCCACGAAAAGGTCCGCGACGTGCTCGGCAATGAGTTCGCCGTCGGCATCCCCAACCGCGATTTCTTCGTCGCGCTGAGCACCGACGTCCCCGACATGGTCAACCACATCCGCGACCGCGTCCGCGAAGATTTCTCGCAGATGGACCACCCGCTGACCGACAAGCTACTGCTCGTCAGCCCGGACGGCGTGAGCGAATTGCCGTGACTTTTCGTGGGGCAAGTTCGTAACGTGCCCCACGGTCACACTAGCGTTGATTCACAGACGCCGACTTTCACTTCCTGCGTTACGAATGAGGATGTCCCCTTTGTAGTTGAAGAGTCAGGTCGGTTCCAAGAAATGATGATGATGTCAACCAGCTTGGCGTTGTGATGCAAGTGTGGCGGTGAGGGCGGTCGTCAATTGCGAAATTTCACGATCGCCCTGGATGCGTCGGAAGCGTTGTTCCGTTCGGAGCAGGCCGGCGCTACACCAGCAGAGTTTCCTGTCACCACCGCACTCCAGGCGCGAGCGCGGTCACTTGATCGTCTCGATCTTTCGTGGAGCCACCAGTACGTGCAACTGCGGCACGTCAAAGTGTTCCAGTAGACCGAAGCAAAACAGATCGGGAGCCTCGCTGACTCCGCGATTTTGTTCGATGACGAATTGCTTCAAACTCGTGATCGCATCGCGCTGAGTGACTTGGCCGATGGCTTGTGGCTCCAACGCAGCAGCGACGAGTGTGAACAAGCCGGAACGTGGGCCGACCGAGTGCAGCGTCACTGTGCGGCCGGAGCGATCGGTGTCGTGAGCATGTCGCGCGATCGCGGCGAGTTGACTGGCTTGGACACCCAGCGGCCGGTCACCCACGGTGTCGAGCATCAAGCCCCACAGCCAATCGCGTGTGACGATCTTTGATTCGCCGAAGAAAATCGGATCGACGGCGAGCACTCGCTGACCGGCCACCAAGAGTTTCTCGATGTCTTCGGCCACCGCCACTCGGCCAGCATCCGCGACGACAACCGTCGTGCCCTGCGATTCACCGCGTGACAGTTCGACGACCGGCACAGTCCATGTTCCGCTGAGCCGCAGTCGCCAGCGTTGAATTTTCGTGCCGCCAGTTTTTGCATCAGTCGCCTCGGACGGTGAGACCTCTTCCGCATCCACGTCGTACTGTTTCGCCACGACGATCTGCGCGAGCAGCTTACGTCGCTTGTTTTGCCACTCTTGCTTGGCCGATTTGTTGGCCGGCGCCTCATCCGCGCGAGGCAGTTTCTCGGCCAGCGATTTCGCCAGTGACGTAAACGTCGCGTTGTCGTCGGGAACAGTGACGAGCAACTCATCGAGCTTCTTGACCTCGCCCGACTCGCATTCGATTTCCTTGGCGTTGAAGTCCTTCGCGCCATCGTAAAAGAACGCTCCGACCGCTCGGTAAAACGCTTCGCGGTTGTCTTGGCCGAAGTTGTGATCGCCGGGAACGTGATTGACGTGAGTGATCAACCGGTCGGTCTCGCCGAACAAGGAATAAATCGGGCGGCAACCCGCGAGCAGTGGCGGCAGTGCGTGGCCGGCCGCGAAGCAGCAGTTGTCGTGAGCGTTGAACGTCAACAGAGTCGCTCGCGGAGCACGCATCGCCGTCAGGTGCATATAATCGACGTACTTGCCGAGATCGCACGGCGTCTGCTCCGAATCGCCGAGGTCGGTGTTGCTGCGGACTCGCGTGAGGTAGCTCGAATAGCCGGCCACCGGATTGGCGAACGTCACGCGTGGATCAAGGCCGCTGATGAAAATGGTCTGCCAGCCGCCGCCCGACAGGCCAGAGACAGCGACTCGATACGGATCGGCGCTCGGAAGCGTCAGCAGCAGGTCGATGCCTTTCGACATCGCCAAATAAAACGGAGCGATGCCGCTGCTGCCACACAGATCGAGTTGATTCATCTTCGTGTGATTGAAACCGTCTTGCTTGAATTGCCCCATGCCGAACCATTCCGGATTGAGTACGATCATGCCGCGTTTCACAAGATTGATGCAGCGAATCTGCTTGTAGTCCGCCGCTTTACCGTTCGCGTCATGCCCGTTGACGTTAAGCACAACCGGGACTTCGTCGCCTCGCTTCCGCACCTGCCGATCGGCTAGTTTTTCCGGCAAGTACAGCAACGCCGGAATCCACATTCCCGGCAAGCACTCGTAGCGCAACTTCTTCACGACGTACCCCGGCCCGCGCAGTGGCTCGCCGACGTACTCGACCGACAGCGGATGATCTCGCCACTTCGCGGCTTCGCCACGAAAGACCACTTTGTCGAGCACTTCCTGCCGCCACTTCGCAGCCAAGGCGTCCCAGTCCTTCGTCGTCTTTACTTCTGGAAGCTGTGGGATGCGGCGTTCGAGATAGGCTTGTGTTTCTTCGAGCGATGTCTGTGGCGTAATGATCGGCCGGGACAATTCGGCTTTCAAGTCAATTTCCGCGGCGGTCACCGAGACACGGCTCGCGATGAGCACCAGCACGAGACCTCCCAGAATCTGGAATCGCGACATGATTCACATCCCTCCGTCAAAGTGGCTAAGACCGACATCGCGGTTTGACAATCGGGGGCGATCACTTCCACGGCCCCGAAGGCGGAACTACGAACGTCACGACTTGTTAAGTTCGTCGATCAGCATTTGCCGCACCACTTTCGCGTCGGCTCCTTTGAGTTCTTTCATGATCTGACCGATCAGCGAACCGGCGGCAGCTTGCTTGCCTGATTTAAAATCGGCGACCGGCTTCGGATTACGAGCAATGACGTCGACGATGACCTGCGTGATCGCACTCAGGTCGTTGACGACGGCAAGTCCTCGCTCGGCGATGATCTGCTCGGCACGAGCGGTGCTGAGGTCGGTTCCCCTGCCCTCTTCGTGAGCGGCGTCGTGGTCGGCCAGTAAAGCCTCGAAGACTTCGCGGGCACTTTTCACTGTGAGCTGATTCGCGGTGACTCGCTGCAACAGATCGCCCAGGACATCGGGACGAATCGGGAAGGAGTCGATACTGAGCGACCTGCCGTTGAGTTCGCGTTGCACATCCTGCGTGAGCCAGTTGGCCGCTTGTTTGCCGTCCCCGCAGAGCTTCGCGACTTGCTCGAAGTATCCGGTGAAGTGATCCCCTTGCGAGACGATGACGTCCGCGTCGTAGTGCGACAATCCGAAATCCACGCGATAGCGACGACGCCGCGAGGCAGGAAGTTCGCACAATTCCGCTTTGACTTCGGCAAAGAATTCGTCGCTGACGGTCACGGGCGTCAGATCGGGATCGGGAAAGTAGCGGTAGTCGCTGGCCTCCTCCTTACCGCGCTGAGCGAACGTTGCACCTCGATTTGCGTCCCAGCCGCGCGTCTGTTTGGCAACGTCGCCGAGCTTCGCGTGAGTCCGCTCCCATTCCGCGATCTGCCGAGTGACCTCGAACTCAATCGCCTGCTCGACGCCGCGAAAACTGTTGAGATTTTTGACCTCGACGATCGGCGTCGCAATCTTCTGGCCGTCGTCGCCGTGAACCCACAGATTGACGTTCGCGTCGCAGCGCAGTGAACCCTCCTGCATGTTGCAGTCGGAGACGCCGATGTACGTCAGCAACAGCTTCAATTCTTCGAGATACGTTTTGGCTTCGGCCGCCGATCGCAGGTCGGGCTGACTGACGATTTCCAACAGCGGCGTTCCCGCGCGGTTCAGGTCCACGAGACTGTCATGTCCTCGGCCCGATTCGTCGTGCATGTTCTTGCCGGCATCCTCTTCGAGATGCGCACGAATCAAACGGATCGTCTTCGTCTCGCCCTTTTCGGCGTCGGTGTCGATCTCGACAAAGCCGTTGCTACTGAACGGCAAGTCGTACTGACTGATTTGATAGCCCTTCGGCAGGTCGGGATAGTAGTACTGCTTGCGGTCCCATTTCGTGAATCGAGCGATGTCGCAATTCAGGGCCAGCGCGGTTTTCAAAGACAGCCGAAACGCCCTCCGATTCATCACCGGCAGCGAGCCGGGCAGGCCGAGGCACACGGGACACGTCTGCGTGTTCGGATTGTCTGGATTGAACGCCGACGAACAGCCGCAAAAGATTTTCGTCTGCGTCTGCAATTGGACGTGAACTTCCAGGCCAATGATGGTTTCGTAGTGCATGAAAATCTTCTTGAGGATGCGGCAGCGAAATGAGCCAGCGGGATTGCAGCAAAGGCGTCGCTGGGTTGCAATCACAGACGCGGGCCCTTGAGGAAAGGACGTGAAGCATGCCAATTCCTAAAATGAATCGCCGCCTTTGGCTGCAATTCGCGACAGTGCTTGTCACGTTCGCAGTCACGGCGGACGCGGCCGACCGGCCGGCGGGCGACCAAGTCACATTGCGGAACGGTGTCAAACTGCGCGGCGTTCTGTTCGAGCAGCCCGACAAGTCGGTCACGCTGCTGGTTTCGGCGAAGTGGCTATTGGTGACGAACGCAAAACTGCATCAATCGTCTCGACCGCAAACTGTCGCCGCCAACACCGCGGGACTTGAGCAAGCCGTACGACGCCTGAAAGCCGAACCGCCACCAGCCGGCGATGCGGCGGTCTCGGCTTTTCTCAAACAGCAGTTGGAAGACGCGCAGGCCGAGTTGGCGAAGGCCGATCAGTTTGATCCGGATTTTCTGTGGCTGATCCTGCCGATGAAGGACGTCGCACGAGTCGATGCCGCCACGCCGGAGCATCGGCAATTGCTGACGTGGGCGTGGGCGGAAGGTCTCGATCGCGCGGAAGCTCGTTCGGGGGAGGAGCTGTCGCGCGAGTTGAAAGCGCGCAACGTGTCTCCGGTCGGCTGGCCATTGGCGTTCATCGAGCGATTGCCCGCTCGCGAGCAGACCGACAATGAGTGGGCGGCTCGACGAGCGTTGGCGGATTACGCGCTGGGGCAGCGACTCGATTTTCAAGGGACCGGCGATGTGCTGGCTCGCACAGGGAAAGAGGCTCAGGCGGACGCCGGCCCATTGCTCGTTGAGTTACTGCGGCAGCAATTGCAATCGCAGTTCGGCGATTTGCTCGGTGAGCCGCGTCCCGCGAAAAAAGGTCGAGACAACGCCGCGAACGCCGAGTCGCTGGCGAAGGCAATTCAGACCGCCGAGTCGGAAAAGCGGAAAGGCTTCCGCGTGACGCGACTGGAATTGGCGAGCGACTTTCAACAGGCGAGTGTGACGACTCAATTCGTCGCGCAACTGGCAGACGGTTCGTGGCGGACGATCTTCCAACACTCCGAACGCGCGAATGCCAAGCAGGTACGGCCGGAAATCGAGAAGCGGATTCAGGACGATCCGCAGGTAAAAAAAGTCCTCGACCTAACTCGACAACTGGGCGTCGCGGCCGACGGACAAATTCAGCAAGCCATCCGATTTGGTGCCGCGACCATGACGGCTCAGCAATCCTGCGACAGTCAGTTCGCCTCGATCCGTGATATTTACCTCGTGTCGCTGATTCGGCCACCGCTGTCCGTGCCTCAAAGTAATTAGCGATCAGGGGTGTCTATTTTTTTGAGAGACCTTGTGCGAACGGTCAATTTGGGCAAAATGCCACGCGTCTCGGAATATTCACGGTCGCACTGATTCTCATCGTAGTTTCCTGACGATTTAGTGACCCATGACCCTCAAGTCCCGATTTCATTCCTGGATGTGTGTGTGGCTGAGCTGCGTGCTGGCAGTGATGTTGCCGTCTGCGCCGCTGATGGCGTCTTGGGTGCAGGAAGAGGTTCGCTCGGAGTCGAGCGAACCGGTCGAAAATGAGCCGACGGAAGTGGCCGATGACGTCACGCTCTCGCACTCGCGGAGTGAACCTCGTCGAGCCCAGTATCTCAGGGCTCGCTTCCGGAGCTCGACGCTCCAAAAATTGCAGGTGCGTCTCGCTCAATTAACGGTCAACCGGTTGGGCGGCCAGGGATCACACGCGGGTCGGTCCCCGCCACTGCATTGCTGAGAACTGCGGTTCTTCTGGACCTGTCGGCTGTCTGAGGCAGGTCTGAACGACCGACGTTGGCGCACGTTCGAACTGCGCCGCAAAGACGCCGGTGTGTTCACCGTTAGCCGATCGGTCTCCCGGTGAGCCTTCTCCCCGCACATTGAGTTTCCATAAAACTCGAACCGTCTGCGGTGGCGGTTGGCAGGCATCAGCTAGTACTACTGCGCACTATTCATTGTCATGCGGAGCGACAACGTGGGAGCTGGTCGAGTGAAATGTGGGCCGCTTCGAGTTCTTTGAGACGTTGTTTCACATGGCTGGTTCGAGCTTGGTGAATCCGATGTTGCCAGTGAGTGATGGT
>CAMAWN010000231.1 GCA_945861865.1 Candidatus Kuenenia stuttgartensis | reverse complement strand
TTCGCTGACATGCTCGGCACGCTCCGTCGGCTCAGCGTCCGACAACAGGTTTTGACCTTGGCCCTCGCAGGACCAGGGTCTCGAAAAATCCAACAACTCCTAGAAAACGCGGTGGCCTTGGCCACCTAAAGTGCAAAAGTCGAACTGAGTGCTTGTGATTGACAACGAGTTGCCGCAGCACTTGGTCATGTTCCTGTTGTTCCAACGGGCTCAGTGATCTGTTTGGTTGAGCGGCGAAGTTCCCAAGCCGCACTGATCGCCAGAGCGGCGGTTTCAATGCGCAGGATGTGCGGGCTGAGTCGCGCGGGCGTCGCACCGGCTGCGATGGCTGCGGAGTATTCGTCCGCCGTGAAGCCTCCTTCGGGACCGATCAACGCGATCGTTGTTTGATGCCAACTTCCAACGGTCGCGAACAGTTCGCCAACATTTTGTTGCGCGTACGGATCGGCCAGCAAAAGGATTTGTGTCGGCGATGTTGCTGAGAATTCCCGAAGCACATCCGACAGCGTCGTCAGCGGATCGAGTCGCGGCAGGCGCGACCGGCCACACTGTTTGCACGCGGCAATGGCCGCTTGCGTGAGCTTGTCCATCTTCCCCTCACCCGGTTCGACGACACTGCGAGCTGTTCGCAACGGGATGATTCGCGTCACTCCGAGCTCGGTCGCCTTCTCGACCAGCCAGCGTGCGCGGTCTCCTTTCGGCAACGCGGTGGCGAGGATCAGTTCGTCAGGCTCGGCCGGCGTCGTCCAGCAGTCGAGTATCCTCAGTTCGGCGGAGCGTTTGCGGTAGTTGATCAGCTCTGCGACAGCTTCGTCTCCTTGGCCGTTGAACAGTCCAACACGGTCGCCAACTTTCGCTCGCAGGACGTGCAACAGGTGATGAGCTTCGGAGCCATCGAGTTCGACTGTGACTTGTCCAACTGTGGCTTGGTCAACACTGGCAAGCTGTAGCGGTTGCGGAAAGAAGAAGCGTTCGACCGGCGATTCTGTTCGTGCGGATTGTGGGCGGGTCATGCGATGCCGAAGCCTCTGCCGAATACGAACGTGGGATGGACTGTAGATCGGACGCCTACGTCCGGTCGTCTGTTCGGACGCAGGCGTCCGAACTACGGAGAAAATCGATGCACGAGCGGTATTGGGGACGGAATGACTTCGCGTTGCAAGGCCTGCTCGGCCAGGGTGGGTTGATCGAGGCTCCGCCGCACGAAGAGGCGTTGGCTCGGCTGAGCTATTTGGTCGAGCATCGCCGCCGCTTTGGACTAATGCTTGGCGCAGCTGGCACGGGCAAATCGCTCGTCCTGAGTACTGCCGCTCGCGAGGCGAAGCGGCTCGGTCGCGAAGTCGCGGCGATCGATCTGTTCGGGATCGACTCGCACGACCTGCTTTGGCAATTGGCCGTCGCCCTGCGACTGGGGCCAACTGACCGTTGGTCGCATGCGACTCTTTGGCGAGCAGTCTGCGATCACTGGCACGCACTGCACTCGGCTCACCTGCCGAGCGTGCTGCTGTTCGACCACTTGGAACGAGCCGAGGTGGATTGTCTCGGCATGATCGAGCGGCTGCTGCATCTCGATGTCGCGAACGACGGTGGACTGACGATTTTGGCGGCGGCTCGCGAGAGGTTTGATGAATGCTCGTTCGGAGAACTTGCCGAGCAGTCGGAACTGCGAATCGAGTTGCCTTGCCTGAACCGTCGTGAAACAGAATCATTCGTTCGGGAGTTGCTCGGCAAAACCGGCAGCGGTCAAGAATCAATCGACCATGATGCGACGCAGATGTTGTGCGACTTGAGCGGCGGAGTGCCGCGCGAGATCGTCCGCTTGTGCCGCTTGGCGCTGACTGCCGCCGAGTATGACGACGTCCATCGAATTGATTCGGTGATGTTGCTGGATGTGGCGGGAGAACTGCCGCGTGCGAGCGATCGGCAGCCGTCCCGTAATAAACCGCTGATTGCAACTTGGTAGTCCGAATCCGTACCAGAATCAACTCATCTCGGACTGACAACATGCAAACCCGACCGCTGGGCCGCACGGGCCTGAACCTACCGATCCTCAGCTTTGGAGCCTCATCGCTGGGGCAAGAGTTTCGGAGCGTGAAACTCGACGAGGCGCTCAGCAGCGTGCGGGTCGCGCTGGAGTGCGGGCTGAATTTCATCGACACGTCCCCGTTCTACGGCCGCGGTATGAGCGAAGTCTTGACCGGCATCGCTCTGCGCGACGTGCCGCGAGACCAATATCTGCTCTGCACGAAGCTCGGCCGATACGACCTCTCGCATTTTGATTTCTCCGCGAAACGTGTCGCCGAGAGCGTCGACGTCAGCCTGCATCGGCTGGGGACCGATCACCTCGACATCTGCCTGTGCCACGACATCGAGTTCGTCGAGATGCAGCAGATCGTGGACGAGACGCTGCCGGCACTCCGCAAGCTGCAACAGGCGGGCAAGGTCCGGTTCGTCGGCGTCAGCGGCTACCCGATGAAGCTGTTCCGGTTCGTGCTCGATCAAACCGATCTCGACTGCGTGCTGAGCTACAACCAGTACTGCCTGCAAAACACCCGCTTCGCCGACGAGTTGGTGCCGTACCTCAAAACCAAAGGCATCGGCGTGATGAACGCCGGCCCGTTCGCCGCTCGGCTGCTGACGAATTCGCCGCTCCCCGCGTGGCACAAAGAACCGCTCGCCGTGCGCGAAGCCTGCCGCCGCGCCGCCGAACATTGTACGAAGCACGGCGTGGACATCGCGCAGCTTGCCGTGCAATTTTCGATTGCAAACTCCGACATCACGACCACGATCGCCGGCAGCGCGAACCCGAGCAACATCCGCAAATGGGCCGAATGGGCCGCCCTGCCGCTCGATCAGCAACTGCTGGCTGACGTGCTCAAAATCCTGGAGTTGGTCAAGAACATCGGCCACGTCGAAGGGTTGCCGAAGAACAACTGAACGTGCGACCGACTATTTCGGATTGACCCGCACGCCGAACTTCTTCAACTCCTCAAGCTGCTTCTTGGCCGCGTCGCTGAGGTTTTTTTCTTCGAGGTACAACTTCCAGTACGGGGCGAAGCGTTGTTGGCCTTCGGTGTCGGCTTTGGCCATCGCGATCAGCGGGGCGAGGTCGGCAATCGGATTGCCGGCGAGGAACGTAAAGCGCAACTCGGTGAAGCTGGCCAGCGGCGCGAGGTCTTTGACTTTGTTATTTCGCAGATCGAGATTGTTGACCCACTTCAAGCCCTTCAAGTGGGTGACGTCTTCGATCAAGTTGTTGCCGAGGTAAAGCGAGGCCAGCTTTTCCAGCTTGGCCAGCGGTTCGACCGACGCGATTTTGTTCTTCGACAAGTACAGAGCTTGCAGCTTGACCAAGCCGGCAACCGCATCGGCCTTCTCGATTTGGTTGTCTTCGAGTTGCAGGTATTGCAGCTTCTCCAACTTGGCGAGCGGGGCGATGTCCACGATCTGATTCTTGGAGAGATCAAGCGATTGCAGGTTGCTCAGTCCGGCCAGCGGGGCGAGGTTTGCGAGCTTGTTGCCCGACAGATTAATGAGCGCGAGGTTCGGGCATTTTTCGAGGCCGGTGAGGTCGGCGATCTCCTTCTTCTTGGCCTCGAGGAAGAAGACGTTCTTGAGGTCTTCTTCTTTCAGCGGCTCGTCGGCCTTCTTCTTGAGCTCGTCCTTCAGCGCCGTTTCGAGGGCTTTATCCGGCACCAGCGGCTTGTCTTGGGCGGACGCGGTCACCGCGAACAGGAACAGGCCGCTCGAACCAACACAGAGCCACGTCAGAAGGTCTCGTCGCGATCGCATGGGGTAATTCTCCACGTCGAAAAAGGTGGGCAAGTTTTGGAAACGGGAGTGTAATCGGCTCGTGCGAGTGACAGTAGCGAACCGCGAAAAGTGAAACACGATTTCAGGGTTCTCAGGCCGGCCAAGCGAACGGCACAGGGGCAACATGCCCCAGATTTGGGTCGGGAACGGAGGTCGCTTCGAAGCCGGTCAGGGCACCGGCCGCAAATAATCCGAGGATCATCATCCAGACAATGCCGAGCGTGTGCCAGAACCATGCGCAGAACGTGACGCCGCTGGAATACTCGTGGTCGTAGCGGTGCGCGAAGGCGTTGACGGTGATCCAGGCGACAAACAACAGAGCGATGACAAAATGGATGCCGTGCAATCCGGCGAACATCGCGACGAGAGCGTTCGCTCCGGTTTCGGCCGAATCAGGAAGCGGCTGGCCGGGCCGAGTTTGATTCTGAGAGAGCCGCCACAGTCCACAGATTTGGACGCCGACGAACAGCGTGCCGGAGGCCAGCGACACGATCAGCCAGCGGCGAAACGATTCGAGTTGTTGGACGCGCACCAACCATGCGGCTCGTTGCAGAGTCACGCTCCCGGCGAACAGAAAGGCCGTGCTGATCCAAAACGCGATCGGCATAATCGAGCGATCGGACGGCACGGAACTCAGCCAGCGAATCCCGGTCATCGCGATCAGCACCGCAACGGCCAGCAGTCCCGACGACAGGACGAAGAATCGTCGAGCGAGCAAGCTGCGCGGGCGAGCAGGCGGCGAGATCGACACAGATCAGCCTCAAAACGATGACGTGAATTTCAAACCAGCACGAAGCGCCAGCGAGTGGTTGTGGTTCTCGACAAACGCCAACCACTCGCTGGCGCGTCGTGCTAATTGAAGAAAACAAACGTGACGACCACGAAGATCGGGATCAGGATCGCTCCGGAGTACGCCATGTAGCCGAAGAAGCTGGGCATCTTCACGCCGTTTTCTTCGGCGATCGCCTTGACCATAAAGTTCGGGCCGTTACCGATGTAGGTGTTGGCTCCCATGAAGACCGCACCGCACGAGATGGCGGCGAGGATTTGCACGGCACCGGTCTCGGCCGGCAGCCTCAAGAACTCAGCGAGGTACTGGCCCTCCGGCTGAATATTTTGAATCCCGCAGGCGGTCGCGGCGAAGGTCAGATAGGTCGGTGCGTTGTCCAAAAAGCTCGAGAGTGCTCCCGCCGCCCAGAAGAACTGCCACGGCTGCGCGATGCCCATGCTCTTGCCGTTGGCGTTCAGGATCAGCAGCGCCGGGATCATCGTCACGAAGATGCCCGCGAACAGCACCGCGACTTCGATGATCGGCCCGAACGTGAATTTGTTCTTGCCGTGAATCTCGCGCGAGGTCGTGAAGTACGACGCCAGCAGCAACGCGACCATCAGACCTTCCTGAATGCCGTACGTCCATTGTTGGCTGCCGGAGGCGTACACCGTCGCCAGAATGCCGCCGAGAAACGCGAAGTTCAGCCGCCCATCGATCCCGAACCGTTCGTGCTGCATGACCGCTTCCAACTGCGAGCCGGCCCGCTCGCGTTCTTCACGGTTGAAGACGACTTGATCCCAGATGTTGAAGATCACCAGCAGCAATCCGTTGACGAGTGCCCATTGGCCGGCCAGTCGCATCGTCCACAGGAACGGCACGCCCTTGAGGAACCCGATGAACAACGGCGGATCGCCCAGCGGAGTCAGCAGCCCGCCACAGTTTGAGACCACGAAGATGAAGAACACAACGATGTGCGCCTTCCGCTGCCGAGGTTGATTCGCTCGTAACAGCGGCCGGATCAGCAGCACCGAGGCGCCGGTCGTTCCAACGAAGCTGGCCAAGACCGCGCCCAATCCGAGCAGCGCCGTGTTCAATACCGGCGTGCCATCCAGCGAGCCACGCACGAAGACGCCTCCGCTAATGACGTACAGCGAACCCAGCAGGCAAATGAACGAAACGTAATCCTTGCCCGCGTGCAGCAACTCGCCTTGTCCTTCGGCCCCAAAACTGATCGCCAAATATCCGGCCAGCGGAACTCCCAAGACGGCGGCCACGATGCCTTTGTTCTTGTTGTGTTCCCACCAATGCGGAGCCGCCAGCGGCAACACCGCGATGCACAGCAGCAACGCGACAAATGGGGCGACGGTCCACACGCCCAACGTCGATCCGAGGCTCGCATGCCCGCCGCCGTGTCCGGCGGTGGCACCAGCAGCCGGCGGTGATTCAGCGGCCACTTGAGCCATCGCCGCCGTCGTCAACAGCAACAGGATGACGCTCGCGGTCAGAACTTTCCGCCAGCGGAAAGCCATTCGTGGGCAGGCACTCTTTGACATGAGTTTCTTTCAACGGTCCAGAAGTCTCAGAGCCGGTTTCATCGCGACACGGCTCCCAGAAAAGCGGCGGAATATAGGGCAGCCGCGTAAACCGAAGCAATTCGCCGCGTGCAGCTCACAATTGGCCGAGCGGCATCGCATGATCCCTTCTCCCTTCGGGAGAAGGTGGCCGAAGACCGGATGAGGGCTTCGATCTCGATCAGAGCGTCAATGACGTTCGCGTCCCTCACCCCGACCCTCTCCCAAAGGGAGAGGGAAAAAGGCACGGCCACATCCCTCGTCGAAACGGACTTGCAAAACCGGGCGGATTCCTCTTTCTTACCCCTCCAAGATACCGAAGCCGGAGCTTGCTCCCTGAGTTTGGCCGTGCCGTTCCCTGTGTGAGTGTTTCTCAATGAGCGAATCCGCGAAGCGAATGGTCATCACCGGCCTGGGCCTCGTCAGTCCGTTGGGCATTGGCGTCGAGACGTTTGAGGCCGCACTCGAAGCTGGCAAGAGCGGCATCGCTCCGATTTCACTGATCCCGTACAGCGCGGCTCCCGGAAGCATCGGGGCCGAGGTCAAAGACCTGACCGACGAGACCGCCAAAACGAAATGGCTCAAAGGCCAGCGCAAGAGCTTCAAGGTCTACAGCCGCGACATCCAATTGGGAGTCCTCGCGGCGATTCTCGGCATCGAGCACTCCGGCCTGAAGCTCGAGGAACTGACGCACGAACGGATCGGCGTCGAGTTCGGTTCCAATCAGATGTACTCGCCGCCGGATGTCCTGCAAGGCGGAGCCGACGCCAGCGCTGACGAAAACCATCACTTCCAATTCGATCGCTGGGGTCAAACTGGCCTGCCTGCGATGGAGCCGCTGTGGCTGCTGAAGTACCTACCGAACATGCCCTCGTGCCATATCAGCATCCTGGCCGACGCGCGCGGGCCGAGTAACTCGCTGACCCTCAACGAAGCCTCCGGCAACGCCTCGATCGGCGAAGCGATCCGCATCATGCGTCGCGGCCAAGCCGACATCATGATCACGGGAGCGACCGGCACGCGCACTGCCAGCATCAAAGGCATCCACGCGGCACTGCAAGATGAACTGGCCAATCATCCCGGCGAGCCGCCCGAAACTTGGAGCCGTCCGTTTGACGCCACTCGCAACGGCCAAGTGCTCGGCGAGGGAGCCGGCGCGATCCTCCTCGAAACCGAAGTCTTCGCCGCCGCGCGCGGAGCGACCGTCTACGGCTCGATCCTCGGCACTGGCTCGTCCTGCGTGATCGACAAACAAGGCCGACCGAATTACCAGCTCGCATTCGTGAACGCCGCGAAGGCCGCGTTCCGCGATGCCGGAGTCACTCCCGATGACATCGGTCACGTCAACGCCTTCGGCCTCAGCGCGACCCGCTGCGATGCCGAGGAAGCCGCCGCAATCCACGACCTGTTCGGGACTCGCGCCGAGCAAATTCCCGTCACCGCGTTCAAGAGCCAACTTGGCAATTCCGGAGCCGGCTCCGGTCCCCTGGAACTCGCCGCCTCGCTGCTCGGCCTGCGAGCTGGCGTCGTGTACCCGACGCTCAACTACCGCACGCCCGACCCCGCCTGCCGCCTCAACATCATCCATGGCGCACCCGCTCCGATCAGCAACAAGCTGTTCCTCAAACTCAGCACCACCGACATGGGCCAAGCCACGGCCCTGATCGCAGCCGGCATGTAACCGTAGAGGGCGATCGTGAGTGAGCCTAGTCGTGGAGCATTGGCATGTCCGTTCGACACCATTCGTCGGTCGTTTGCGCAGGCCGAGGGTCTGCCGTTCGCCGAGCTGCTGTCGGACGAGCAACTCGCCCAGGTCGTCGGTGTATTCGCCGTGGGTCACGTTGGAGATGTTTTTGTCGCAAACGCTCGCTCGCGATCACTCGTGCCGGCAGGTGGTCGCGCGGTTGTCCATCGATAGGCTTAGAGAATGGAAGGTTTGAATTTCGCCCCCACTCACGTCGATGACCGCTCCTTGACTTTGTTTCGTCGCGAACTAAAGTTCGCCCGCCGTTCGCCACCACTTGCGTTGTCG
>CAMAWN010000230.1 GCA_945861865.1 Candidatus Kuenenia stuttgartensis | reverse complement strand
GTCCCTGCACATCTCGCCAAAGCACCGCCGCACTTTGGAAGCGTGCCGTCAGGTCGTCTTTGACGATCCGATCCGAGTAGCAAACGGTTTCCAACGGATCGCGGTCAAGGTTTTCCAGCACTCGAATCAAAAAGTAGCCCACGGGGTGGCGACCAAAATCGGGTGAAACGAAACCCACTCGTAACGGACGATGAAGATCACGGTCATTCTCAGGCCATCGCCAGGTCGTTCGCAGTGGCGCAGCGTGCTGCCGGTCATATTCAGCATGACCCATCGCCAGTTCGGACAACGTGACCCCGACGCGATACTGGTGGGTGCACAATAGATTGCTATGCGCATCGGCGTAGTCCGGCTTCAGTTCGAGCGCCCGGCGGTAACAGGCGACCGCTTCATCGAGCTTGCCTTGGCACTTCAAAGCGATGCCCAGGTTGTAGTGTGCTTCGGCGAAGTCCGGCTTCAATTCGAGCGCCCGGCGGCAGCAGGCGACCGCTTCATCGAGCTTTCCTTGGTTCGTCAAAGCGTTGCCCAGGTTGTTGTGTGCTTCGGCGAAGTCCGGCTTCAGTTCGAGCGCTCGTTGAATGGACTCAATGGCCGCCTGGTATTGGCCCCTTTGGTAGGCGATGACTCCCAACAAGTGCCACGCATCGGCATGATTGGGGCCACTTTGGAGGATCTCCCGATAGAGCTGTTCGGCCTCCGACAGACGCCCGGCAGTGTGATGTTGGAGTGCCGTCGTGAGGGATTCGGCGATCGTTGGCATGAAGTGCGTTCCGGAAGGAGACAATTCTGGCTCTGTCACTCTGTTCCAAGGGGCGTTATCTCGATGATGGGATGTGCTGTTCCGGTATCACCCAGCCTTTGAAAAACCTGCAAAACCGAATGGCGTAACCGAACCCCTGATCTTCCGAAGTCTCAAAGACTTCAGAAGTCTGTCGAGCGCGGCTATTTCTTGGGATGCGTATTACAACGGCGGACCAACTCTGAAGTACGCGAGCGCCACTGCCCTCTTGATCGAACGGCTGAAGAAGTAGGACTCGCCAGCGCGTCACCGAACTCGACGGCAGCCGAGTTCAATTCCTCGGCGGCTTCTACGACGAACTTCACCGCTGGACTACAGATTGATTTCGAACCCCTTGCGGCTTTCACGCGAGAGGAACGAGTTCGCCTGAGCGTCGCCGATGATTTCCCGCTTGACGGGATCCCATTTGAGTTCGCGGCCCAGACGCATCGCGATGTTGGAGAGGTGGCAGATCTCGAGCATGCGGTTGTGCGACCAGACATCGGAGATCGGTTGCTTCCGAGCTTTCATGCCTTCGATAAAGTTGGCCGTGTGATTCGCGCTGACCTTGCCGCCGTAGATCTTTTCGATCGCGCCGTCCGGCAGAGGTTTGTCCTTCAGGTCTTCCACCGGCTTGCCGGTGAGCTTGCCGCGGTTGACGAAGAACCGACCTTCCGTCCCCTCGAACAGAATGCCGTTGTCCCCTTCGCTGGTGATGATCATTTCCACGTCGTTGGGCATGTGGGCGCGAATGGTGTATTGAGTCGCCGCGTTGTACTGATCGCCAACCGTCGGGTGGCCGTCCTTGTACTCGACCGGCAACTTGTACTCGACCGGCGTGATTTTGCTCGGTCCCGTTTCGGTGGCTCCGAGCGCCCAGCACGCAATGTCAACGTGATGGGCTCCCCAGTCGGTGAGCTTGCCGCCGGAGTACTCGTGCCAGTTGCGGAACGAATAGTGGCAATTGCTGTAGAGCGGCACGCCGCCGCCGTAACCTTGTCGCAGTTCCGGCAACGCCCGATACGGAACCTTCGGTGCCGGGCCGAGCCAGAAGTCCCAATCAATCCCCTCCGGAACAGCCACCTCCGGAATGACCGCGGACGCTTCCATGCGGTCGATGCCGCACGTCACTTTTTTCACCGTGCCGATGCGGCCGTCTTTGACGAGAGCGATCGCCTTCAGGAAACGCAGGTCGCTCTCGGTGCGCTGCATCGTGCCGACCTGAAACACTCGGCCAGTCTGCTTGACGATCTTCTCAATCAGCTTGCCTTCGTCGATCGTCAACGTCAGCGGCTTTTCGCAGTACACGTCTTTGCCCGCGAGCATCGCCTCGACGGCAATCTTCGTGTGCCAGTGGTCCGGCGTGGCGATCATCACCGCGTCGATATCTTTCCGATCCAGAATCTTGCGGTAGTCCTTGTAGGCCTCGGGCTTCTTGTTCTGCTGCTTCTCCACCTTGGCGACGTTTTCCGCCAGCACGTTGGTATCGACGTCAGCCAGAGCCGCGAAATCGGCGAAGCCAAACGACTTGCTGGTAATCGCCCAGCCTTGATTGCGCAGTCCGATGGTCGCAAAGACCGGACGTTCGCTCGGCGACTGATAGCCGAAAGCTCGATTGGCCGACGGAATGAGAATGCTGGCGGTTCCCGCAGCAGCGATGCCTTGTAGGAACTGACGACGCGATGTCTGTCGAGATGTTGGCATTGGTTGAAATCCTTCTGGAGAAAATGAGTGAGACTACTTGTCGGCAGGCATGTGGTGACTTACCAGGTGACCGGCGAGGGAACTGTCCGTGGACGATGACGAAGTAATCACTGGCCCACTGGCAACGATAACACAAATCGTCAGTCGCTTGAACTTGCTCATTGGGCGCTGGCCTGTTGACCGCGATGACAGACTCGACGACGGCGACCAATCCCTTGGTTGACCTTGGAGCAGGTTCGTGCATTGGAAATAAGGGCGCGAGATTGTCGCCATCGCCAGCCGATCCAAACGTGAAGTCGTGAATTACTTCGGAGCTTTGCGACACATCGAGAAGCACAACGTCCGCCGACGCATCACTCACGAGAATATGTTCCGCTTGCACAAGATCATCGCCGCCCAGGTCATGAAACAAGGCGAGGCTGGGCGTTTCGAAACAAGGAGCGATGGACCTGCTGCGCCCGCTGATGGATGCCGGACTCGTCAAACGCGAAGTCACGCTGCGCTATGTGCTGGCGTGATGCCGTGAGCCACTTCGACGTTGTGACGCAAAACTCTTTGTGATTTGTTCCGGGATCTTCCGCTTATTTCGCTTCCCGCAAATTCTTTAGCGGCACGACGGTACCGTTCTTGGCTTTGCTTTCCTCGGCGGCCTGCATCAGCGCGAAGATTTCGAGAGTTTCGGCAGGCTGGACGGGGACTTGGCCGGTCTTGAAGAACTTGGCGATCTCCGTGGCGAGCGGTTTGTAGCCGACGTATTCGTCATTCGTGGGGACGACTCCTTTGACCGGGACTCCGTGGCCGTAGATGCCAGCGGTGGAAACTCCTTTATCGCCGAAGACGGTTGCGCTGTACTTGACCGCTCCTTCTTTGATGCCGCGATAGGTGCCTACTCGGCCGTCCTTCCAAGTGGCGGTGATGGACTCGGTCGTCGGCGTTGAAGCACACGTCACCGACACAACGCCCGGCCCACCCATGATCGTGTAGAGCGTTTCGAGGCTGTGCAGCGGACGCCAGAACTTGTCGGCTTCGGGTGCCTTGGGATCCCAGCCGCCGTAGACGTCGCAACCGATGACCTTGCCAACTTCGGGATGATTGACCATTCCGGCGAATCCGGTGCTGAAGCGATGCTGCGAACCGCTCCAGCACGGCGTCTTCGTTTCTGCGGCGAGCTTCATGATCGCCACGGCATCTTCTGGCGATGATGCCAGCGGTCGACCGATGAAGAGTTTCTTGCCGGCTCGCAACACCGGCTCCGCCTGCTTGCGATGCAGCCGAGCGTCCAGGCTGAAGATCATCACGCAATCGACTTTCGACAACAGCGCGTCGAGTGAATCGACCCATTCGATCGGCGGCACCGCGTCCTTGGGGTCTTTCGGATTCTGGTACATCTTCGAGAGCTGGTCTTTCCATTGTGCTCCCAGCTTTGCGCTATCGGGATAGTCGTCGCTGCCGACCGGATACGCGGCGACGACTCGCATCCCCTCAAAGACCCCTTCGGCATGCGGCTTGTTGAGGAATTCCGTGTACGCCACCGAGCCGTAGTTATCGATGCCAAGGATGCCGATGCGAATGAGGTCTGCCGCATCAACTCGCCCGTGCGAGCCGAACATCCCAAGAGAAGCCACGGTGACCAGCGCGAGGAGATGTCGAATCATGTGAGACTCCGTTTGTGGAAAAGGAAGGAGAACCAGCAGTCGCGGCATCGTAGTCGGACGAACGCTGAGAGTCAGGCGGTACGAGCGCCGAGAACATGCTTCGTTGTTCGCGCCACGCGGCGACGATCTTTCCTCACGCTCGCGGCGGTGGCGGACTCCCCTTGGCGAACGGCCAATCGACCGGCTCATAAGCGACCGCCAGTTGCGGAGTTTCCAGTCGGCGACTCTTGTCAGCGAGGCTGTGCAACGCGGCATCGAGAATGCCCGTCGTCAGCAGAGTTCGTTCCACAGGATACGCGGGCTTGCCGGTGTGAAACATGTGTTCGACGGCGCGCAGCAGGTGCTCGAAATGTCCGAATGGCAGGCCGTCTTGCGGGAGAAAAGTCACGGCGAATGGTTTTTCGTTTCCGCGAATCGAGACCGCACACGCGAACTCGTGCGAGAAGCCGGTCCCCATCGCGATCGTGGCCTTCGTGCCATCGCGGTAGTCGATGAGGTAGAAGACGGCGTCCTTCGCCATCTCTTTGGGACGCGGCTGTTTGCCGTTGTACGGAGTGGGCGAGAACTCGACGAGAGCGTCAAACAGCGACTTCGACCAACGGCCCTCTTTCTCCGCCTGCCAGATGCCGTCGCCTGTGACCGATTGCACCGACTTGACTCCGGTCTCGCCTCCTTTGCGACGCTCCATCAGGCATTGCATCCCTTCGAGCGAATGGAATCCGTAGTGCTCCAGCCCGCCGTATCCCAGAGCGATCGCCTCGGAAATTTCAGAGCCGATTGGAACTGTCGCCTGCGGATTTCGCCACATGACCGGCACCGATGAGCCAGCCATGAACGGGATGCGCAATTCGCGAGCGGTGTCAAACATGTGTTTCGCGTCGCTCCAGGCATACGACAGATGCTTGTCGCTGAAGACCGGGACGACTTTCTTGCATCGCTGGAATGTCGCCACGATCTCATCGAAGAATCGCCGACGCGGAAACATGACCTGATCGGTCCCCGGCACCGTCGGATACTTGCCGTGCTCACCAATCGACAGCACTCCGGCGACGGCCAGCGAATCGGTCCCCAGCGTGAGCGCTTCGTCGATTGTCTTCGCAATCCGAAATCCATGCTTCTGCGCGAGCGGCAGACTGAGATCGTTGTCCCCCACTTGATCGACAAACATCGACACCAGTTTCAAGTCCGGGCCGAGCCCGCCGTCCTGCGTCCAGCCTTCGAGCACCTTGCCCACGATGACATCGGCGTGCGAATTCTTGTGATACACCGTGACCACGGCCGCGACGGGCAGCTTCGCTCGCGGCTTGTCATCGGCGAAGAGATGGCGAG
This sequence comes from Candidatus Kuenenia stuttgartensis, assembly GCA_945861865.1. GTDB lineage: Bacteria > Planctomycetota > Planctomycetia > Planctomycetales > Planctomycetaceae > SXKJ01. Next base: position 2,728 of record CAMAWN010000230.1, on the reverse strand, counting down.
CAATAGGATTGCCGCTCAGCGCGAGGCCCGCCGAGCCAAGCGACGTCTGCAAAAAATGGCGGCGTGTCAGCGGACGAAGCATGAGCGTTCTCCGAAAGCCAAACGAACCCGAAGCGTCAGAACAATTCGTCGATCACTCGTCCGTCGGGCAGCAGCGGAATGGGTCGGCCTTGCAGGTTGACGGCGTTTTGGTTCGGGTCGATGCCGAGGTGCTTGTAGAGCGTCGCCAACACGTCGCTGGGGCTGATTGGCCGATCGGTGGGGAGGCCGCCGTCGTGGCTCGATTCGCCGATGATCTGCCCCATCTTCAGACCACCGCCAGCGAGTAACACGCTGCCGAGTCGCGGCCAGTGATCGCGGCCGCCGGTCACATTGATTTTGGGAGTGCGTCCGAACTCGCCCCACACGACCAGCAGGACGTTGCGGCAGAGTTCCCGTTCGCTGAGATCGGTGATCAGCGCGGAGAGCGCTCGGTCGAGCGGCGGGCCGCTCCATTCCATGCCGACGTTCGGGCCGCCGGTATCTGGTTGTGCTCGATTCTCGCGAGTGATGCTGACGTGCCAGTCCCAGCGCAAGCAGTCGGGAGCCGTGTTGAGCGTCACGAAGGTGACGCCCGATTCCACCAGCCTCCGAGCCAGCAGCGCCATCTGACCCCAGCGATGCGATCCGTATCGCTCGCGCGTCGCGGCTGATTCTGCGTTGAGATCGAATGCTCGGCGAGCCTTTGCGCTGGTGATCAACTCCAGCGCGAGCTTCGCGAAGGGATCGAGTCCCTCCTGCACTCGATTGGAATCGAGCCGTCGCGGCAGCAGGTCCAACTCCGCGAGCAGCGACTTGCGATCGTTGATCCGTTCGAGCGTCGCGTCGTTCGCGATTTCGAGACTGCTCGTCGCGCTGCGAAGGCGATCGAGTTGAAAGTCGAACGGATACGGATCCTGCAAGACGGCGAACGGCGAATGCGACACGCCGAGATATCCCGGCCCCATCGCGTCAAAAAGATGATGGTGCATCACCGGCTCTTCCGCGAGCATGACGTACGCCGGCATGCCTGGCTGCCGTGGCCCGCGAAACCGCGACGCGATGGAGCCGACCGACGGATAGCCTTCGCGCTTGTCCGGTTCCTTGCGACCTTCCAGGCACCAGCGCATGACGCCGAAGTGGTCGTCATACGGATGCGTGAAGCTCTTGATGATCGCCGTCTTGTCGAGCACTCCTGCCGTCAGCGGCATCATCTCGCAGACGAGCGCACCCGGAATCTTGGACTGAATCGGGCGATACGGTCCACGAATCTCAACCGGCGCGAGCGGCTTGGGATCGAACGTCTCGAATTGACTCGGCCCGCCCCCCAGCCAGATTTGAATCACCGAAGTGTCCGGTGCAATCTGACCTTGTTCAGCTGCCAGCGACCGCAGACGCAGAACATCACCCAGCGCGAGACCAGCTCCGCCGGCACACAGACTACCCGACAGAAATCGCCGGCGTGCAAGTTTCTGAGGCGTGTGCTGCGGCTGCATAGCGAACCTCCTGGTCGCGACATCCGTCGCGAACCACTCGTTCCCCAAAAACGCACCGAATGAATCGCGGCGAGTGTATCCAGCATCGGCTCTGACAGGAATCGGTCATCGGTCGATGATGGCGTCGTAGATCAAGCCCTTCACGGCGACCTCGGTCATGGGCGAATATGGCATCGTCTGTTCCAGCGTGACGACGACGAGGTCGTCCTTCGGAGAGGACCAGTAGTGCGTGCTCGCGGCACCACCCCAGCCGTATTCGCCGAGATGACTCTGAGGAGCCCAGGCCGACGGCTTCACACACACCGAAAATCCCAGGCCGAAGCCGATTCCATCGCGAACTTGGCCACCGAACTTGATCCAGCCGACGCTCTCGGACAGTTGATTTGTCTTCATCAGCCGCACGGTCTTGTCCGAAAGAATTCGTGCGCCGTCGAGTTCCCCGCCGCGGGCGATCATCATCAAAAACCGCATGTAATCGCGAGCCGTCGAGACCAGGCCGCCGCCGCCCGACAACAGCTTGGGGCTTTTCCGATAAGTGCTTTTCGCGGGCGCATCGAGCAACGTCAGCAGCCCCTTGCCGTCGGACGTGTAGTTGGCAGCGAAGCGTTCCAGCTTCTCGTCCGGAACGAAGAAGCCCGTGTCTTTCATGTCGAGCGGTTTGCAGATGTGCTGCTGGAAAAACTCATCCAGCGATTGGCCGGAGACGACTTCCACGACTCGCCCCAGCACGTCGCTGGAGACGCCGTATCCCCAGTCTTTCGACGGCTCGAACGGGAGCGGCACTCGGCCGAGCTTCGCGGTCATGTCGGCCAGCGTCGAGTTCGAGTCCAACACATTCGCCGCCTTGTAGAGCTTGTCGGCAGCTTCGTTCCCTGACGCTCCGTAGGACAGCCCGGACGTGTGCCGCATCAAATCGCGGACGGTCATCTCGTGCTCCGGCGAGAACGGGGCCTCTTTGCCCTGCACTTGGCAGCCTTTCATTTCAGGCAGATGCTTCGAGACCGGATCGTCCAGTCCGAGCTTTCCCTCGTCGTACAACTTTAGCGCGGCGGTGGTCGTGATCGCCTTAGAGCGTCTAACAAAAAGCCTTTTGAGGCTTGATCGAATAAGCTAGGTTTCACGTCGGACAAGGAGGTCCGAAGATGGCGAAACCGATTTTGGATGATCGACTGTGGACATTGATCGAGCCACATTTGCCGCCGCCGAAGAAGCGA
>CAMAWN010000229.1 GCA_945861865.1 Candidatus Kuenenia stuttgartensis | reverse complement strand
GTGCCGAACTTCGCGAACCGCAGTTTGGCGATTTCGCCATAAGCCTGCCGCTCCGGTTCCTCGACGGACGTTTCGAGTTCTTTGCGAACCAATCGCGCCCGTTCGTCGATGTCGCGAGCAAGCACGATCATCGAGTCCGTCGAAGACTCGATCCCCTTCCAACCACCGGCCGCGATCCGCTTGCGCTCGTCGACGTCCTTGAGTTTCGTGCCGTTGACCAGTTCCGCCGCTCGCGCGACTGGCCCTTTGCCGGCCAGCGCCTTTTGTAAAACACCCGGCTCGTGCTGGAGTTCTTCGATCAGCATTGCGAGCGAGTCCATCAATTTGGCCCGTTCGAGGTCTTCGTAGATCGGTGCTGGCGAGAAGACTTTTCGCTTGAGCGATTCGCGGCCGGAGTCGCGGTACTCAGCCAGACGTTTTTCATTCGGCTTCTCGTCCTCGGCCGCCATCCTCACCAGAGATCGCGCGATGCCGAACAGGTCCGAGTAAAAACCTGCTCCCGTTTCGAGCAACATGTGCCGCCTGAAAAGATGTGCGTGATGCTCGTTCGCGGCGGCGATGCGGTCCCAAGGGTCCGGTTGGCGATTTGAAATCTGAGATTTCAAATTTGAGATTTCAGAATTGAATCCGCTGCCGAACCGTAACTCGACTTCCGCTCCTTTCTTCGCCTCGAACAACCGCGGGTCATGCAGCGACTGCATCTGTCCGACCGATCGCTTGCGGCTGTTCTGCACGCCGAACAAATCTTTCTTGGCTCGCCGAGCGAACTCCTCGCCATCGGCCGCAAACTGTTGTAGCGTGATCTCTCGGCGACGCAGCAGATTCACCATCGCGGGAAAGCGAACGTCTCGCTGAAACTTCAACGCATCGACCGTCAGCAGTCGGCTGGTGCGAGCCGGATGCCCGGAAACAAAGATGAGTTCGCCGTCCGCCGCTCCTTTGGCGGACCACTTCAAAAAGTGTTCGATCTTCGCCGGCTGACCGTCCTCGTAGACGCGGAAGAGTGCCATGTCGAGATCGTGCCGTGGGTACTCGAAGTTGTCAGCATCGCCGCCGAAGAACGCGATCGAAAACTCCGGCGCGAAGGCCAGTCGCACGTCGGTATATTTCTTGTAGCGGTAGAGGTGATATGCCCCACCTTGAAACAGCGTGATGACGTCGCTGCGGAGTTTGGTCTGCTCGGTGGATTCCTTTTCGATGGTCGCGATCGCCGCCTGCCGCGCTGCCTGAGCCTTGTCCGCCGGTTCCGCCGCGACCGCTTTGTTAACCCGGTCGGTGACATCCACGATCTCAACAAGCTGATTGAGTTCCAAATCCGGCGCGGGAACTTCATCGGCGTGCGTCTTGGCCAGAAAGCCGTCGCGGTAGTAGTTGTGCTCGGCGGTAGAAATCTTCGCGAGCGTATCGGCCGCGACGTGATGATTGGTCAGCACGAGTCCCGTGCTCGACACGAACGATCCCGACCCGCCGGAATTGAACCGCACCGACGAGCGCATCAAGTGATCCGCCCAACCGGCTGGTGGCTCGAACCCATATCGCTCCTTCAGAATTATGGTCGGCAGTTGGTTGTAAACCCACATCCCTTCGTCAGCAGATGCGTGGCCAAATGCCAGCGTGACAATCAGCAACCCGCCGAATCCAAAACTTCCTGGTATCTGTCGCATTGGTGAAAATCCTCGCCGAGCAGCAGAGATTCAACGAAAAAGGGCAGGCTGTTCGCCTGCCCCACGAGTTCGCAAAGTGGTCTACCCGCCGTCGATCGAATTGGTGATGGCGTTCTTCGGGTTGGGGGGCAGGTTGAAGACGTCTCCGGGGAAGAGATCCACGAAGAAGTCCACGATGTCACGCACCGAGAGCACTCCCACGGGCTTGTCCCCGTCGACGATGGGGATGTGGCGATAGCCGCCGACGCTCATCTTGTTGAGTGCGAAGGCGATGCTGTCTTCGGGTTCGAGCGTTTCGGGATTGGGAGTCATCACCGATTCAACCGGGACTGTGTGGCTGTCGGCGCGGAAGAAGTCTTTGGTCAGCACGTCACGCTCGGTGAAGATGCCGATCAATTTTCCATCTTTTTCCACAAGCACGCAGCCGGTGTGATGGTCGTTCATATTCCTGACGGCGTCGGCAACGCTGGACTTGGAACAAACCAAAATGGGATCGCGTAGCGGCAGATCGCTGATTGGAGTTTCGAGGATCGCTCCGCGAATGCGTTGTTGATCGTCATAGGCGTCGTCGAATTCGCTCATGTTCATGACTGACCTCCGGGGAACGAAGTAGAACACGGTTTTAGAGCGCGTCGCAGGCGACCGAATGGTCAACAAGACGACAAAAGATGTGAACCGCCTTGACCTGCCGCGAGGCACAGTGCCATCGCCCGTTTCGATTGTCAAGCGGTACGAACGGGCTTGAGCGGACGCTCGTGGCTCTCGTAGACGGGCACTATTATCTCGATCAAACTCGAAATGGGCCGTGAAAATTCGTGTCGTTCATCGAAAATTAGGTCGCTCCATGCTGGATGAAGCCGCGTTGAAAATTGCTCAGCAGCGACTGCTCGCGGTGTACGATCCGCAGCGGTTTCGAGCGGCAGCGGAGCAGTGGGGAGAACTGCTCGCCACGCACCTGGAACGGGATCAGCAGCGAGAGACTCGCGTGCTCAATTGGGCGGAGCCGGCGGCCAACATCGCGGAAGCCGAGCGTTGGCTGGATGGTGTCTCGACCAACCCCGCAGCCCACTTTCCCGACATCGTCCGGCAGATGCTGGACCGAGGGCACAATCTGCATCACCCGCGGTACATCGGGCATCAGGTGCCGGCTCCAGTACCGATCGCCGGGTTGTTCGATGCGGTTGGTTCCGTCACCAACCAAGTGATGGCGATCTATGAGATGGGACCGTGGGCCACGGCCGTTGAGCGGGCTTTGGTCAATCGGTTGGGTGAGCAGATCGGCTGGCAGCGCGATTCGTTCGCGGGATTGGTGACGCATGGCGGATCGCTGGGGAATCTGACTGGTTTGCTGACGGCAAGAAACGTCGCACTGGGCGGATCGTGGGAAGAGGGCGTTGCGGGGGGGGCGGGAGTCCCGCGCAGAGCGCCGGTCATCATCGTGCAAGGGGATGCACACTACTCGGTCGCGCGAGCGGCCGGTGTCATCGGACTCGGGACGAAGCAGGTCTTGCGAGCCGCGCTCGATGAGCGACGGAAGCTCGATCCGCAGAAGCTCGATGAGCAACTGACCGAGTTGATCGCCCAGGGACAACGCGTCGTTGCGGTCTCGGCCTGTGCATGTGCGACTCCGATTGGAGCGTTCGATCCGTTGCGAGATGTCGCCGCTGTGTGCCGAACGCACGGCGTGTGGATGCACGTCGATGCGGCTCATGGCGGAGCGGCGTTGTTCAGCCGACGGTATCGGCATCTGCTCGACGGAGTGGATCAAGCCGACAGCGTCGTGTGGGACGCTCACAAGATGATGTTCATGCCGGCTCTGTGCGCGTTCGTGTTTTACCGCGACAAACGGCATCGTTTTGAGACGTTCCGCCAGGAAGCTCCGTACCTCTTCGATCCGTCGGCTCCGGGCATGGCCGAGTACGACAGCGGGATGCTGACTCTGGAATGCACCAAACGAGCCGCCGCCTATGGCCTGTGGGGGACGTGGTCGCTCTTCGGCCAGCAGCTCTTCGAGGACTTGGTCGATGTGACCTTCGACTTGGGCCGTGTCTTTTACGAGAAGCTGCTGGCTACCGAAGACTTCGTTCCGCTGCACGAGCCGGAATGCAACATCGTCGCGTTTCGTCACGTCCCCGCCGCGATGAAGTCTGCTCCGCCAGAAACGCTCGGCGCGTTTCAGCGCGAGCTGCGAAGGCGACTCATCGAGTCCGGGCGGTTTTACATCGTGCAAACGAATCACGGCGGCGTTGGTGCGTTGCGCGTCACGATCATCAATCCGCTGACGACGGCCGATGATCTCGACGAGTTGCTCGTCACGTTGCGCGAACTTGGTGTGGAGTTGTTGAAATCGGATCGTCCATGACTGCGGAAGTTGTCGCTGGATCGCCTCGTGCAAATCTCTTCCGTCGGCTGTGGCCGGTGCTGAAGTGGGTGTTGTTCGCGCTGGTGATCGCGTTCGTCGGGCGGCGAGCGTGGCAGTTGTGGCGCGATGGCGATGTCGGCTCGGTAACGATCCACTGGCCGTGGCTGCTGGCGGCGAGCGTGTTGTACCTCGTCGGCTGGCTGCCGTCGGTGTTGTTGTGGCATCGGTTGATTCATGGCTTGGGTGGCACGTCGAGCCGATGGGACGTCGCGCGAGCGTACTTCGCGGGACACTTGGCGAAGTACATTCCCGGCAAGGCCACGGTGCTCTTGGTCCGCGCAGGAATGCTTGCGGATCGAGGTTGCCGACCGAGCGTCTCGGCATTGACCTCGACTTACGAAGTGCTCGTGTGCATGGGAGTCGGCGCGGCGGTCGCACTGACAATGGCTCCGGTCGTCTGGCCGAAGACGATCATTGACGGCTTGCCGGTAGCGATTCGTCCTGCGTTCGAGCATCCGCTGATCTTCGGCATCGGCGTGGTTGTTGTTTGCGTTGTGCTGGTGCCGTTCGTGGCGCGAGTCCTCGGTCTGATCGCCCGCAAGCTGACCCCTCCTGTTGTCACCTTGTCATCCCCACACCCTGTCACCCCCTCGGACGCTGATCGCCCCACTGAACCTCCACCGGCTCAGATCGGCAGCACATTCCTACTCGGCTGGTGCTTCTTTTCGGTAACCACTTGGCTGGTTCACGGACTGAGCTTGGGATGCGCTTTGCGAGCGGTCGGAGTCCAAGCCCCGTTGTCCGATTGGCTGATCTGGACTGGCGACGTTTCATCAGCGTCCTTCCTGGGATTCGCAGCGATGTTCGCGCCCGGAGGCCTGGGAGTTCGCGAAGCCGCGTTGTTGGAGTTGCTGACGTCTCAGCCGGGGATCAGCCAATCTCAGGCAGTGGCGGCGACCGTGCTGTTGCGAGCCGCGTGGCTGGTGGCTGAAATCGTCGCCGCCGTCGGCTTGTCTTGGAATGGCTTGCGTCGCCGCACACGAACCCGAAGCGTCAGCGAGGGCGAGGGCGAGCGTTTCAGGTGACTGTAAATTGAGAGCGACTTGGAGCGTTCGCCCTCGCTGACGCTTCGGGTTCATTTGTGGAAGCGAACATCTTTGGAGCATCACATGCCTGCCGCACATCACGTCATCACCGACGTCGCTCAACAAATCTGGCACGACGACTTTGAATTGTCGGGAGCCACGCTGCCGCTCAACGGCTCGACGAATTGGGCTGTGCGTCAGCGACGACTGCACGGCGGGTTGTCCGACGGCGTGGACGTTGTCGAAATTGACAACGGAGCGCTGACGCTGGAAGTCCTGCCGACTCGTGGCATGGGCGTGTGGCGCGGAAACTTTCAGGGCATCCCGATTGGCTGGGACTCGCCGGTGAAAATGCCGGTGCATCCGGCCTTCGTGAATCAGACCGAGCGTGGCGGTCTCGGCTGGCTGGCGGGTTTCAACGAGTTGATCTGCCGCTGCGGTCTCTCGTTCATGGGACCGCCGGGTTGCGATGACGACTTCGAGGATCATCCAATCCTGGGCGAACTGACGTTGCACGGCAAGATCGCGAACCTGCCGGCTCATCGCGTCGAGGTGACCGTCGATCCCGACCAACCAGGACGCATCGCGGTGACGGGCGTCGTCGATGAGTGCTCGATGTTCGGCCCGTGCCTGCGACTGACCTCGACCATCGAGACCACGGTCGGCTCGAATCGTTTCACGATCAGCGACGAGGTCAGCAACCTCTCCGCGAAACACGCCGAGTTCGAGATGCTGTACCACACGAACATCGGCCGCCCGTTTCTCGAAGTCGACTCGAAGTTCTTGGCCGCAGCTCGCGAAGTCAGTCCCCGTGATGGTCGCGCGGCCGAGGGAATCGACACCTACGACAAGTACGCCGCTCCCGATGCTGGCTACGCCGAGCAAGCGTACTACTTCCGGCTGATCGGTGATGCTCGACAGCGCGGTTTAGCTGTCTTACGAAACGCGGCCGGCGATCTCGCGCTGAGCCTCCGCATGCCGCTCGCCGAGTTACCCTGCTTCACACTCTGGAAGAACACTGCCGCCGAAGCAGACGGCTATGTGACCGGCCTCGAACCCGGCACGAACTTCCCGAATCTGCGCAGCTTCGAGCGTGCTCACGGCCGAGTGCTGACGCTGGCTCCGGGGGCCAGCCGCCGAATGTCGTTTGAGTTGGCGATTCATCCCGATAAAACGTCGGTGCAACAAGTGACCGAAGAAGTCCAAAACCTGCAACGCGGCACGACCGTCGCGATGTCCTGGGAACCATTGCGAGAGTACTCTCCGGCGGGCAAGTAGCACCGTCACCAGAGTTTGATTGAAGCCTGTGGGTTCGTTTGCCGACTCTATTGACGCGACTTGGGTGCGGACTAGAATCCCGCCCTCCTTTGCCCCACCAGAAATCAGATTCAAGGGGCCGTAGCTCAATTGGTTAGAGCGCCGGACTGTCGATCCGGAGGTTACGGGTTCGAGTCCCGCCGGCCTCGCTTGTGAAACGCTCGTTGCTACTCGTTGGCAGCGAGCGTTTTTCGTTTGCTGCCATGACGTTGCAGCCGAGAGAATTTTCGGAATCACCGACGCTTGGAAATGCGTTCAAGGTGACAGCCGTTGACTGCAAAGCACCCGAAAAGTCAGCGTTTGGTGTCACCGTTGGTGTCACGGCAGGTGACGCCAATGTTTCAGCTCCGGCCGCCATCCGCTGGCGATGTTCATATGGCTCCGACGTGCTGGAGAACTCAGGCAGGGCCTCAATCGCCCCTTGCACGTCCAACAGTCGTGGGTCCGTGTAAACGTTTGCCGTGAGCTTCGGATCGCTGTGACGCATCGCCGCTTGAGCTGTTCGCAATGGGACGCCGGCCTTGCTCAGCATTGTGCCGAATGTGTGACGCAGGGCGTGGACGTCCACTGTGCGGCCCCGGTCGTCACGCTTGGCGATGCCGGCGACGACTCGGTCACGTTCAAAGACTTTCGAGAGATCCTCCGGGACGTTGAACAACTTCGATGTGGGCGACGTGTTGGACGCCCCCTGGTTCAAAATCGAAAGCGTGTTGCGTTGGTTGCCGGCCTCAATGCTCGATACCCATTGCCGCAGTTCGTCGGCGACATCGCGGCGGAGCGGGATCGAATTTCCTTGCCGGTTCTTCTCGTCGGCTGCGTTGAGTGTGACGTGCGGGAAGTCCTCGTCGAGATCGAGTTGTCCAATTGTCAGTGAAGCGAGTTCGCTCTTTCGCAGTCCGGTCGTGACCGCCAGCTTGTAGATCAGGGCCCGCTCGATGCCCAGCCGTTCCCGTTGGGCGATGAACTCCGGGCTTTCCTTCAAGCGATGGCGAGCACGCTCGACTGCGGCGGGAAGTTCGTCGAACGTCAACGGCTTGTACGTCCAGGACGCTCCACGTTTACGTTTGGTGCGTCCCGCTTCCCGCGTCATGGTTTCCTTTCCGCGTCCTCAGTGACGCGGCCCCATTGAAGCCACGCCTTGCTGACCGATCTCGGTTTCGGTGGCAATCAGCTTTCCGCGTCCTCAGTGACGCGGCCCCATTGAAGCGAGGTTGGACGCCGATAACACGATCACTCTGAACGCCTTTCCGCGTCCTCAGTGACGCGGCCCCATTGAAGCACCACAGCGGCGTGGATCGTATCCTTGGTCCGTTTCATCCTTTCCGCGTCCTCAGTGACGCGGCCCCATTGAAGCGGCTCCACCACTTCGGGTGGTCGGCTCGGGTCTTCCATCCTTTCCGCGTCCTCAGTGACGCGGCCCCATTGAAGCCGCGGGTGTGTGCGACAGACGATCCGCGCCTGCCCGGTCTGATGTCGGTCATCACTCCACGTTGTCCAGCTTACGACACTCGCTACGACTTCATCCGCTTGGTAAGCATCCAGCGCCGCCAGAATCATCAGCTCGCGGAGATACGCGCTCAGGTCGTCCATTCCGCGTCCTCAACCGAGCAACGAATACAGGTCAACCGTCGCTCTGCTCAGCGGACGCCCCCCTGCATGTTTTCAGGCGTTGCTACCGGCCCCTGCGGCACCGGACTCCTCCTGCGCTGCGAACTCAGCTTGCAGGGCTGCCAGAATCGCGAACTGCCGATCGCGGTCCGCACGCATCTTCTTGGCTCTCGTGTCGGCCATCCCGATCGACTTAGCGACCAGCGGCAAGAATTTGTCGAACTGCTGAAGGCCAAACAAGCGCAGGCACCATGCCGAGCCGTTCCGAGC
>CAMAWN010000228.1 GCA_945861865.1 Candidatus Kuenenia stuttgartensis | reverse complement strand
TATTTCGGTCGCGCCATCGCGCTCCCCGGAAATTTCCTGCTGAACAGCAACCAGCCGGAGCGAGACGACAACCAGATCACACCGAACGGAGCCGGCGCGTCGAAAGCGGCAGAGATTTCGATTTGGATGCGTGGCGGAAAGCTCTATCGTCGAGTCATGCTGATTCGTGAACCGGCAGTTGCCGGCGAAGACTCACAGCCGATGGACGTAAACAACAATAACTATTTCTTGCCCACGTACTATCTAAACGAGGATGCGAACGGAAACGGAATCCTCGATCCAAACGAAAACGACGGCCCCAGCGGAGCTGCCCCTCCCGATAACGGAAACGACGTATTGGACGGCAACTTCTGGGGCGAATTCGACTATTCCGCGCATCGAGAACCGTTTGTGCCACCCCCGTCGAGCTACGCGGTTTTCAACGGAAGCGAGTATCTTTCTAACAGCGGTGAGCCGCTGACTAGTGCTCCCGGACTTTGGGCCGCATCATTGGGCCAGCCTTGGAACCGATTTGGATTCTTTACTCCGAATCCGATTATTCCAAATCCGCCGTTAGCAACCTGGCAGTCCTATGGACTTCCTCGCGAATTCAGCAGCACGACTGGAAACGCTCGATTCGTTGGTCGGTTTACTCATCAAGAGACGTCCGATGCGAGGTTTCAGTATCCTCAGCGACTCTCCAATCCAGGCGGCTTTAACCCGATGGATACCAGCAACGCCTTGACGCTCAATAGTGACGGACTGGTGACGCAGTTTGATCGCGGAAATCGAGTCGGCGTGGATTTGTTGCTCTCGCATGTGCATGAGTTCCGCGTTGAAGTGTGGGATGAGCGACTGAATGATTTCGCACCGATTGGCCACAACCTTCCGGCTGGCGGCAATGCGAACACATGGGGCGACTACAACTTCAACCGACGATTGAACTCCACCTATGGTCCGCTGGGCGGTCAAGCCAATGTGTTTGACACATGGCATCCGCAGTTCAATCGGAATGCAAACACAGAAGATACCAATGGCAATGGAATGCTGGATCCCGGCGAGGATCTAAACAGCAATGGTATCATCGATCAGATTCTCGGTGACGAACCGGATCGCCCCCCCTATCGGCCGCTGAATTACGATCCCACTTCGGGACTGCCTGGAGCCTATCCGTTAGCTGGCGCTGCGCCTCCTCCGCCGGGACCGACCCGTTATTGGACTCCAGGCCAAACCTATAACCCCAACGACGTCGTTTTTCCGGCCGTCGAAGACATCAACGGAAACGGCGTGCTTGACGCAGGCGAAGACGGACTGTTCGGCTTTCCCGCGGATGGCGCATTAAATACTCGCCGCGATGAGGACGCACCTCCATCGGGGAATGGTGACAACACTTTTCAGGCAGCCACCGAAGACACAAATGGCAATGGTGTTCAAGACAAAACCTCATTGCCCTTTGAACCGTTCGGAAACACGTTGCGTTACCGGTGCGTCAAGACTGGTCAGGCATCGAATGATCCCTATGCGGAACCGCGCTGGAGCACCACGCCGGGTTTCATCATGAGGGGCAATCCCGCAGACGACACAAATGGAAACGGACTGTTGGACCTCGGCGAGACGGATTGGAATGGAAATGGAGTTCTCGACCCCGCCGAACCGGATTGGATTGTGGAACACAACGTCCGTCCGCTGAAAGCGATTCGGATCACCATTCGATTCGAGCACCCGACGTCAAAGCAAATGAAACAAGTCACCATCGTTCAATCACTGCGCGACGCCATGTCGGTGCCATAGGACAGGGATTAGGGGCTGGGGTTTAGGGGTTAGAGATTGGAAGAAACACGATGTCTCAGACGGTCATGATTCAACTGGATTTACCCAAGGATTGGCGGACCTTCCGAATGCCGCGCGGTTTGCAATCGAGGTTGCAAGAGTTGTTGGACCGCCAAGATCAAACCGGGAAATTAACTCGACGAGAGCGTCAGGAAGCCAATGCTTTGGTCGAATTGGCTGAGATGTTCTCGTTGATGAAACTGCGAGTTCGTCTGGCTGCTAAACGGCGTTTAAGTACTTAGTTCGACTGTCTGACGTTCGTGCTGAAGACCCCATCCGGCTAGCCCGGATGGTGAAGGCGATGGTGGGCTAACAGTCAAGGAATCACCCACTCCCCCAACTTTCCCGTTCCTCCGCCGCAGGCGGAGGAACGGGTAAGTTGGGGGAGTGGGAACGACACCGACTAGCCCCCCATCGGCTTCACCAACGGCACGAGGCCGTTGGGGTCGAAAGGCAGACAGTCGAGCGAGACACAGAAATCAACACGCATGGCGGAGAGCCGGAAACTTCAGAACGAAGATTGGGTCACAAGACCGGCACCTTGGACTGACTTCTGAGAACTCGGTGCCTGGAGAATCGAATCATGAAACGTCAGCTTGGTTTGTCGGAAATGGTGCGGCGGCGGACGGCGCGGGCTTCGCGCCGAGCGACGCGCGGGGCGTTGGGATTGTGGGCTTGGTCGAACGCGGGAGCGTCGGGGTCGGGAGACCCGCGCCGAGCGCGTCGGGGTCGGGAGATCCACGCCGAACGCGCTCAGCGCGGACGGCGGGGGAGCACGCTTCTGGTCGTGATTGCGCTGCTGGGCATGTTGCTGTTGCTGGGGATGCTGTATTTCACATTTGCTTCTCAGGAACAACAGAACGCCAGGAACTTCGCGAGAGAGGAGCCTTCGGAGGACAGTGATCCCATCGAAGCGATTTTCAACGAATCGATTCGCCAATTGATCATGGGAGCCAACTATCCGCAGAAGAACAGCGTCTTGTGGGGCGGTCGGAATTCAATGCTGGCAACGCTGAGCGGACAGCGGACGGCGTCCGGACAATGGGACCGGCAGCCGTACACGGGGCAAGGAGTGTCGCTGTCGAGTTTCGTGACCCCGAACGATTCGCCCGCGGCGAATGACAATCCGACATCGGGAGCTCCTCTTTACGAACGGCCTTTACATCAATTCCCAGGTGCCGACGTGGACCGCACCTATCCCGACTTCACCAACATGCTGTTGGCGTATCATGGGACGACGTGGGATCCCGTCGCGTCGAATCCACCCACGCGGTTTCCGATTCCCGCGGTCAAGCCTTCGTTTCACCGACCGGAACTGCTGCGTGACTTCGGTGTCACTCCGCCGACCCCCTTGACCAACTGGGCGGTGGCGACAGACACGTCGGCTCCCAGTTCCACGAAAGGGCTGCTGTTCCGACCGCATCCGGAGCATCTTTACGTTTGGCGACAAAATACGACGGCCACTCCCCAACGGCGATTCATTATCGATTCGGGCTCGAATCCGCTGGGGGATTCCACGCTTGCGGGTTTTGTCACGGCAGATGGCGGTTTGATCGGTGCTGGTGCCGGCCAAGTCACCGCCGCGTTTCCGTTCTTGAAGGATCAGGACGGAGACGGGAACTTCAACGAACAGGGTGTCTGGAGCCGCGCGGCCGGTGTTCCGAACGCTCAGCTTGACGCGTACGACTACGACGTTGATACCGATGGCGACGGGATCGCCGATGCGATCTGGATGGACTTGGATTTGCCGATGTTCACGCGAGCGTCAGACAACCGGACTTACATTCCGTTGATCGCGCTCAAAGTGCTGGATTTGGACGGCTTGCTGAATCTGAATGCCGTGGGGAATACCTCCGGCGACGCTCCCACGCGATCCACCGCGACGACGAATTTCGGCAACATCAATAACGCGAATGATCCGGACATCAGCCGGTCGAGCATGGGGTTGACGCCGTACGAGATCAATCCGATCGGGGCACTGGACGCCGTGCCGGGAATCGATTTCACCGTCCCAGCGGCTCCGAACGATTACTACATGAAGTACTTCGCGCACAATCCGGCGAACCCCGATCCGGCGCATCGCGCCCGTGAAGCCGGGAACATGGAATGGTGGTGGCTCAATAAGGGCCGCGTGGATTATCTGGCTCCGAATCAGATTCATCCGGGTCGGCTGGGCGAAGCGAATCGTCTCTGGCAGGTGTTGTCGGCCGGGGCAAATGCGATCAGCGCCAACAACAACCTGTTTCCGTTTTCGGGTGTGTGGGACCAGGACGACAATCTCAACGCTCAAGAAGGTGGCCCGCTGGTCAGCGCGGGGCCGCCGACCGGACAGTCGTTTATTCATCCGCTGGCGTTGAACGGCTATGGACGGTTTTGGGGCGCGAATCCGAAACAGCTCGACTTGTTGACCGCGATCGGCGGGAATCCTTCGCGGTGGCTGCGCTACTCGGACATGGGCGTGGGGGACGATGGTTCCGGGACCGGCAACGTCCAATGGCTCACGGCATTCGGCGGAGCCTTGATGGTCAATCCGATTTATGGAGCCACGTTTGCCACACCGGGTTCACCCCCCACCTTAGTGGACGACATGACCGAGCTGGTCTTGGAGCCGAAGTTCGATACGAGACCGTATGACGAAGTCTTTGAGCCGAAAGACACGTTGCTGTTGTTCATGAATCAGGCGGATCGCGCCAGCACCGGGGTTTCCGCGCGCGTTCGCGACTTGATGCCGGGTAACATCGACATCTCGGCGGCCGGAAGCAGCCCGTACCTGTCGGAAATCGGCAAGCGGTTCACGACCACCAGTTGGGATTTGAAGCAATTCGCGCTCAACTGCAACCCTGGCCCCGACGGCTTGCCGAATACGAGTGACGACGGACCTCGTGCCTGGGAATGGAATGTCGATTCCGACGGCAACAGCAAACTGGAATGGCCGCCGCAGTTCAATCCGCCAGCGAATTACCAGCCGACTCAGTCGGAGAACGCCTACGGCTATTTGCACAATGGGTCGAATAGCATCAAGCAAGACCCGTTTCGTCCGCAATTGCGGCGACTGCTGGAGACCGAGTTCGGCAACACGTCGAAGGCCAAGCAGCCGATGCGGCTGAGCATCAATGAGTTCTTGGACGTGGAACACACTCCGGGCGCGGCTTTGCCGAAGCCCTACGACGCCGCGACTCCGACGGCGTATGTGGATTATTTCCGATCGCGTCCGCTGCGTTTTCGGCCACTGACTCCGCATTCGACGGATACGGCTGCCACCGATCCGGCGTGGGGTAGCCCTCCGTCGCTGCCGGCTCCATTCGCGACGGCGAACATCAGTAATCCGCTGCCGGCGTATCCGCCTCAGAACGAGCCGGCCAAGGAGTTCTGGGCACGCCGCGATCGCCAGCAAATGGCGCGCGACATTTACGTGGTGCTCTATACCTTCTGCGGTGGCGACTATTCTGGCGACGTGACCACCAGGTCCAATCAACCCGACGGGATGGGCAATCGCCCGGTCTATTCCGATGCGGAATTGCGGCGGATGGCTCAGTTCGCCGTCAACGTGGTCGATGCCTCGGATCGAGACAATGTCATCACCGTCTTTGAGTACGACCGCGATCTGTCGAACGGCTGGGACTTGGACGACGACGTCACGACGAACGACGGAGGAACGGCGGATCGGGCCGTCGTCTTTGGCGTGGAGAGGCAGGAATTGACGATCAGCGAAGCGATGTGGGTGCGCCAGGAAACTGACTCGATGGACAATACGCAGACACCGTTCGACGAGACGACGGTGGGGGGGGGGTTCAATTTCCTGCAAATCGAACTGCGATCGACGAGCGCGTTCGACGTTCCGTTGGCACAGACGAGTTCCACCGCACCGGACACCGGCGTTTGGCGCTTGGTCCGTGACGACAACCGCAATGGCGTATTCAACACGCCTTCCGAGAACGCTGTCGAATTGCTGTCGGGAGTCGGCGGCACGGTTGCGCCCGGCGACAATTTGACGCCGGGATCGCTGTTCACCGTGGCCTCGGCCGACTCGTCACCGGTTGGCTCCGCGGCGCTGTATATCGACTACAGCGGGGGAACCAGCGACTTCGAATTGGTCGCGCCCAACAAAGGGGGTGTCGCGCCCTACATATCGGGCACTCCCGTCGTCGCCGCCAACATCGCCCCGGATTTGGACCTGCTGCATGCGTCACATGCGGCACGTTTCAGGCTCCTCAACGGTTCGGCGGGAGATTTTCTCAGTCGGACGAACAACCCCGGCGACGGTGACACCGACGTCGCGTTGCAGCGTCGAGCGAACCCGCTTCTGCCGCAACTGACGCTGGCGTCGAACCCCTATGTCACGGTGGACCAATTCCGCGATGTGCAACGTCGCGAGCTTCGGTTCCAAGGGGGCGCGATGATGATGAATCCCCCACCCGTGACGTCGCAGACCGAGGCGCAGAATCGCCT
This sequence comes from Candidatus Kuenenia stuttgartensis, assembly GCA_945861865.1. Lineage (GTDB taxonomy): Bacteria > Planctomycetota > Planctomycetia > Planctomycetales > Planctomycetaceae > SXKJ01. The sequence goes on along the minus strand of CAMAWN010000228.1, from coordinate 2,052 downwards.
GACCATGACGGGGATGTGGAACACTCCGGAACTCCGTTCGCAAGAACGAGTGCAACCGTTGGATGCCGGAAACGTCCAGCTTTGCTCCACCGCGGGAGCCGGCTTTGGCCCGCTCGCGCAACTGAATTCGATGGGACGGACCAACCAGCAAGTCCCCGGCGGCGGACTCTTCAATTTGTTCCAGCCGCACTTTGACCGCGACTTCGCCTCGACGATGGATTTGCTCAACGTCTATCTAGTTGGCCCGGCCGCGCTGCCTTACAGCGTCCGTCCCGGCCGGCAGTCGCCGTTCAATCTGCCGGCGGTCACGTTTGCCCAGACCGTGATCAACAACATGGAGGACCAAGATCGCGACGGCACGCTAACGGCCACCGAAGACCGGAATGGGGACGGCGTGAACGATCCGCTGAATCACTTCCATCGGCTGCTGTCGCTGGTCGAAGTGCCGACGCGGACGCATCGGCAGTTGGGAGACCCGGTGAAGATCAATCGCGTGCCGGGGCGGATCAACCTCAACACGATTCGCGACCCGCGCGTGCTCGCCGCGTTAATCGACGATCGCGACATCCTCATTCCGCCCGAACACACCGGCGCGGACTTCAACACCAACGGCACCATCGAAGACGGTCTGCGCGACGCGACCGGTAGCGACGCGGGACGCGATTGGTGGTTCGAGTTTCTGAACTCCCGCGATGGAGTCGATCCGACGTCGAATCTATATCTGCCAGGTGTGCTGAACACTTCACGACCCTTCCGCGATGTGGGAACGGTTCAAAGCACGGTCTCTGGGCAGTCGCCTCTCGAAGAGACCATCTTGCGACAGCTTCCCTCGAGCGCGTCCGCTCGTCGCCTGTTCGATGTCGCCAACGAAGCGGACCATGACGGCACGAATCCACTACCGGTCGAGCCGGTTCTGCGTCAGCGGTTGCTGTCCAAAATTTACGGGAACAGCACGACGCGCAGCAATTGTTTCGTCGTGTTTGCGACGATCGGCATGTTCGAGTGCGTCCAGACGATGCCAGCCGGGTCCACAGAACCGGTGGTGCGCATCGGCGGACCACTGTATCAGCCGGCTCCGGCACCGCCCAACACGCATGTTACTTATCGTGCGGTGTACCTCATCGACCGTTCCGAGGCGGAGCAAGCGTTCGATCCGGGTGGCACGACCTTCGACTGGCGGAAACTGGTGATGGCGAAACAGCGCGTGAATTAGTCGCAATGATCGCTGGGCATCCGAAGTGCTGGCTTAGCTCCAACGGAGCGGAACTCGAAAGCCCAGGGCGATAGCCCTGGGAAACTGTGATATCCGATGACCGTAAAGGCCCAAGGGGCCGTGACCTGGTTGCGGTCCCTTGGGCCTTCAAAAGATTGTTTTGCCACTGTCCCCAGGGCTGTCGCCCTGGGCTTTCGAGTCGCGCCGCTTTGCGGCTGAACTTCAAGGCCAATCTCCGCGACACCCGAAAATCGTGAGTGTCAGCCTATTTGAAAACCTGCCTCCGCTTTTCCCACGACCGATCCGCTCATGGCAAACGTGATGTCTGGACCTTCCTCGGAATCGGAGCTTGGGCGAAGTTCGCGCTGGTCCGACTGGATCGCGCTGCTGTGGATTGTCGGCTACTCGCTGTTCTTCTTTCACTTCACGCTGCCCAATAGCAATCCGAAGACTCGGCGCGTTGATGTTTGGATCGAACTGCCGGACATCCTGTGGTCGAACGTGGTCACGCCGCCGAAGTTTCCCGCTTCGAGTTGGTCGAACCTCGCACAGCGTCTCGATCTGATCGCGGTCGCGGTGGCGATCTGCCTGGGAAGCTGGGCGGTCGGTAGTTTGTGCTTGCGAGCGTTGCGAATTCCGCTCGCTGTGGGTTCGGCCGAGCGACTCGTGTGTGCGTGCGGTGGCGGGTTGTCGGCCATGTCGCTAGTAACGCTGGGCTGTGGGTTGGCCGGATGGCTGTCGCCTGTGTTGCTCGGCGGCTTGCTGCTCTTGGCGGTCCTGGTCGAAGGATGGCTGTGTCTGAGAGGGCGAAACCGCAACGTAGACGAGTCACTCCGTGA
>CAMAWN010000227.1 GCA_945861865.1 Candidatus Kuenenia stuttgartensis | reverse complement strand
GTCTGACCACGAGATTTTCAATGCCGCGGCCGAGGTCGCGCATGACATCAGCGATGGCAGCTATCGGCCTGATGCAACTCTTCTCGATGAACCCGATGCATTCACGTCTCGGCTCAAGTGGCGGATCGATCGTGTGGTCGCGGCGCTGTTGAGCGAGGCGGTTAAAGAATATGTCGCCGGCCAGTTGCCTCCGTGCTTGCTGCCTCCTACTCCAGTTGGAAAGTGGAGCCTTATCAAGCTACTTGAGAGTGCTACGTCCACGGGTGGGATGCCCTGCGTTGCAGTCATCGAGACCTATGGTGACGCAGACAGCATCCGGATTGGCGACGTGCTTGCAGATCTTAGCCAACATGTCGAGGACATCGACTTGCTCCGCCTGCTCACACATGTAGTGCCTGCGACGGCCGGTACCACTGATTCCAGCAACCTCACGCAACGCAGTCCGTTCTGGCAAGGTGCCGTCGAACTTCACAGACTTACGGCCATTCAACGGGCTCGCTTCGGCATTGCGGCCGAAGGATCGTCCGTCCTGACGTTCGCGTGTGGCGACAGTGTGATTGCAATCGGTGCAACCGAGGATGCCGCTGGGGAAGCGGCTAACAATCTGGCGGACGCTCTCTGGTGGGCTTGCTTTTCGGCGGACGTCGGTGGGACAGAAAGCCATGAGGATATCCGGACCCAAGCAATTCAAGTCGGTGGCTTTGAGATTGACGCGATCGACGGTCCCGTTCGGATCAGCATTGCCGACTGTCAGTACGTTTTGTTGCGAGATCAGCTCGAAAAGTGCAGGGACGGTCAAACTCCTCGCGAATCCGTTTTTAAGACAATGATCGATTGGATTCAGGATCTTGCGCCGGCAATGTCCTTTCCAGTCCGGGGCAAAGATATTGCCGAGAAAGTCGTTGCAGTCGCGAAAGCTAGCGGAGTCGACTCGCTGATCCCTGACTTGGCAGTCATCGAGCGGTTGATCGACGACTCCACCGCACATTGGAGTGCGTTCCGGTTACCGATGGCACAGATCTCGCTGATTAACCGATTGAGCGATCGGCTATACCGAGCAAACCAGCAGCAGACGACATCCACGCCGCCAGCCGTCGTGGTCGCGTCCTAGCTTTTGTCCAGCCCAGCAGTCGTAGTCGGCTGCTGGGCTTTTTTTTTATCCCAACGAAAAAACGCCCAACACAGTGCCAGCCGTGCGGGGCGTCATTACTAAGGAAACCTACCTAGAATGACTATATTCAAATCTGACGACTCCAGCAACGCTGGATTGGGAGAGGATTGTATAGGGCCGTCGATACTGGCGATCGCCAGAGAGTACGCGGCACAAGCGTGGTCGATTATCCCGCAAAAGTCGGGGGACAAGAAGCCGCGAGTGCGGTGGAAGGCATTCCAGGAGACCCAACCAAGCGAGTCACAGATTACGGACTGGTGGACTCGGTTTCTCAATGACGGAATCTGCCTGATCCTTGGGTCGGTCTCGGGTATCGTCGCGGTCGATGTTGATTCTCTTGACGCCGAACGCGTGTTCTTCGAATTGCTCGGTGGCGAGCCGAAGACTCGCAAGACGCTTTCCGGGTCGAAGAAGCCAGGCAAGGCGCATTACCTTTTTCGTTGTCCGGACTTTCCGACGGCTGCTAAGTTCACTCCACTTCACAAAGCGCTAGAATTTCGCGGACATGGCGGGTATGTCGTGCTGCCGCCCAGCGTACACCCCTCTGGCAATCGCTACGAGTGGGCTGACCCCACGGTTGTGATCGCCGAGTTGCCGCCGGCTCTAGCAGAGGTGTGGCGGAATAATCCGCGATTTCAGATTCGCAATAAAACGTCGCGGCGCGACCGGCCCTTTGGAACTGCGAGTCTACAAAGTCCCATCGTCGCGTCAGACTCGCCGCGCACGCTGTTGAGCTTGCTCCGACTCGGAGGGTTCGCGAAGTCCACACGAGATTGGCTATTTGGCAGATTCGCCCACGCTGACAACTGGAACCAACGTCTGTTCGTGGCGGCGTGTGATCTGGCTGGTCATGGTGTCAGCCTCGAAGCGGCCGAGCCGCTGCTGCTCCGTGGAGCACAGCCCGATACTAATACAGACGAGCAATCTGCGCGACGAACGATTCAGTCTGCGTTCTCTCAGGCCCGATCACCGCTTTCACTTCTTGCCGGTGGCCACCGTGCTGAGGAGGATCAGCCCAACCAATCGCCTGATGGCAGAAATGTTGTCCGCATCGTCAGCCCGCGTCGATTGTCGCAGACCCTACGCGTGGAGGGCTGACCATGCAAATCGATATTTCACCGGATGGGCGACGACGCCACCGTTTGCAGTTTCGTCGCGACGGCGAGAACATCCCTTTTTACACCGACACTGCGAATCTCCATGATGACAGCCATCGTCGGCGTTTGATAAGGCGCCTTGTGAGCGGCCACCACATCGACCAATCACAAGCAGAATCTGCGATCCAACTCGCTGTGCAACAAATTGTCGTTGCAGAATCAGCTCCACGAGACAGCGAAGTCCCGCCGCCGCCTTACACAGTTATTGATGGCCGAATCTGCCTTAACAGCGGCCAGCCGCTGACCAACTTCACTGTCGAAATCGTTGAGGAATTGTTCTGTGATGACGGCGTTGAGCAGACACGACACTTCGTCGTCGAAGGCCATATCTACGATGGCCGAGCATTGCCTCGTGTGCGCATTTCGGCGGCTGAGTTCGCCGACATGAAATGGATCGCCCCAGCCTGGGGGTCTCCCCCGATTATCGCAGCCGGTAGAGGTGTCCATGATCAAGTCCGCGCGGCGATCCAGGAAGTCTCAGGTGACGTAACTCAACGTGTCATGTACCGACACTTGGGATGGCGTCACGTTGGCGGTGACGATGTCTATCTTCACGCTGGCGGCGCGATCGGAGCCATGGGGCAAGTCCCAGATGTCGAAGTCGACCTTCCGCCGGCGCTTGAGCAGTACCAACTCCCGGATCCCCCAGTCGATCAGATGCTCCATACGGCAATTCGCGCGAGCCTTGGAATGCTTGAACTCGCGCCATTCGAGGTCACTGTTCCAATCTTCGGAGCCACTTATCGGGCCGTGCTGGGTGATACCGATTTCACCATTCATCTTGCGGGGCGCAGCGGTTCATTCAAGACAGCAGTTGCTGCGCTCGCACAGCAACACTATGGCTCGGAGATGGACGCGACACATCTCCCAGCAAACTGGTCATCGACCGGGAACTCACTTGAGGGCCTAGCATTTCATGCCAAAGACGCGCTGATGGTCGTCGATGATTTCTGCCCAACCGGATCTCAATACCAAGTCCAAACAACTCATCGCGAGGCTGATCGATTCCTTCGCGCTCAAGGCAATCGGTCGGGACGTCAGCGGATGCGGGTTGATGGCACGTTGCGGCCAGCCAAGCCACCGCGTGGCCTCGTGCTGAGCACAGGTGAAGACGTCCCGCGTGGTCAGTCACTCGGAGCCCGCATCCTCGTCGCCGAGATCTCACCAGGAGACATTTCGGTCGAGCGTCTTACAGCCGCGCAGCAGGACGCCGAACTGGGATTGTACGCTGCCAGTATGGCAGGATTTATTCATTGGCTCGCTCCACAATACGAGTCGATTCAAGGACAAAAACCGGAAATGCTCCGCCAACTTCGCGCTGAGATGCACGCTGAAAATGTCCACGCCCGCACGCCAGGAATTATCGCAGAGTTGCTGATCGGGATCAGGTTCTTCCTTCGTTTTTCGATCGAAGTGGGCTGCCTTACCCAGACGGACGCGATTGAACTTGAACACCGGTGTCATGCAGCGCTCCGGGCTTCGGTTGAACGTCAACGCGACTCACAGCGTAGCGCCGATCCGGTACTTCAATTCGTTGGCATCATTAGATCGCTGCTGGAGACACATCGGGCGCATCTTGCCACTCTCGATGGTCGGCCTCCCACCAACCAGATCCGTTGCGGTTGGCATCATCCGCCTTCTGAACCGTATGGCTGGGCTCCTGGTGGGCAGATGATCGGATGGATCGTTGGCGAGGACGTCTATCTCAACCCATCCGAGTCGATCGCAGCCGCCCAAAGGGTCGCACGGGAATTGGGTGAATCGATCGCTATTAGCCAACGGACACTGATCCAACGGATGGTGATCGCGAACTTCCTCGTCCTTGAACTCAGCCAGGAAACGAACCTCCACCGACTGCCACACCCGCTTCGGGGCACTCGCGCGTTGCGGCTACAGCCCGGTGTTCTTTGGGAACCAGTCGAACCCTGCCGGGATCCGTCGGCTCCGTTGAATGGGATCACTCCGCATCTTTGTCCGGGATCGAGTCCCGCGAGACCGACAATCGGCGGGTATGGTCGCGCCGCTGCTCGCCCGTGACCTCACGTTGCCACGATAGCCCTGCGAAGCACTTTCTTGGGCGTGATTGTCCACGGCCACGACGTCGAAGGCTTCCTTGGTAGCGGCAGCCGCGAACAGAGGCCAATAAACATCGCCCCTAACCAGTGGGCGGCCAACATCCTTGGTGCTGTACGCGTCAGCGAATGCCCTCCAACCGATCCCCTTGGCTTGAGACAACCACTGTTGGCGATTCGATTCCCAGACAAGTTCTTGCTGCTGATGCGTTACCCCAAACTGCCAGTCACTTCCTGGCTGGCGGCCGGCGACACCGGGGGTTTCCAGGGCGAGGTGGTGCGACCCTTCCCCCCGGTTAGGACGGACAGGACAGGTAGGACAGGTTTCTGGGAGATAAGAGACGGTGCTACACATGTCTATTTCTCTCACCCCCCCCCCTGCGAAAAATCTGTGCGCGAGTTTGTCTCTATACTTTCTAAAACCTGTCCTACCTGTCCCATTAGTCTCGAAAAATAAAAACCGTCCCAGCACCGGACGGCCGTAAGGACACTGGGGAGTGTTCGCGGTCCGAGTTATGGGAGACACTCCAGAGGACATTTCAACAAGATCACTGTCTAAAAACTAATAACCACCGTTGTCAACCGAGCCTTGTAATCGGTACTTAGGAACCCTACAATGAGAACGCTGCGAGGCTCGATTGGTCCGCCGTGACGTGGATGAGCGATACCATCCATCGCCACAGTGCAGAGGACAATCGAGCTCGCTGGCGATGACGACCGGCCCTCGGGCCGGACCACTGGCCCTTCCGTCTTTCACGCTTTGGCGGAGGGGGCCGGTGGCGTCATCGCCGCTGTTGGTGAAGCGCTTTCACCAAGGAGTTGTCGATCGAATGCAGTGCGCATCTGCCGCTCGCACCACTTTGTTCCTCACCCAACCAAGAGGAGGTTAACCATGAGTGATCCGATGACGGCCACGGATACCGAAAACACCTTGCGATCCGAGGTGAACGAGAACATGGTTCGTGCGCGGGCAAAGGGAGTCCTGAGTCTGTCTTCGCGAATCAATACCGAGTCGCTTGCGACAATTTGCATCGCGCTCGCTGGTGCCAGCAGCAAGAGTGGCTCTAGCCCATTTGAAATCAACGACAATCGTGAAAACCTAAATGAGGAATGTCGGCGGTTCTTGCGGTCTCTCCGTCGCGGTTGCGATTACCACCTCGACAAATATGTCATGGTGGCAAAGTATCTGCCCGAGCTGATCAATCCGCTGCCGAGACTGGTGGTTCGCGCGGCCGCAGCGCTGCTGCTCGACCCGATCACGAGACTCGTGGCGGGTGTGCTGCCCGACACCTGCATGTGGCCGGGGCGGGTCGGGACGTGGAACATGCTCAGCGCCATCGAACGTACCGCTGATATCGAGGGATGGCATCACTGTGCGACCCTGCAGATCCCAGATGTATCAGGCACAATGTTGCTGGCCGATGTGCTCTCGGACTTTGCGGAGTATGTGGCTGATTGCGACGACCTGCGGTGGGTGGAGCAGTGCCTGGCCGAATCGGGCACGCCGAAAGCGCATCGCATCCTTTCCTTGGCACATCCACTCGCATCCCCTGTCATCGAGCTGAGACTCCACCACATCCTACGGCGAACCATGCCCGACATTGAACATCCACCCGCTATCCTGTTCCGCCAGTCTGATCGACTGGTCGTGATGGGCCAAAGTGTGCGTGCGGTGATGGAAGTCATGAATCGAGTGAAGGAGGCACTGCATGATGCGGGGCTCGTTACGACTGAGGCCGGGTATTGCATCGACCTGAGTGAGGGCTCGGTCGGATACAGTGGATTTGCACTCGACCGATTGTCTGGACAAACTCGAATTCGCCTGGACAAATCGGCGTTCACCAACCTGCAATCACGCTTGCTGAAATGCCACGAAAGCAATCACCTCGCCATTGCGACCGAGCGGACACTGACGGAATGGGCGTATGAGTTCGCCCCCGGTCTGATCGACCGCAATATCTGCTCCGACGACTGGGTCCGCGCCGATGGCATTCGAGAGAACATACTCAAAGCGATCAACGATGCCAGAATCGACTGGCCGAATTCGGTCGAATTCATCGACCACCTCTGCAGCGCCGTCGCCTGTCTCTGGTCGCGGTTTAAGTCAGCCGAACAGAGGCCCAATCAGGTCAGTGAGTCTGGAGAGGTGACGTGATTGGCAGGTACGATTGGGCCGAGGTAGTGGAATACTACTTGGGCAAACCAAGCGTGCATGCAAGTGATCCGATCCAAATGCCGAACAGCCAGCCATCGCAAGCGTCGCTGAAGGGAGCCACGCAACCTGGTGATCAAACTCGATCACCAGCCGACAAAGCCAAAGCCGCTGCGATCGAGGTCAAGGCTGAACGAATCGCCCAGCGAGTCCGTGATCACTACGCGATGGGTCGTGAAGCCAACGCTGCGGAGGCGAATCCGGGGACGTCCACAACTGCCTTCGCCGAGCGGAAGGGAGTCGATCCGGGGACACTACGTCGCTGGAAGCTGTTCGCGAGGTTGTATTCGGACAAGCCAGGGACTGGCCCGAATGGCATGAGCGAGCTGGAGGAACTCTGCCGCCTGCGGCGACCAAACCGGCTGCCGCTGCATTGGGGTTTTCTGCCGTACCTGTTGAGCCTCAATAACCGCAAAAAGCGTCGGTCATTTGCGAGCGAGGCCGCCAAGAACGGCTGGTCGCCAGCCCGGCTGCACCTTGAGATCCGGCGGAGCGAGGGCCGACACGAGGGGCACGGCCGAAGCGTTGAGTTGCCAGCGCGACCGGCGGACGCGGCGCAGCAAGTCATCCGCGAGGGGCGGCTGTGGTTGGCGCGAGCAAGGAAGTTGACCACGGAACTCAAGCCGCAGAGTGAAGCCGCGAAGCCCTCGTTGGCGTTGCTGGCTGAGGGCGATCGAATCGAGTTACTCAGGCTGTTTCGCGAGATCGGTCAGGAATGCCCGCTTAGCATGGAAGTAATCGAGTCACTCAAGGAACCAGAGACTTGCGTCACTAAGCGGTCCCAACAAACCCACACCAAATCGGGTCAACCAAAACAACCGAAGAAGAGACGAAGCAAGAAGGCATGAGCAAGTCCGACTGCTGATAGCTAAACGAAACCAAAGGGCCGGGCCGCAGATGCGGCCCGGCCCATCTTGGTCGCCTGTGTGGTTGGCTTGGTCATTCGTTCGGCGGCGCAATCTTCATCGCGTCTCGTTGGAGTTGCGACAACTCGTCGCCGAGCAGGTCGGAGACTTTCTGCCAAAGATCCCGAACTTGGACGGGTGAAGTCGCTAAAAAGACAGTGTCGAGCAAATTCTCTCTCTCAAGTCGTAGCTGCGTGATCTGGCGGCCGAGTTCATGCTCGCGGAACAGCGTCTCTTCGTGGATCACCTGCCGGGCCTTGATCGCGCTGTTGACCTCTGTGTCCGAACGGGTGACCGCGTAGGAGTCGATCGAGTCGGGCGGGACACCGCGCAGGTGCGATAGCACTTGGCGGCTGAGTTGCTCCTCGCGTGACTCCAGGGACTTTTGCTGTTGCTCGACTCGCTCCTGCTCGGCCATGAGTTCGGCGATGCCGAGCGACTGGATGGCACGAGTGCGGGCTTCGCTTTCGATGCGGGCGAACAAGCCCGGTTCGAGGGCCGTGATCGCCGCGATCTTCTTGTCGATCCGTTTGCCGATGCGGTCTCGCCAGTGTTGTTTCTCGGTCGTCGTGAGGGGCATGTGACTTCTCCTTGAGTGGGAACTTGGTTGTTGGTTGACGAGCGCTGATTGATTCTCAGGCCAATGCCTTCAGCGGGATCGGCGACGCTGAGATCGACGACCGGCTCCGAAGCCGAGGCGGCTGCCGGTTTGCTTTCCGGACTTGAACATCGCATAGGCGATACCGACGATTAGCGCGACGGCGATCAGGGTTTCCATGCAGGGCTAGCGCGCACTCTGGGAAGGATGGGTAAGTAGCTGGCGCGATTGAGGGAATGAAATTATTGTTGTCTCCGTGCGACGCGAATGGATCGCGTCTGGTTGAGGGTTACGGCACGGAGGTGTGGGATGTTGGCGTCTGAGAATTCGAGT
>CAMAWN010000226.1 GCA_945861865.1 Candidatus Kuenenia stuttgartensis | reverse complement strand
GTCGCACACATCGATCAGGTCGAGCAAACTGCCGACCTGATCAAGACGCAGCTCGAACGCTTTCACAAGACTCCCGAATACGCCGTCGTCGTGCCGAAGGAATTGCTTCGCCAAGCCGAGATGCTGCAAATGATGTTCAACGCCCTGCTCGTTGTGATCGCCGGCATCTCGCTGGTGGTCGGCGGCATCGGGATCATGAACATCATGCTGGCAACAGTGACGGAACGGACTCGCGAGATCGGTATTCGCCGGGCACTCGGCGCGAAACGCCGCGACATCATCAGCCAGTTCCTCGCCGAGACCGTCGTGCTGACCGGAACCGGCGGAGCGCTCGGCATGGCCTGCGGCTGGCTTTGCAGCCCCGCGACCGAAGGGGTCCGCTGGATGCTGAAGAACTGGTTCAGCGACGTTTGGATGAGTCTGCCGCAGCATCTGAAAGCCGTGGAACCGATGTTCGCCGCGTGGTCATTCGTCGTGGCCTTCGGTATCTCGGTGGTTGTCGGCGTGGCCTTCGGCCTCTATCCCGCTCGTCGCGCCGCGATGATGGACCCCATCGAAGCGCTGCGGCACGAGTGATGGGCTTTTCGATTTTAGATCGCTGATTTTCAATTGGCCGGAGACTCGCAAGGCCGCGATCGGAAATCAAAAATCAAAAATCAAAAAACGAAAATGAGACCGAAGAGTCTCGCCGGTTTGTGCCGACTCTATTGCCGCGAGAGGTTGCTTGACAAAGATTGGCACCACCACTAAAGAACCCGCCGACCGCCGAGCCGGAGTGGCTTGACGACTCTTCCTCGTATGAAGATTAGAGGTTATTTCCGATGGCACTGGCACTCACCGACGCGGAACTTCTGCCACGCACCAGCACCACCGAGGGTTGGTTGATTCCGACCGATGACCGTTCGTTGTCCATCGACCTTCGAGGCGATGACGACGAAGGGGGCAGCGGCGGAGAAGACGGTGGCTTTGGCGAAGAACAAGAAGAAGGGGGCTTCGGCGACGAAGACGAAGAGGAGTTCGAAGACGAAGAGGAGTTCGAAGACGAAGAAGAGGAGTTCGAGGAAGATGAGTTTGAAGAGGACGACTTCGAGGATGACCTTGATGACGACCTCGACGACGATGACGACGATGATCTCGACGACGATGATCTCGACGACGATGACGAAGATTAGCTGACACAGAAATGCCGCTTCCGCTTCGCGGCCTTGACTCGAATTCACTACGATCCGCCAACCGCCTTTCGGATGGCGGATTTTTGTTTTAGTACTCACTGTTTGAGCGTCCGCCGAGCCGTACCGCGTCCGACCGGAGCAGTCCAGTGTTGATCGCCGATGCGGAATGTTCCCTGATGGTCGCGGCACGGTGATCGAATCAGAGAAGGTGACATGATGCTGGGTCTCGCCAAACAGATTGACGAAGCGGCAGCCTTCGTTCACTCGAAATGGTCTGGAACGGCGAAGGCCGCAATGATCCTCGGCACTGGCCTCGGTGGATTGGCGGAGCAGATCACGAGCAAGACCGCCATTCCGTATGCCGACATTCCACACTTCCCAATTTCCACGTCCCCCTCACATGTGGGGCAGTTGGTGTGTGGCGAACTGCGCGGCGTGCCGATCGTGGCGATGGAGGGCCGCTTCCATTTCTACGAAGGCTATTCGATGCAGCAGGTCACGTTTCCGGTGCGTGTGATGAAGGCTCTCGGAGCCGACACGCTGGTTGTGACGAACGCGGCCGGCGGCATGAACCCGCACTTTGAACTGTCTGACGTCGTGGTCATCGACGACCACATCAACCTGATGGGAGACAACCCGCTGCGTGGCATCAACGATGACCGGCTCGGCCCGCGTTTTCCCGACATGTGCGAGCCGTACACGCGTGAACTCAGCGCGATCGCCCTGCAAGCCGCGCTGGAGTTGGGCATCACGGCTCACAAAGGCGTCTTTGTTGCCGTGGCTGGTCCGAACCTCGAAACCCGCGCCGAGTACCGTATGTTGCGCGGCATGGGAGCCGACGTCGTCGGCATGAGCACCGTCCCGGAAGTCCTCGTCGCCGTCCACGCCGGCCTGCGAGTCCTCGGCTTCTCCATCGTCACCGACATTTGCCTGCCCGACGCGCTGGAACCGGTGGACATCCAGAAAATACTGGCAGTCGCCGCCAAGGGTGGCGAGAAGCTGTCTCGGCTGATCCCGAAGGTGTTTGAGCGGCTCGGACGCTAACTTCCCGTAGGGTGGGTCGGGGAACGAGACCCACCATTTGCGATTTCGGATTTGATGCTGGTGAGTCTCGTCCTCGACCCACCCTACGGCGGCGGGATGCCCGCGTTTGGGAATTGAGATGTTTGAAAAAGTCGGCGACGCGAAATTCGTGACAGGTGAGCATGAGGTGCTGAAGTTCTGGGAGCAGAACCGCATCTTCGACAAGCTGCGGCAGCAGAACGCCGGGAAGCCGAAGTGGAATTTCCTCGACGGGCCAATCACCGCCAACAATCCGATGGGGGTCCATCACGCCTGGGGGCGGACTTACAAGGACGCCTATCAACGCTACTACGCGATGACCGGGCATGAGCTGCGATACCAGAATGGCTTCGATTGCCAGGGGCTGTGGGTCGAGGTCGAAGTCGAGAAGCAGTTGAACCTCGGCTCGAAGACCGCCATCGAGCAGTACGGCATCGACAAGTTCGTCAATGAGTGCAAACGCCGCGTGCTGAAGTTCGCGGCGCGGCAGACTGAGCAGTCGATTCGGCTCGGCTACTGGACCGACTGGGATGATCCCGACACGTTGCGGTTGCTGGCGTCGAAGATTGGGACCGAGGAAGCCGTGACGATCACGACGCCGTCGGGACAGACCGCTTCTGGAACCGCCAGCGAACTCGTCGCGCGGCTGGGCAATGCCGAGTGGGGCGGGAGCTACTTCACGTTCTCGACCGAGAACAACGAAACGATTTGGACGTTTCTGAAGAAGTGTTTCCGACGCGGCAAGATCTATCGCGGCTACGACGTCATGCCGTGGTCGGGCCGAGGCGGCAGCGCGTACTCGCAGATGGAAGTCGCCGACGGTCGCAAGCTGACGGTTCACAAGTCGATCTTCGTGCGGTTTCCGTTGAAGGACCGCGATAACGAATTCCTTCTCGTCTGGACGACGACTCCGTGGACGTTGACCAGCAACGTCGCGGCGGCGGTCAACCCGGACCTGGAATACGTCAAGCTGCGCAGCAAACGCGACGGCAGCGTGTACTACTTCGCGAAGGACAACCTCGAATATCCACGGCTGGCGAAGGAGTTCAAAGAAGGCTTCGGGCGGCCGGAGTGGGCGTGGCCGAGCGGCGTGCCGAAGCTCAAGACGATTGGGCAAATCTTCAAGGAGCAAGGTGGCTACGAGATCGAAGCGACGCTCAAGGGTTCGGAGATGATCGGCTGGGAATACACCGGGCCGTTCGATGACCTGCCGGCTCAGAGCGAGCTCGGCGGCGTGCCGTTTGATCCGCGCGTGAAGCAGCTTTGCGGCTCGCAATGCCACAAAGTGGTCGATGGCGGTCGCGACTTCAAAGGGAACGCGAACGTCGTCGCCGGTGAGGGAACTGGCATTGTTCACATCGCGCCCGGTTGCGGTGACGTGGACCATGTGCTCGGCCAGCAGTTGGGCATCGTCGGCCTCGCGCCACTGGGTGAGGATGGGAATTTCCTCGAAGGCTTCGGCGAGTTCACGGGAAAGAACTCGACGGACCCGGCGACGGCGGAGTTGGTGTTTGAACGGCTCCGCGCGAAACACCTGCTGGTCAACGTCGAGCAGTACCCGCACATTTATCCGCACTGTTGGCGGACAGGCGACGAACTGGTCTTTCGGCTGGTCGACGAGTGGTTCATCAACATGGACTGGCGGGACGAGATCAAAGAAGTCACCGAGGCGATTCGCTGGCTGCCCGACAACATCAACGGCAAGGAACGTGAGCTGGAATGGCTCACGTCGATGCGAGATTGGATGATCTCGAAGAAACGGTTTTGGGGACTCGCTCTTCCGATCTGGGTCGAGGAGTACGAAGTCCACGGCGAGAAGCGGATCGACTTCGAGGTCATGGGCTCGCTGGAAGAGTTGAAGTCCCGCGCGGTCGAGGGCTGGGACGTCTTGGAAGGCCACACGCCGCACCGGCCGTGGATCGATGCGGTGAAGATCAAGAATCCAAAGACCGGCCGGCTGATGTCGCGCATCGTCGATGTCGGTAATCCGTGGCTCGACGCCGGCATCGTGCCGTTCTCGACCATGCAATACAACTCGAACCCGTACGCGTGGCGCAGCCAGTTCCCGGCCGACTTCGTGACCGAATGCTTCCCCGGCCAGTTCCGCAACTGGTTCTATTCGCTGCTCTCGCTGGCCACGATGATGCGTCACGGCGAGACCACCGACCCGGCGCTGAAGCGGCCGTTCAAAACGCTGCTCGGCCACCGCCTCGTGATGAACGAGGAGGGCCAGCCGATGCACAAGTCGGACGGCACGGCGATCTGGTTCGAGGAAGCCGCCGAGCAGATCGGCGTGGACACGATGCGTTGGATGTACCTGGCCCAGAACCCCGCGCAAGACCTGCGCTTCGGGACTCGGCACAAGGACAAGCCGGTCACGATCGAGACCCCCGACGGCCCCACCGACCACACGGCTGAGGGCCTGCCCGTCTGCGAAGTCGTCAGCAAACCCGCCGACGAAGTCCGCCGCCAAATCCTGATCCCGCTCTGGAATAGTTATTCGTTCTTCGTGAACTACGCGAGGCTGGATGAATTCGATCCGCTCGCGCCGCCCGTCCCCGTTGCCGAGCGACCAGAGATCGACCGCTGGGTGCTCTCGAACCTGCAAGCGTTGATCGCAACAAGCCGCCGCGAGTTCGAGAACTACAACACACCCGGAGCGTGCGCCGCCGCTGCCGCGTTCATCGACGATCTGTCAAACTGGTACATCCGCCGCAACCGCCGCCGCTTCTGGCGCTCTCGCGATGCGAGCGACACCGACAAGCTCGCTGCGTACCAGACGCTTTTTGAAGTGCTCGTCACGTTATCGAAGTTACTCGCGCCTTGTGCTCCGTTCGTTTGCGAGCGGATGTACCAGAACTTGGTTGTCTTGCCATCAACCATCAACCATCAACCATCAGCCCCCGCATCCGTGCATCTCTGCTCGTATCCAAATCCCGACGAAACACTTCTCGACCCCGAACTCAACGAGCGGATGGCACTGGCTCAGCTTGTCGTGAAGCTGGGGCACAAGCTGCGGGAAGAGGCCGATCTGCGAGTCCGTCAGCCGCTGGCCGAACTCCGCTTCGCCTGCCCAGACCCCCAGCAGCGAGCCGCCATCGAACGGCTGGCCGACGTCATCGCGGAAGAACTCAACCTCAAAAGGCTGACGAGCTGCGATCACCTCGACGACCTGGTGAGCTACGTCTACAAGCCCAACCAAAAAGCCCTCGGCCCCAAGCACGGCAAGCTGCTGGGAGCGATCACGGCCGCGCTCGCGGCCACCGACCCCAACACGCTCGCCCCGCTCCGCCGAGGCGAAAGCGTCACGCTGAAAGTCGCCGACACCGAGGTCGTGCTGCTGCCGACCGACATCGTCATCACCACTCAGCAAGCCGCCGAATGGATCAGCACCGACGAACGTGGCGTGCAAATCGCGCTCAGCACGCACTTGACGCCGGAGCTGCTCCAAGAAGGGATCGCCCGCGACTTCGTCCGCCAAGTCCAACAACTCCGCAAAGACGCCAACCTCGAAATCCAAGCGCGGATCAAGGTTTCCTATTCGACTGACGACGCCGACGTACTCGCCGCGATGCAAAGTTGGGGCGAGTACATTCGAGGCGAAACGCTGGCGAATTCGGTCACTCTCGAATCAACTGTGCCGCCGGACTTGAAGCCGGTCACCATCGGAGCCACGAAGTTGCCGATCTGGATCGCAACGAAATGAAATCAGGAGCCTTATGATGTCGCAAACTCGTCGCTCTTTTATTCAGGGTTCGTCGGTGGCTGTGGCCTCGGGAGTGTTGCTCTCGCATCTGGATCAAGTGGCGAAGGCTCAGGCCAGTGAACGGATTCGCGTCGGAGTGATGGGATCGGCGGGGCGGGCGGCGTCGCTGATTGCTTCGTTTGCCTCGAACAAGTTGGTCGAGATCGTGGCGATTGCTGACATCGACGCGAACAGGTTGCCGAAAGGTCTTGAGTCCGCCGAGAAATTGCAGGGGAAGAAGCCGCGTGGTGAGAGTGACTTTCGGAAGCTGATTGATGACAAGTCGATCGACGCGATCGTCATCGGGGCACCGGATCATTGGCATGCGATCCCGACGATCTTGGCGTGTCAGGCGGGGAAGGACGTGTATGTCGAGAAGCCAGACAGCCACAACATCGTCGAGGGAATGCGAATGGTCGCGGCGATGCGAAAGCACAAGCGGGTCGTGCAAATGGGATCGCAGCACCGCTCGACCGAGCGGATGCAGTCGGCCATCGAGTTCGTGAAGACCGGGAAGCTTGGACGCTGCGTGGTGGCGAAGGCATGGGAAAGCTCGAAGCAGGGAGCCTTGCCGGTGCGGCCTGATGGGACGCCGCCAGCCGGAGTCGATTACGACATGTGGCTCGGTTCGGCGGCGAAGCGACCGTTCAATCCCAATCGGTTTCATGGGAACTGGCGCTGGTTCTACGATTTCGGCACCGGCGATCTCGGCAATGATGGCGTGCATCGGTTGGACATGGCGGTCGCAGTGCTCGCGGCGGCCTGCGAGACGCAGAAGGACGAACCGCTGGGATTGCCGACGTCGATCTTTGCGAACGGCGGCAAGTGGTACTTCGACGACGCTCAAGAGTTCCCGGACACGTTGCAAGTCAACTACGAGTTCGGCTCCGGCAACGTCAAGGATGGCAAACATCCGAAGCTGCTGACCTACGAGATGCGCGTCTGGACTCCGTATGGCTACCTCGGCGAATCGGAAGGCTCGGCGTTGTTCGGGGATCAGGGCTACATGGTACTCGGCAACAATCGCTGGATCGCCTACGGACGCGGCAACGAAGTGCTCGCCAAGGGCGAAGGGGACAGCCACGAGAAGCCGCACGTCCAGAACTTCCTCGACTGCATCAAGTCGCGAGCGAAGCCGTATTGCGATCTGGAAACGATCGGCCATCCAGCGTCGGTGCTCTGTCACTCGGGCAACATCTCCGCGCGAGTCGGCCGCAAGCTGACGCTCGACGCCGCGACCGAGACGTTTGTCGGCGATGCCGAAGCGAACGCTCTGCGTGGACGCACGGAATGGCGGAAGCCTTGGATCTTGCCAGAGGTGTGAGCGACATGTCGGAACCACTCTTGCATGTCGTGCTGTATCAGCCGGACATCCCGCAGAACACGGGAAACATCGGGCGGACGTGCGTAGCCGTGGGAGCCAAGCTGTGGCTGATCCGGCCGCTGGGGTTTCGGCTCGATGAAAAACATCTGCGCCGAGCGGGCATGGATTACTGGCAGCATCTCGATTGGGAAGCGGTCGATTCGTGGGACGAAGTCCGCGAGCGATTGCCCGATCGGCGCGTCTGGTGCCTGACGAAGTTCGCGACTCGGCTGGTGTGGGACGCGGACTTTCAGCGCGGCGACATCTTGCTGTTCGGCAGTGAGTCGCGCGGGTTGCCGGAGTCGATCCGCACAGAGAACTCAGCGAATTGTCTCAAGCTGCCGATGCACGATGTCGTCCGCAGTCTGAACTTGGCGAGCACTGCGAACACCGTCGTCTACGAAGCAGTGCGTCAGTTCGGCGGGGTATTGTGATCCTTGCACGCCACCGAGTTCATCTCGGTGGCGAGAGAATCACGCGCGCGGCTTAACAACGCCGCCGTTATTCACACACTCTTCGCAAACGCTTCATCACGAGCGGATAGCTTGCCGTCATCGAAATGCTCGGTCTACGACGAAACGAGCGAGCCGGTTGGCGAGTCTCGCTGCTTCACGAAGTCTTCACGTTTAGTTCATCAGGCACTCAAGCGTGACTCGTACCGTTTCTCTCGTCAGTCGGAAACGAGCCTCGATGGCTGAAGCCATTTTCGCACAGGCTGCGTGGAATGATCTCCCGCGCAGCATCGATTCACAGCGAAGGATTCGCGAACAAACGGAAGGAATCGCCGCGACAGAGGGGTTTTTGGTGGCACATGTGGTCGCGATCGCGGCTCGACACTGAGACTCGGAGTTTTCTCGTCAAGGAGCAAGTCAATGATGGTTTCGAAACGTATGTCTTTGAAGTCGGCTCGTCGAGCTGGTTTCACGCTGATTGAACTGCTGGTGGTGATCTCGATCATCGCCATTCTGATCTCGTTGCTGCTGCCGGCCGTGCAGTCCGCTCGTGAAGCGGCCCGCACCACTCAGTGCCGCAACAATCTCAAGCAAATCGGCATCGGCCTGCATGTCTGGGCCGACAAAGACTCCGCCAAGCGATTGTGCTCCGGTGCGGTCGATTGGAAGCGCGACGG
>CAMAWN010000225.1 GCA_945861865.1 Candidatus Kuenenia stuttgartensis | reverse complement strand
CAAAGTGAGATTGCAATGATTCGACTGCTGATTGTTTTCGTGGCCGGTTGCCTTTTCGCAATCACTCCGGTGTATGCCGCCGACAAGCCCGTGAAGGTTTTTATTCTCGCCGGGCAATCGAACATGGAGGGTAAAGCCCGCAACGCCCTCCTTGATTACCAAGCGACGGACGAGAAAACCAAAGACCTCTTCGCTCATCTGCGGAAGGACGACAAGTGGGTCGTCCGCGATGACGTGTTCATCAAGTTTCTCGATCGAAAAGGACCGCTCACCGTCGGATATGGGTCGCCTGGTTGCACGGGAGTGGAGCTCGAATTCGGGACCGCGATGGGAGATCACTTCGATCAACCGGTCCTCTTGATCAAGGCCGCATGGGGTGGGCACTCGCTCTACAAACTCTTCCGTTCGCCTTCGGCAGGACTCCCTGAGGCGCTGTTGCAGAAGGATCTCGATGAGGCTCAGAAGCGGGTCACACAAGACAACGAAAAGAACAAGAAGAACGCGCCGCTGCCGACGATCGAGGACATCAAGAAGGATTACGGCTCGTCGTATCGCAACATGCTGTCGGAAGTGAAGGACGTGCAGGAAAACTACGCAAAGCTGTTTCCCGAACTGGAAGGAAAGACGCTGGAGCTGGCGGGGTTCGTCTGGTTTCAGGGTTTCAATGACATCTTCGGTGCTCAGGACGAATACGCCTCCAACATGCAGCACTTCATCAAGGACGTTCGCAAGGATCTCGGCACACCGAACTTGCCGTTCGTGATTGGCGCGCTGGGCCAGAACGGATCAAAGCCGGCGACCGGCGGGATGTTGACAGTCCGCGAGGCCCAACTGTCTATGAACGAATTGCCGGAGTTCAAAGGCAACCTCAAGGCGTTCCCGGTCGACGTGTTGGTCGATAAGGCCGCCGAGGCTATGTTCCCGAACTGGCAGAAAGAACCGGAATGGGTTCACACCGGTAGCGATCGTCCCTACCACTACTACGGCAGCGCGATCTGGTTCAACCGCATCGGTAAAGCGATGGGCGACGCGATGCTCGAACTCCTGAAGAATCCCCAATAGGCGAGGAACTCCGATGAATCTGTCCCGCAGAAAGTTTCTGAAAGCCAATGGGGCGATGCTCGCGTTGCCGTTCTTGCACTCGCTGGCGATTGGGAATGACAAGACCGCGATCGCGGCCACGCCGAGCAAGAAGCTCGTCATCATGTACATCCCGAACGGGATCGTTCGCCGGTGTTTCTTCCCCGGCGAAGAGAACGCCGAATTGCCGGGCTTCATCGGCGGGTTCGATGCGGACAAGACGAAGGAACAGCGGCGCATCGCCAACTTGCCAGGCATTGCACCGTTGGATCTGACTTCGACCATGCAGCCGCTGGCCGAGCACGCTGACGACGTCACGCTGATCACGGGGCTGGAGCGAACTTACAAGAATGGCCAGGACGTGCATGCTCAAGGCGCGTCGTGCTATTTGACGAGCCTTTCGCCCGCACAGGCCACGGCGAAAGGGATCACGCATCCCAATGGGCGAACTTTGGATCAGATTATCGGCGATGTCGTCGGTCGTTCGACGATCTTCAATACGCTGGAGATCAGTTGCAACGGGTTCACGGCCGGGAAGGAGCCGATCGAGTTCGACAATATCTCGTGGTACGGGCCGGACAAGATCGCCCCGTCGATCCGCGATCCCCAGAAGCTCTACGACCGACTCTTCCTGCGCGACAGTTACCGGAAGCATGTCGCCGATGTCACGGACCTCGTGCTGGCGGACGCGAAGACACTCTCGCGGAAGCTGGCTCGCGAGGACCGGGAAACGATGGGCCGCTTCATGGAGATGATTCGCGACATCGAAGTCCGCATCGAAAAGATGAGCAAGCTGCTGGCCAGCGTGGACGTGAAGATTCCCAAGAACGAAGTCCTGCCGCGCGGCGACTACATCCGCTTGCAGATCGACCTCATGCTGCTGGCGTTCCAAATGGGGATCACGAACGTCAGCACGTTCATGATCGGCCCCGAGCGCTGGGATGCGACGCTGATGTACGAAGGGGTCTTCGACAAGCCGGTGCAGCACCACAACATGACTCACAACCAGAAGGGGGACGGTTACAAAGACGTGCAAAAAATCGACCTCTTCCACATGCAGCAATACGCCTACCTGTTGCGGCGGATGAAGGAGCTCAAGGAGTCCGACGGCAGCACGATGCTGGACAACTCGCTGATCACCTACGGCGCGGGCCTGGGGGACGGAGCGACGCACCAGTTTTACGATCTGCCAATGATCGTCGCCGGTAAGGCTCAAGGCCGGATCAAGCAGGGTCGCCACATCAAGATGAAGAGCGGCACGCTGAACTCGAACCTGTGGCTGACGGTCGCCCAGTTGATGGGCTTGGAGATCGAATCCTACGCCGACAGCACGGGCGTCGTTTCCGATCTTTGGACGTAGTCTGTAGCCACGTTCGCCAGAACGTGGGGCTTTCACTGGTTCTCCCACGTTCTGGCGAACGTGGCTACTACCCGGTTTCGTGCAATCCAAACCGGGACTAGCGCCCTGCGGCTCAGGAAACCATCGTCGATGCCTTGCCAAGAAATCATTTCCAAATCATTCGTGCTGTTCGTGCTGTCGTTGGCCATCGTCTGGACCGAGTGTCGCGCCGATGATGTCGCCGACTTCCTCAATCCGCTGGTGGCGAAGCACTGCCTCAAATGCCACGGCGGCGAAAAGGTCAGTGGCGAAGTCAATTTCAAGCCGATCACGACGGCCGCTCAGTTTCTCGCGCAGCCGGCGCTCATCAACAAGATGATCGACGCCGTCGACTCCAACGACATGCCGCCGGAAGACGAGCCGCAGTTGGACGAGAACACTCGCACGCGGTTGCTGGCCACACTGAAGTCGATGCTTCGCGATGCGACGACCGGCAAGGAGCGAGCGCCGTCTCAGATCCGCCGGTTGAATCGGTTTCAATACAACAACTCGGTGCGCGATCTGTTCCAGTTGAAGCTCGACATCTTCGAGCTGCCCGAAAAGCTGATGACGCGGCAGGACAACTACCTGCAGCCCGCATCCAGAAAAATTCCGGACAAGGTTCGCGTGGCATCGCTGGCTCTGAATCCCAAGGCCGGTTTGCGCGATGTCAAAGCCTTTCCGAAAGATCTGCGAGCCGAGCACGGCTTCGACAATCAGGCGAATCAGTTGACGCTGTCGCCGTTGTTGCTGGATGTGTTCCTGCGGCTCAGCGTGTCGATCGTCGAAAGCCCGGACTTCAACGAGCAGACGGTGGGCATCTGGAACGACTTCTTTCGACAACCTGCCGACGGGACTGACCCGCAAGCCGAAGTGAAACGCAGGCTGGAGCCGTTTCTGATGATCGCCTTTCGTGGCCGCGTCGAGGCCGAGACGCTCGATCGATACACGGTCTTCGCGACTGCGAAGATCAAACAAGGGCTGTCCTTCACCGACAGCATGAAGAAAGTCGCTTCGGCCGTGTTGTCCTCGCCGATGTTCCTGTATCGAGCCGGCGCGACGGATGTCCGGGACGCTCCGTTCGAACTGGCATCGAACCTATCGTTTTTTCTCTGGGGCAGTTGTCCCGATCAGGAGTTGCTGAGTCTGGCCGAGAGCGGCGAACTCGCCCAGCCCGACGTGCTGAATCGGACGATCGAAAGGATGCTCGGCGACCCGAAGATCGAACGCTTCTTGGATACGTTTCCTTCCCAGTGGTTGCAGTTGGAGAACATCCTCGCGGCGACTCCCGATCCGCAGATCAACAAGTACTTCAAGCTCGACCAAGACAACCCCGCCGGGTTGCAGATGCTGCTTGAGCCGCTGCTGCTGTTCGACACCGTGTTCGTCGAAGACCGGCCGATCGTGGATCTCATCGCGCCGCAGTTCAGCTATCAAAGCGAGTTCTTGAAAACGTGGTACACGTCCGAGTTGAAGCCGCCGCCGGTGGGCCTCCAGAAGATCACAGAAGACAACCGGCGAAACGACGAGCAACGCCAGCGATTGGAAGTCGCGATCAAGTCCGCTCAGTCGGACCTCGACGCGCTCATTGAACCTGTGAAGACGAAGCTGTTGGCCGATCGAAAAAAGGACGCCAGCGAAAAGAAGCCGGTGGACCTGAAGCCGTTCGCGGCCTGGGAATTCAACGGCGACTTGAAAGAATCGATTGGCTCTCTTGATCTGGCAGCTCACGGCAAGATCGAGTTCAAAGATGGCATGGCGGTCCTCGATCAGGCTTACCTGCAAAGCCCAGGTTTGCCGATCGAGCTGAAAGCCAAAAGCCTGGAGGTCTGGTGCCAGGTTCACAATCTCGATCAACGCGGCGGCGGAGTGATGGGCATTCAAGGCCCCGGCGATTTCTTCGACACGATCGTGATCGGCGAACGACAACCACGACACTGGATCTCCGGCAGCAACGGATTCGCTCGAACTGAGGACTTCCCCGAATCCACGCCGGAGACGAAGGTCGGCGAGCTACTGCATCTGGTCATGGTCTACACAGAAGACGGCACGACGACGCTGTACCGTGACGGCAAGCCCTATGGAAAGCCGTTTCGCAAAGGAGCCGCGACGTTTCCCAAGGACCAAACTTCGGTGCTCTTCGGCCTGCGTCACACACCGCCCGCTGAAGGCAGGTTTCTGAACGTGAGCATCGACAAGGCCCGCTTGTACGACCGCGCGTTGACCGCCGACGAAGTGGCGGCCTCGGCCAGCGGGAACAACCTTTTCGTTTCGGACGCAGATCTGTTGCTGGCCATGACGCCCGAACAGAAAGAAAAACGAACCGCGTTGAGCAAGTCTCTCGATCAATCCAGAGCCAACCTGAAACAAGTTCCGCCAAACCAGAACCCGGACAAGGTGCAGCAAGAGACGCAGCGCCGATTCGAGGACGAACTGCGAGCCAAGCTGCGTTCTCCGACGTTCGAGCGCGTGGCGGCATCGGACCCGCGCTACGGCGGCATCATCACAAACGCCGCCATGTTGAGCATGAACTCCGGCCCCAAGCGGACTCACCCGATCGCCCGCGGCGCGTGGATCATCGAAGTGATCTTCAACGATCCGCCTCCTCCACCTCCGAACGACGTTCCTCCGCTGAACGAGGACGACTCCGCCAAAGACCTGACGATCCGCGAGAAGTTCGCCGCGCACCGCAAAAACCCGTCGTGCGCCGGCTGCCACTCGCGGATCGACCCGCTGGGCTTCGCGATGGAAAACTTCGACATCACCGGCCGCTGGCGCGACAAATACGAAAACGGCAAGCCCGTCGATGCCAGCGGAACTCTGCTGAGAAAATATCCGTTCGATGGCGTCGTCGGTTTCAAAGCATCGCTGGTGAAGGAGAATCAGCGATTCGCCAGAGCCTTCACCGCTCACCTGCTGCGGTTCGCGTTGGCGAGGGAACTCGGCCCCGCCGACTCGATCACGATCGACGCGATCGTCAGCAAGACGGCGAAAGACGACTTCAAACTGCGATCGCTGATTCGCGAGGTGGCGTTCAGCGCGAGTGCTTCGCTCAGCACACGGTTCTCCGCCGTTCCTGTTGAAGGTAATGTGAAGTGAGCGTCAAGGCGCTAGCCGCCGGTGCTTTTCAGCAGACCGGCGGCTAGCGCCTGGCCGCTCACAAGACTGGCATCGTCCAACAGAAATGGCCTTTCACAACTCAAGGATCGTTGAACCTCTCATGAAGACTGACTCGTTTACTTTTTGTCGCGTGATACTCCGCAGCCTGTTGGCGGCGATTGTCGTCTGCAACCTGTCTGTCGCCGCCGAGCCGAGCAAGACTCCCCTGGATCTGACGCAAGATCGGGCTGTGGATCGCGAGCGAACTTACAACCTCGGAGCCACGGGGCTGCGCGGTTGGATTCACACCAAACCGGCCACGCACTTCGATGGCCTGCAAGGTCGCACGACGGCGGCCAGTCGGCAGATTCTGGTGACGCATGTTGGGGCGAAGTCTCCGGCGGAGGGCGTGCTGCAAGTCGATGATGTGATTC
This sequence comes from Candidatus Kuenenia stuttgartensis, assembly GCA_945861865.1. Taxonomy (GTDB): domain Bacteria; phylum Planctomycetota; class Planctomycetia; order Planctomycetales; family Planctomycetaceae; genus SXKJ01. Next base: position 2,632 of record CAMAWN010000225.1, on the reverse strand, counting down.
TCGGAGTTGGTGGCAAGCTCTTCAGCGACGATGCTCGCAAGAGTTTTGCTCTCGCGATTCAAGATGCCGAGAAGGAGCCGAGTGGCGGCGTGCTCAAGGTGACTCGTTGGCGCGCGGGGAAGACGGAGGAAGTGCAGCTCAAGCTGCGAGTGCTGGGGACGTACTCGGCGACCGCTCCTTACGACTGCCCGAAGTCGAAGAAGATTTTCGAGGAAGCGTGCGTCGCATTGGAGAAGGAGCCGCTCCCTGCGAACTGGCATGGGGCGATCAATGGGCTTGCGCTGCTGGCAACCGGAAACGATGAGTATCGGCCGGCGTTACAGAAGCTCGCTCAAGAGATCGCGACCAATGCTCGCAGGTCCGACCGCATTGGGATGGGGAGTTGGGAGAACGGCTATCGCGGGCTCTTCTTGTGTGAGTACTACCTCGCGACGGGCGACTCATCGGTGCTGCCAGCGATCAATGCCATCACGGTTTCATTGGCGCGCGGGCAAAGCATGTTCGGCACCTTCGGGCACGGCTACTCGGCACGCACTCCCGAGGGGAAGTTGCATGGTTCGGTCCCACCGTATGGTCCGGTCAATCAAGCGGGGCTGCCGGCCAATCTGGCGATCGTCTTCGGCAAGAAGTGTGGCGTGCTTGATGAGGAAGTCGATCCGGCCATTGAGCGTGCGACGAAGTTCTTTGGCTACTTCGTCGACAAAGGGACGATCCCTTATGGCGAGCACGAGCCGTGGCCGTTTCATGACAACAACGGCAAGAGCGCGATGAGCGCCGTGCTGTTCGGCCTGCAAGACAACAAAGTCAGCGAGGCTCAGTTCTTCGCGAAGATGACCGTCGCGAGTTATCGCAGTCGCGAGTGCGGCCACACCGGGCAGGGCTTCAGTTATTTGTGGGGCGCACTCGGAGCGAACGTCGGCGGGCCGGATGCGGCAGCGGCGTTCTTCAAGGAATCGTCATGGCATTTCGATCTCGTGCGACGCAGCGACGGCTCTTTCACTTACGACGGTGGCGAGCAATACGGACCGGGCAAGACCGAGGACAACACCTACTACGGCAAGAGCAGCTATTTCGGCTTGAGCCCCAATGCGACTTACGTGCTGACGTACTCGCTGCCGCTGAAGAAGCTGCTGCTGACAGGCAAAAATGCGAACCCGAAGTTGAAACTGACCCCGCCCGAGATCGCGGCGGCCGTGACGTCGGGGCGCTTCGATACCGATCGCAAGACGAGAACGTTGCCCGAACTGATGCAGGCACTCGGTGATTGGTCGCCGATCGTGCGCGGCTGGGCGGCAGAAGAGATTGCCTCTCGCCCCGATACGAAGACGTTGATCCCCGAACTGCTCAAGCTGGCCGATGGGCCGGACAAGCATCGTCGCCAGGGAGCCTGCGAGACGCTCGCCAACATGCGGTCGCCCGAGGCGCTGCCGGTCTTGATTCGGATGCTCTCGGACGAGGACCGTTGGCTGCGCTTCAAGGCGGCGCAGGGCATTCGCAAGTACGGAGCCGCCGCGAAACCCGCGCTGACTGACATCCTCAAGGCGGTTGCGAAGACTCGCGAATCGTGGCAGCCGATCAACTGGGCCGACCCGGTTCAACTGACTCACGGTCAGCTCGCGGCCGCGCTGTTTTCGAGCCCGCTGACGGACTCGCTGAAGGGGGTCGATGGCGAGTTGCTTTATCCGGCGATTCGCGCGATCGCCTCGAACGCGGACGGCATGGCCCGCGCGACGCTACGCAGCTTCTTCGAGAACAAGCTGAGCGTCGACGACGTGCAGGCGTTGGCTCCGGACATCTACGCCGCCGTCAAAACACCCAGCCCCGCCGACACCATGTTCGGCAATGAGATCCGCATGGGAGGCTTCAAGGCGTTGACCAAATACAACTTCAAAGAGGGCATCGAACTGGGAGTCGTGTTCGCGAAGACTCAAGGGGGTCACGGCAGCGAGAGTCGCACCGGCGAGATCATGAAAGAGATCGCGAAGTACGGCACCGCCGCGAAAGATGCGATCCCGGAGTTGCGAACGCTCATCGTGGAATTGAACGCCCAATGCGATCGCGGCGACTTTCCCAAAGGCGAACTGAACGACCGCCGAGTCAACGCCGTCGAAGCCGCGATCAAGTCGATCGAAGCGGCGACGGATCATCCGGAACTGCGCAGCATCGGCCCAGCGACACGGGAATGAAGCTGATTGCCGAAACTCTGTTCGCCGCGATCTCCAAGAAAGTACGCTGAGAATCACCATCAGGCGCAGAGCGTCGGTTCAATCGGATCCATCGAAAGAAGACACATGACGCACCTGCGATGCTGTGCCCGCTTGCTGTTGATTTGTCTGATCGTCTTGACGACTCACGCGGCGGGCTTCGCTGAGGTGATGGTGGAATTGCCGCCGGTGGCGGCTTGGGGGCCGAGTACCGAAGTCGATGAGCCGGAGAGCGCGTTTTATTCGCTCGGGCGGACGATGTGGCATCAGGGGCGGAGCGCGAGCCGGATTGCGGCGTTTCATCAGTGGTTGAAGACGAAGGGGGTTGAGCCGGGCAGTTTGCTGCCGCAGGGTTTGAAAACGCCGGCCGATGCGCGGCGCGTGTTGATCGAACCGGAACGCTCGCCGAATTGTGGCTGGCGAGCGAC
>CAMAWN010000224.1 GCA_945861865.1 Candidatus Kuenenia stuttgartensis | reverse complement strand
ACTCGATCGCCGGACATGATGCGTTGGTAAGTGGACATCATCTGAAAAACGGCGTTGCTGGACTGGCCGGACAACTGCTCGGAGGTCAGCGTGTTGTGGTCACGTTCGCTTTGCACAATTCGGACCTGAGCGTGAGCGTCAAAGAGCCGCGTCGCGGTGAGGTAGTACGCGGTGCCCAACGCCGCGCTGATCAGCAGGACGGACAGCAACGTGCCGCGGCGAACGCGCACGGCATGCAGGAAGCGGATCGTCCCCGCGACCACGTTGGCCGTGTTCAAAATTGTTGCCGCTGTGGTCTGTTGCGGATCAAGATTCATGGTCGCGAACCAAGGGTTGGGATTTGGGGCGAGGGAATTGTTTGGATTCCCGCACCGCTTCTAAAAGAACGCTCCCAACGACGCGCCGACGCCGAAGCGGATCAACATGATCGAATCGAGCAGCACGGTCGATGGTGTTTGCTCCACGGAGATGGTGTCTCCGGGAGCGAGTGCCAGGTTCATTTCGCCGTTCCGCTTCGCTTCGCGGATGCTGGTTTGAATGACAGCCGGTTGCTGCTGATTCGGAAGCTGCCGCACAATGAAGACTTTGTTGGCCGCCTTGTTTGAGGTGCCGTTTGCCAACGCGATGGCGTCGAGCACTCGCAGTTCTTCGCCGACGGGATACTCGTAGCGGTCGGGCTTATTGACCAAGCCAACGACTCGAATCGCTTCGGGATCGCGCCGCTCGACATTCACCGTTGCGCCGTCTTGCAGATTGTACGAACCTCCGGTCCCCTTTGTGGCGGAGACGAGATCGACACGAAACGCCGAGGCGGCGCTGCGTGACCCGACAGGGATGCCTTGCGAGTGACCGACTTGAGTGGTGTCGCCCGAGTTGTCGAAGCCGCCGGCGATCCAATCCGGTTGAATCGCAATTGCACCGGAAGGGTTCCGAACATCGACGACCGTCCCGGCGTCATCCGCAAGCCCACCGGCCGCGACCAACGCGGTGAAGAGATCGGAACTGCCTCGCGGCAGATTGACGGGGCCTTGATTCTTCACCGCTCCGATGACACGAACCATGTTCGTTCGCTGTTTTTTCATCGAAACGGTGACTTGCGGCGAGCGATAGATCCCTCGCTGAATACAAGCAGCGGCGATGGCGGACTCGGCCGTCGGCAAGTCCAAGCCGCGAACCGGCACCTCGCCGATGTTCGGCAGCGCGATCGCTCCCGTCTCATTCACACGCGGCTGCATGACTGGCGGATTATCCTTGGTGTTCAAGCCCACGAGGATCTGGACTTCCAGGATGTCGCCGTTGTCGATGATGTCGTTGTTGTAGGCCACCGTCGTCAGCCCGGAGAGGTCGAGCTTCTTCGTGTTGGCGACGTGCGGAGCCTGCAAGTTTTCCGGCAGTTCGCCAGCCTGGTAGATGTCTCGCGAGACGCAGCCGCTCAATCCAATGACCACGAACAACGCGGTCCGAGCGACGAAAAATCGCCACGGCAAACGACGAAATCGCACGGACAAAGCCGACGAATCGCGACCAACGTGGGTCATCGAGAGGGCCTTTCGGAGGGCATGAGCACGAACGGTGGGAGCGGACAGGACGGGAATTGATGGAGGGATCGCCGCAGATGGGCAATGTCGGAATCAGAAGGGGCGCGGACAGTAGAAGAAGCCCGCGAAAAGGGTCAAGACGGATTTGAGGAGTGGGAAAACGGAAGTTGGTCGGTTGATTATTGATCGTTGGTCATTGGTGAATTCGGCAATGACAAATGACCAACGACCGATAACCAATGATCAATCTGCCGGGGCCTCACAGGAACGAGATCATCACGGGGTCGGCAAAGAAGCGTCCTTCGCGAGTGATCCGAATGCCGTCGCCGAAGTCCTCGATCCGGCCGGCGGCGACTTCCCGACGGATGGTGTCGCCCGCGAGTGCGTCGAGATCGAAGCCGGTCAGCGTTTGAAATTCGTCTCGCCGAATTCCGTCGAGCTGTCTCAGGCCGAGCACAATCGCCTCGCGAGCACGATGCTCGGACGTGAGTTCCTCGCTCATCGCGACGCCGTTTTGCCCGGCGAGCACACGCTTGATCCAGGTGGTTGTGCTGCGGTGATTGGACTCGCGTCGGCCGTTGATGTACCGAGCCGCTCCGGGACCGAAGCCGAAATAAGGGAGTGCTCGCCAGTACGTTTGATTGTGCCGGCAGCGGAATCCCGGTCGAGCGAAATTGCTGATCTCGTACTGCTCGAAGCCGGCGGCCGTGAGGTCGTCCATCGCGGCGGCGTACATGTTACATTCAAGTTCGTTCGGGAGTTGTTCGATCGCTCCCTTCTCGCGCCGCGCCCAGAAGGCCGTTCCCTTCTCGAAGGTCAGGCCGTAGGTCGAAAGATGTGCCGGCTGAAGTTCGATCGCGCGGCGCAATGTCTCTCGCCAATGAGCCAGCGTCTGGCCGGGCAATGCAAAAATCAGATCGAGCGAGACGTTCTCAAATCGCTCTTGCAGCCGCGCGACCGCGTCGAGAATGTCGGCCTCGCGATGATCTCGCTCCAGCAGTTTGAGCAATCCCTCGTCGAACGACTGCACTCCTAGGCTGACGCGATTGACGCCCGCCTCGGCCATCAGCCGCAGCTTTTCATCGGTCAGTCCGGCGGGATTCGCCTCGACCGAGAACTCGTAGCCCGGCGCGAGTCGAAACCATTTGCGAGCTATTTCCAGCAACCGAGCCAGCTTGTCCGGCTCCAGATGCGTCGGCGTGCCGCCGCCAAAGAAAAGCGTGTCCACCTCGCGCGGCCGTTCGAGTTGCTGCAGATCGACTTCAAGTGCTTGCAGGTACTCGCCTGCCAGATCGTCCCGCCCGGCCAGCAACGTGAAGTCACAGTACCCGCAGCGATGCACGCAGAACGGCACATGCAGGTAAGCGGCTCGAGGATCATCAAAGATGGGCGAAGTCATTGAGGCAGACTGTGGTCGTCGTTCGGCTGGATTGCAAAGGTGAGATCACGGCTCACGGCCGCCGGCCGAAGACGGTTGAGTGTCTCTCGGTGTTGGCAATGATTTCTTCCAGATAACATGCTCGGCATGAAAAGCACATTCACGATTGTCGTCGTTTTGCTGGTGGCTCGCGTGCTGCCGGCGGCGGATCGAGTCACGTTCAATCGCGACATTCGTCCGATCCTGGCGGATGTTTGCTTCCAATGTCACGGTGCGGATGAGCGACAGCGGAAGGCGGGGCTGCGGCTGGACGTCCAGGAGGTCGCGTTCAAGCCTGCCGAATCGGGAGCAGTTGCGATCGTCCCCGGCAAACCGACGGAGAGTGAACTGCTCAAGCGATTGTTGTCGAGTGACGACAGCGTGCGGATGCCCCCCGCCAACTCCGGCAAGAAAATCACGCCGGCTCAGATTGAAACGCTCAAACGCTGGATCGCCGACGGAGCCGAGTACCAAGGTCACTGGGCGTTTATCCCGCCGACTCGCTCGAATATCCCGAATCCCAAATCTCAAATCTCAAATTTGAAGTCTTGGGGCCCGATCGACCAGTTCATTCTCGCCAGCCTCGATCAAGCGCGACTGAAGCCGTCCCTCGAAGCCGACAAGACGACGTTGATTCGCCGAGTCAGCCTCGACCTCACTGGCCTGCCGCCGACGCCGAGCGAAGTCGATGCGTTTCTCGCCGACACGTCCGCGAATGCCTACGAGAAAGTCGTCGATCGTTTGCTCAAGTCGCCGCGGTACGGCGAGCAAATGGCTCGGCCTTGGCTCGACATGGCCCGGTACGCGGACAGCAACGGCTTTCAAGTCGACAGCAGCCGCTTTCAATGGCCGTGGCGGGATTGGGTCATCAAGGCCTTCAACGACAACCTGCCGTTCGATCAATTCACGATCGAGCAACTCGCCGGAGACCTGTTGCCGAATCCGACGCGGTCGCAGATCGTCGCGACTGGGTTCAACCGAAATCACAAACTGAACGGCGAGGGAGGCATCATCGCCGAAGAGTGGCGTGTCGAGACGGTCATTGACCGGGTCGAGACGACCGGCCTGACGTGGCTCGGCCTGACGTTCAATTGTTGCCGCTGTCACGATCACAAGTACGATCCGATCAGCCAGCGCGATTTCTATTCGATGTTCGCGTTCTTCAATAACGTCACCGAGAGCGGCACGCTGCAAGGCGAGTCGAAGAACACCGAGCCGACAATCTCCGTCCCAACGGCCGAGCTGGATTCCGAATGGAAACGGCTCGACGAAGTCATCGCCGCCGCGAACGCTCGCGTGGCCGAGGAAGCGAAACGCTTGCCGGAACTCATCGCCGCGTGGGAACCCGACTTTCGCAAGAAGTTACTCGCCGAAGAAAACGTCGCCGTCTGGTCACCGCTGCAACCGAGCGATGTAAAATCGGCGGGCGGAGCGAAAATCACGAAGCAAACGGATGCGACGTATCTGGCCAGCGGCAACAATCCGCCGCACGACGTTTACACGATCACTGCGGCGATCGCGGCCGGGCAGTTCAGCGGGCTGCTGCTCGATACCCTGCCGGACGATTCGCTGCCGATGAAATCGCTCGGCCGATTCTCGAACGGCAATTTTGTGTTGAGCCGCATCGAGGCCGAGATCACGTCACCGGAGTTGGCCGCGCCGCTCGTCGCGAAGTTCGTGCGCGCTGCAGCGACGTACTCGCAAAAGGGCTGGGAAATCGGACTCGTTCTGGATGACGCGACGTCCAACGGTTGGGCCGTTGATGGCCCGACGCGCCGCGATCCGACGTCGGCGATGTTCCTGCTCGAATCGCCGCTGAGCGTGCCGGCGAACGCGACATTGACCGTGCGACTCAAGCACGAAGCGCTGACGCAACACAACATCGGCCGCTTCCGGTTGTCGATGACCTCGCTGCCGCCGAGCACCGTGACGCTCGACGGTGCGAAGTTCCCGGAGTCGCTCAAGGCGATCCTCGAACTCGCCGCCGACAAACGCTCGGACGCGCAGAAGGCGGAGCTGGCGAACTTCTTCAAAGCCAACGTCGATAGCCCGCTCAAGCAGGCGGAATTCACCGCGGCTTCGGCGAAGAAATCGCAAGACGATCTCGCGGCGAAGATGCCGACCGTCATGGTGATGCGCGAGGGACAACCTCGCGATGCGTTCATTCTGATTCGTGGCGAGTACGACAAGCGCGGCGAGAAGGTCGGTGCGGCTCTGCCAGCCGCGCTCGTAAGCGGCACGGCTAGCGCGGTACCGCTCACTCGGCTCGACCTCGCCAAATGGATTGTCGCGCGCGACAACCCGTTGACGGCTCGTGTGTGGGTCAACCGCGCGTGGGAAAAGTTCTTCGGCACCGGTCTCGTGAAGACGACCGAAAACCTCGGTTCACAAGCCGAGTTCCCGTCGCATCCGGAATTGCTCGATTGGTTGGCTGTCGAGTTCATGTCTGACTGGGACATGAAACGGCTGCAAAAGCTAATCGTGATGAGCGCGACATATCGGCAGGGGTCGAGGGTTGAGGGTTTAGAGTTGAGGGCGAAGGCCAACCCTCAACTCTCAACCAACCACGATCCCGACAACCGTCTGCTCGCACGCGGCCCACGAGTGCGGCTATCCGCCGAGGCGCTTCGCGATCAAGCGCTCTTCGCCAGCGGGTTGCTTGTCGAAAAGCTGGGTGGGCCGAGCGTGCGGCCGTACATGCCCGACGGCGTGTGGGACGAGACTTCGAAGTACGGTGACTTGCGCGGCTACAAGCACGACACGAACGACGGCTTGTATCGCCGCACGCTCTACACCGTCTGGAAACGGACGGCTGCGCCGCCAGCGATGCTGCTGTTCGATGCTCCGAATCGAGAGATCTGCACGGTCAAGCGGTCGCGTACGAACACGCCGTTGCAGGCTCTGACGCTGCTCAACGAAGTCACCTACGTCGAAGCCGCTCGCAAGCTGGCCGAGCGGATGTTGGCCGACGGCGGAGCGACTCCGGAGGCTCGAATCCGATTCGCGTTTCGCAGAGCGACCTCGCGTTCGCCAACAGATGAAGAATTGGCGGTTCTCGTGAGCGGTGTGATCGACGACCTCGCTCGCTTCCGGCAAGATGCCAACGCGGCCAAGCAATTGATCGTGCTGGGTGAGAGTAAATCCGAAACGTCGCTCGACCCGGCCGAGTTGGCGGCATACACACTCACGGCAAATGTGCTGTTGAACCTGGATGAAGTCGTCACACGCGAGTGATCTTCCGCAATCGAGACCTCATGGAATCAACAATCCAACAACCTCGGCGATGGCAAAAATGGCTGCGACGCTGCCTGCGCGGCGGGACTGTTGTGCTGTTGATCGCGCTCGTCGCGGGGGGGTGGTGGTTGCGGCAGCGGTACGCGACGTCCACGGACATGCCGATCACGATTCGCGAGTTCTCGAACGCCGAGTATCCCGAAGACCCGGCGGATCGGAGTCCGGTTTATGGTCGGTATCACGGCCGGAAGCTGCGGTTGTTGCGGCGCGACACAACGCATTTCGACTTCGTGTTCGAGCCGACCGACGACAGCACCGCGCGCGTCGTGTTCAAGAACGTCGATGTCAGCCTGATGACTCCTGGCGAGCCCGAATGGACGAAGACAGACGCCGGCTTGGAGCGGATCGCGCTGACCGATCGGCAGTGGAATCGGCAGCAGGTATCGTTCGATCCGCGCGGAGAATTTGTGGAAGTGTCTGGAGGCGATGGATTCGAGACGGAAAACCTCGCCTCGGCCGAACTCGCCAAAAATTGTCTGAACGCCGGTCTGTGGGAAGTGCTGCTGTTCACGAAAGAGAACGGCTCGAAGCGGCTGTACTACCAAGGTTGGTTCACGTTCCCGCTGGGCATCTACGGGGAACTGTTCGAGCACAACACCGGCCGCAAGTACGTCGATCACTGGTACAAGCTGGAGCACTGGTCCGATCCCGAAGGAACGCCGTGCCCGCTCGACAAGTTGCGAACGGTGAATCGCGAACTGCCGTGCGAAGCGAGCTTCAATCCGCTCGAACCGCTGATCGCGACCGGCGAGCAAGTTCGTAAAGCGCGGATCGTGGACTGTCGCAACGTCCGCTGTTGGCAAAACTTTTTCGACGGCCGCAAGGTCGAGTTCGCCGCGTTCATCCCGCCCGGCCGCTACGAAACTGATGCTCCGCGCGGCAACGAATTCTGGCGGATGGCGAAGTTTGAGTCCGCCGTGCTCCGCGAAGTCGTCAGCCCGGCCAGTTCGGAAACGGTGCATGAATTGGACCTCGCGTTCCGCTGCTCGCGCACCGGCGAGACGAACCGTTTCGTTGTCTCCGGCTTCCGGCTGAGCGAATTGCCGACGTTGCCGACGTCGCGCTACTCCGAAGGCTTGTACATGCCGATGGGGATCGGCGTCCCGCCGTTCTTTCAAAGCTATGCGGAACTGCAAAAACATCCGCCGCAACTCAGCCCGTTCTTCTCCGTGCTGCTCGACCCGCGCGGCGGCTGGCTGAATCATCACGACGTCGGCATCGACGGCCCGATCCTGCACCTCGACGACTCGCAGCCCAACACGCTGCACGTTTATTTGTTGAGCTATGAACGGGAAACGCTCGTCGGTCACTGGATCGTGAAGCTCGGCGGCGAGTCGATCCAACAAGCTCATCTCACGAAAGCGAGTTCGCCATGAGCATGAGCTCCTGATGTTCGCCTCGCCGTTGACAGATCCTTGCTCGACGAGCGTCCGCCAGCCCGGACCCTCACCAGACGACGTCTTTGCCAAAGTTTTCCTAACCGGGAGAACCGTCAAAGGCCGATGCTCTTCGCGACTCGTTGTGCGACGGAGCGTGGATTCATGCCCTTGGGACGGACTTTTCGGCTGATTTTGCTGGTCGAGTTGGTGCTGGTCGGGTTTGCAAACGCTCAGGACGAGGTTGCGACCAGCGCCGGGCTGATGATCGCGCTGCCAGTCGTGGCGATGACCGCAGGCTCGGCCACCGCCGCCGATTTGATTCCGACAAAGCCGCCGCATCAGTTCGTGAAATGGAATGACGGGCTGATCTTCGAGGCCGACGACGGTTCGGTGCGAGCTCACTTGGGCGCGTTGATTCAGCAAGATTGGACGGCGTTTGGGCAGGGCAACTCGTTGATCTCGGACCCGACGATTGGTGATCTGCAAGACGGCGTTTTCTTTCGCCGAGGACGAATCAAGTTCGATGGCCAGGCGTACGGCATCTTGGAATGGGACTTGGATGCCGAACTGATCGCGCAGCCGTTCGTGACGTTTGATGACTTGTGGTTCGGGCTGACTCAGGTGCCAGTCGTCGGCAATGCGCGAGTCGGACACGTCAAGATTCCGATGGGGTTGGAATCGGTGACGAGCAATCGGGCGTTGACGTTTTTAGAACGCTCGTCGGCGTTCGATGGGTTCTGGCAGGAGTACGATCCGGGGCTGCTGATCTTCAATCAGTGGTCGGACGGCGACGGAACGTGGGCCGCGTGTTTCCATCGGATCGACGATCAAACCGACACGGCCGACTTCGGCGACGGCGAGTATGCCGGAACGTTTCGCGTCACCTACCACTACTGCGCACTATTCGCGAAAGTCGCCGTGTGTTATAGGGTTTTGAGGTTTTTAGTCGAGGAAGTCGGCGAATGGGTTGGGAGGTCAAGGATGACCGTCGAACAGATCGAGAGTTTGCGAGCCACTCTGAGCGAGTTTTTGGG
>CAMAWN010000223.1 GCA_945861865.1 Candidatus Kuenenia stuttgartensis | reverse complement strand
ACACCTCCTGGTCTGGTTTCCTGCGCTCCGGTCCGCAGTCACACGACCAGCAAACTCACGCAGACGAATTCCAGGAGAGGAATACCATACAAACAGCAATCGCGCCAGCTCGCCCACACTACCCAGCTATGCGCGCTGGCCGTGGGTTTACAGCCCCTACGGCTACGGTGGGTGGTAAGTCGAGCGGCAAGAGAACACTTCTCGTAGTTCCCACGTTCTGGCGAACGTGGCTACGGAGAAATAAAGCGACGGGCGCGTGTTGCATCCGTTAGCGAGTTGGAACAGGTTGAAAACGTAAAGGGATAAAAACCATGTCGAGTGCAACACTAGCGTCCAACGTCAAAGAAGAGTGGAACCAAGCCACGAACAAAGCCCGCGAAGTTGCGGCCTCCGTGGGTGAGATGGCCAGTCAGGCCGGCTGCGCCGTCGGTGCGATGGCGAGTCAGGCGGCCTGCGATGTCGGCAAGAAGGCCGACGATCTGACGGTCAGCGCTGGCATCGGCATTCAGGAGTTTGGTGACCGGCTCAGCAAGAACGCTCCGCATACGGGCGTGCTGGGAAGTGCGTCTCAAGCGGTCGCCAGATCCGTCAAGGACGGCGGCGAATACCTGGAGGGTGCCAAGTTCACTGGGCTGACCGAGGACGTTGAGATGTTGATTCGACGGAATCCCATCCCCTCCGTTCTGATCGCCATCGGCTTGGGCTGGTTCGTGGCACACAAATTGAGGAGATGAGCCATGCTCACTGACATCGAATATCCGCCGGAACAAACTGCCGCATCACTGGTAAGCGGCATTCTCGGTGATCTGCAGCACCTTGTGGATCAGCAGTTCCAATTGACGCGGCGCGAGATCGAGGTGGAACTCCGCCAACGCACCGAAGCTGCGGCGGTCTTCGGCCTCGGCGCGGGGTTCTTGTTTCTCGCGGCCATTTCTTTGTGTTTGAGTTTGTCTCACCTGCTGCACTGGATGGCGTCACCAATCGGGACCGATCCGGCGTGGTTTCCGCTGTGGGCGTGCCACGCCGTGGTGGCGGCGGTGCTCGCCGTCATCGGTGGCATCCTCGCCGTTGTCGGTCGCGCGAAGTTCAAATCCATTGAATCGTTTCACAATCCGCTCACCGAGATTCTGCAGGAGCAGCTCCCATGAACGACACACCCGAAGTCATCCGGCAACAGATGGAAGACACCAAGTCGCAGCTCACGGAGAAGCTGGAGTCCTTGGAGTGCCAAGTCTCCGATGGCGTGCAGTCGGTCACGGACGCCTTTGATCTTCCTCTGCAGATCGCAAGACATCCTTGGATGGCCGTCGGCGGATCGCTCTTCCTGGGTTATCTGGCGTCTGAAATCCTGAATGCGCCGCCGATCAAATCAGAGTACGAGCCAGGAACGGAACCTCGTTCGCCGCAGTCCGCAGGTAAGGCGAACTCATCCCAGTCTTTGCTTTGGGCAGAAATGAAAGGGATGGTGGCGGGCGCGCTCATGGGTGCGGTGAGCACCATGATTTCGCGTGGTGTCCCAACCGCGTTGGACTATCTGGCCAAGGGGTTCAGCAGCGATCCAATCCCGAACGAAGACCCCGTCGGGGGAGGAGAACGGCGACGTTCTCCCAAATAACAGAAGTGGAAAGAGTCATGGAGGCTTTTACGAAAGCGTTCTCAATTGGAAGGAGTCATGACCATGAATTTGAATCGGATCAAAGGAAGCTGGAATCAATTCAGCGGCAGCGTCAAATCTAAGTTAAGCAAGTTGGCCGGGCACGAGCCGACCACGATCGCTCGACAGCGAGAAGAACTGATCGACTATTTCCAGCAGAGGTACGGTTACGAAAAGGAACAGGCTGAATCAGCCCTTGATAAGGAACTGTCATGCTCGCGTTAACAGACATCGCGTTGCCCTTGGCTGCGGCCGGGTATTCCATTTTGTACTTGCTCGGCGGAGGGGGCGTGCTTGGTGCCATCGGCATCTTCATCGTCGCCGGAATGCTGGGAAAGTAGCTCGGCTTTAGGTCATCAGCCGGAACGCGCTCGCCGGGATGATTCACGGCCTCCCGTTGGAGGAAACAGACTGCCGCACACGAACCCGACGCGCAAGCGAGGCTAATCCGTCACGACAGCCTCGCTTGCGCGTCAGGAGACAGCCTCGCTTGCGCGTCGGGTTAGTGTGGAGCCATGAATCATCCAGCCTGGCGTCCGGTTACCAGAGTTCGTCGAGAACCTGACGTGAGAAGCACGGCAAACGTTTTTGCCATTGAGTCCAACTCGACGATCGGATCAGGAATTCATTGACGGAGGATCTGACATGAAGCGCGCAATCCAACTCCCTCAGGTCATTGCCGGAGTCGTTCTCGGTGTCGGTGCGTTATTTCTGAATGTGTCCTACAGCCAAGACTCACCCAAGAAGCTGGCAGCGCCCAAGAACATTGCAACGAAATCTGCCGTCGTCGCGCCGGAGGATTTTCCATCGGTGATGACGCGCATGCAGGCTGCGAAGCCCTCGATCCAACAGCGGCATCTCGACCTGCTCAAAGAACGTTACGACTTGGGCGATCATCCCGCACCGGGCGTGACGATGGCTCGCAAGAAGCCCGTTCAAGGGCGAGTGCGCAGCCGACTGGCCGACGGTCTGACGTGGGACAAACTTGCCGGAATGGACTCCGCTGACATACGGGAGCAGGGTTTGTTCCCCGCCGGATTCCTGCCGCTGCCGCACCCGAATCATCCGGAAGGGGCATGCTCTTTCCCAAGTTCCACATCGACGAAGTCAAGAAGCAAGAGGCGCGTGACCTGACCCGATTCGATTTGGATTACGACCTGCCCGATCATTTTCTGCCCGAGTTCCCGCCGCCGATGTTTCTGACGACGCGTCCCGATCTCGGCGATGTGTCGCAGGGGAAGCTCGTGACGATGGATAACTTCCAAGAACTCTTGGGAGGCGTCTTGAATCCAAAACAACTGGAGGGACTTCGACTGCTGGTGGCTCCGGTCATGCAACAGCAGTTCAACCAGACGGATGACCGTCGCTCAGCACGGCCGAGTCGTGGCGTGACCTGTTTTGACTGTCACGCCAACGGACACACCAACGCTGCCACGCATCTGGCCGGCGACGTGCGACCGCAGGAATTTCGGCACCGAATCGACACCCCCTCGCTGCGCGGAGTCAACATTCAACGGCTCTTCGGATCGCAGCGGGCGCTGAAGAGCGTTGAGGATTTCACCGAGTTCGAGCAGCGGGCTGCGTACTTCGATGGCGACCCGACTCTCGCCACCAAGAAGGGGGTCAGCATTCTGGAACGCGGCAGCCAGGTTCACTTCATGGCGGAGTTCCAAGCTCTGTTGGACTTCCCGCCCGCTCCCAAGCTGAACGTGTTCGGCAAGCTGGACCCGAAACAGGCAAGCGAATCGGAGCTGCGCGGTCAGACTCTGTTCTTCGGCAAGGCGCAGTGCGGCACTTGTCATCCCGCTCCGTATTACACGGACAACCTGATGCACAACCTGAAGGTCGAGCGATTCTTCAAGCCGCAGACCATTCACGGCCGCATGGCGACGGCGGACGGTCCGATCAAGACTTTTCCGTTGCGCGGGATCAAAGACTCGCCGCCGTATTTGCACGACGGCCGATTGATGACGCTCGACGATACCGTCGAGTTCTTCAGCCTGATTCTGGAACTCAAGCTGACGGCGGATGAGAAGGCAGACCTCGTCGCGTTTCTGCGAGTGCTTTAGTCACACGATTTCGAATGGATCATTCCCTGCACGATTTCACGAGACACAGCCATGACCAATCTCAACCGCCCCCTACCGTACTCGGATGATGTTGAAACGATTCCATCGGATGAGGCAGACGATATTCAGCGAGTGGTCCAGGCCGTGAAGTTGATCCTCGCGCGGACCCAGTCCAAGAGCGGCGAGTTTCTCGCGGAGGTGCATGTCAAAGCTCATGGCCACGCCCAAGGCGAACTCCGAGTGCTGCCGAACCTGCCCGATGAACTGGCGCAGGGACTCTTTGAGCACGAGGGCACCTACGAGACCGTGGTTCGGTTTTCCAACGCGGCCAGCCTGCCGCAGTTGGACGCACTTCCGGACGGCCGTGGAATGGCGATCAAAGTGTTGAAGGTTGCCGGAGACATGCTGCCGGCGGATGACCAGAACGGCCCGACGCAAGATTTTTTGATGATCAATCACCCGGTGTTCTTCGCCAGGAACGCGAAGGATTTTCTGCGCTTGGAGCAAGTTGTCGTGCAAGCGGACGACAGCGTGCTCGCGACGGCGCAAGGGGCTTTGACCGGAGGTGACTGGAATCCACTGCATTGGCATTGGCGAGAGATGCTGACGGTCGCCCAAATCGCGGGACAACTCCCCGCGCACCCGGCGAGCAGCACCTACTTCAGCACGGCTCCGATTCGGTTTGGAAAATACGTCGCCAAATATCGTGCGCAGCCAGCCGGAGATCGGCTGGACTCGTACCTGGATCTCGTCAAGCGATTGGGTTCCGACGGTGACGCGATGCGATTGGCGCTCGAGGAGACGCTACGAACTCAGGAGTTGCTGTTTGAGTTCCAGGTGCAACTCCGCACGTCCGAGCCAACGATGCCCATCGAAGATGCCACCGTCGAGTGGCCGGAAAGCGAATCCCCGTATCGAACGGTCGCTCATCTTTTACTCCCGCGGCAAGAGATCGCATTGCTGCAGAATCAAGATGCTTATCAGAGCCTCGCATTCAACGTATGGCACGCACTTCGCGCACATCGTCCGCTGGGAGGCATCAACCGCGTTCGCCGCTTCGCCTATCCCCTTTCGTCCGCGTGGCGTCGCCCACAAACCGAAGCGCCGACGAGTCCCGACGCAACCTGCCGACAATCAGCAGTTGGTGATTCGCCCAACTTCAGCCGCGCAACCGCCGTGAAGCTGCGTTAGAGGAAGAACCGGTGGTCAAGAAAAAGCTTCAGAGAGAGAAGATGTCAGCAACCGCTGTTGTGGGCCGAAATAAGGAGACACAGTCATGTTGGTCTTATCGAGGAAGCAAGAGGAGTCCGTCGTTATCGGAAAGGCAGACGACGTCGGAGGAGTGCTGAGAATCACGGTGCTGGAGATCAAACAGGGCCGTGTGCGATTGGGATTCGAGGTGGCTGACGATGTTGTCGTCCATCGTTGGGAGGTTTGGGAACGCATTCAAAGCGAACGTCTGGCCGGCAATCTGTCGTGAGATTTCGACGAATCCGTTGTGGGGTCAATCAGGGCCTCTTCAGAAAGAAACGTGATGGGCGGCACAAGCGAGTTTTTTTGCATGGTGAATAGCGGTCTCAGCGACGACGTCGGAAGTGAGGGCGAACCTAGCGCGTGGACGACATTTCGGTGGTCCGACGAATTTGGAAATTCCATCGCTCCGTTTTTCACGAGCCTTGAGGCCGGTCAGCCATTTCTGAAAGAGATGACTGGCTGGCAACTCAAACGCTATCCGGTCGCTTTCGTGGTCTCCGTCATCTTGGCCGACATCAAGCAAGACACTTCGTTCTACACGATCAACCCGGTGAGCACTCGGAAGTTTAAGGCGCTCAGTCCGGTCCAGTTCCTGACGGATTTGATTTACCACAGACATCCGGTGGATCGCGAGACGCAGGCTCTGATCCACGAGCACGAAGACGTGATCCCCCTCGAAGCTTTTTTCGGTGACGGGCGCGATCCTCAGGCGGAAGTCGAACACAGGCAACTTCTGAGTGCCGCTGACGTGATTTTTGGCATCGACGTCATGCAGGGCACCCAGTCGATTGTGTTTGGAAGTTTGTCGCTTGAAGAACTCGTCCGTACCGGGCAGAGCAACATCCTGGGAGTTGTAAATGTCGGACTCGGCCAAGGGATCAGGGATCTAGAAAAACTGGCGGCGCTGGTTCACGACATCAAAGGCCATCACGAGCGTTTCGTGGCCAGGGCCAGCTAGTCGAGATCACAACTCATGTCGGGTTGCTGCATGTGCTCTGAAATCCGCGCAGTGAGTTCGTCCAGCGCATGACGCGCACCAAGCTGAGAAATGAGGGAGTTGCCGCGATGAGTCATGAAGAAGTGCCCAGCCGTTCTGACTGGGAGAACGAGTATCTGTTGAGCGGAGTTGCGTGGGACACGAACCGGCCGTCCGCGGAGTTGCAGCGAGTGGTCTCCGACTGCCGAGTGCAGCCCTGTCGGACCGTGGAAATCGGTTGTGGCACTGGAAAGAACGCGCTCTGGTTGGCAAGCCGGGGTTTCGACGTGACGGCGGTGGACCTGAGTTCTGTGGCGATCGAAAAGGCCAGAGCACGCGCGCGAGAAGCCAGTCTCTCGGTCAACTTCGTCGTCGCTGATGTGAGAGCTCCTGCCGTCCTGTCGGGCCAATTCGATTTCTTCTTCGACTGCGGCTGTTATTGCGCCGTGCATCTGGCCTACGGACCGGAATACTGGCGAGTGATCGAACTTGCCACTCGGACAGGCGCGTTGGGGTTGGTCCTGATGGGGAACGCGGCCGAGCCGGAAGAAGAGCTTGGTCCATCAGTTCTCGAAGAGCACCAGGTTCGGGCCGAGTGGAGCCAAGGGTTTGAGATCCTCCATCTTC
Source organism: Candidatus Kuenenia stuttgartensis (assembly GCA_945861865.1). Taxonomy (GTDB): domain Bacteria; phylum Planctomycetota; class Planctomycetia; order Planctomycetales; family Planctomycetaceae; genus SXKJ01. The sequence goes on along the minus strand of CAMAWN010000223.1, from coordinate 2,092 downwards.
GCCCCTTCCGATTCGAACCACGGCGCGAAGGAGAGAAACGCTACTTGGGTTGGTCGTGCTTATCGCGGAGAGCAGCGTAAGGCGGCGAGTTCACATTCAAAAACAAAGGAAGAACCATGAGTACGACTTCATCTAACGAATTCCAACATCTCGCGCACCTGATCCGCGGGATCAAGACCGCCATGTTGACGACCGCCAGTGCAGACGGCTCGCTGCGGAGTCGGCCGATGGCCACGCTGGAGGGAGAGTTCGACGGCACGCTCTGATTCTTCACGCGCGCGGACGCACCGAAAGTCGGCGAGGTGCGACAGGAAGAACAGGTCAACGTGAGCTATGCCGATGCGGACGGCCAACGCTTCGTGTCGGTCTCTGGCCGAGCGGCACTGGTCCTCGATCGTGAGAAAATCCAAGAGCTGTGGAACCCCGTTTACAAAGCGTGGTTCCCCAAGGGCCTGGACGATCCGCAGATCGCACTGCTGCGTGTGGACGCGGAGCAGGCGGAATACTGGGAGGCTCAATCGAGTGCGATGGTGCAGCTCATCAGCCTCGTCAAAGAACTGGTCATCAGGCCGAACTACTTGCCGGGCGAGAACCAGAAAGTGGACTTGAGCGAAACGCGAGGCGAGACGGAGAAACTGGGTATTGGCATCTAAGCGCTACTCAGTGAATCGAGAACCAAATCACAAGTCAGACAATCCTGACGAAGAAAGGCCAAATCATGTCGATCAATGCGGGTGTGTGGATTGACCATCACAGAGCGGTCGTGGTCCGAATGACAGACAACGGAGAAGAAATCAAAACGATCAAGTCCGACGCTGACAGACCGTTTGCGAAGGCTGGCGGGTCAGGCTCGAAGCAGCCGGCCCGTCCCACGGGCTTTGAGTCCGAGGACAAGCAAGAGCGCAAATTCATGAAGCAACTCGACACGTTCTATGACGAGGTTCTCGCCTGCCTGCGTGATGCCGACTCGGTTCTGATCCTTGGTCCTGGCGAAGCCAAGCGCGAGTTCAAAAAGCGGCTCAATACCAAAAAGTTTCCGGTGTTAGTCGCGGACGTGGAGACGGCGGACAAGATGACGGATCGTCAAATCGCGGCCAACGTGCGCCAACACTTTGAGTTGGTTCCGGGGTAACCGGGATCATTCCTGTGAACGATCTTGTGATTAGCCGGAACGCGCTAGCGTCCGGTTTCCCAGCAACCGGGGCTAGCGCCGCGCGGCTAATCAATAATCTCGGTTGATGGTCGTTCGGCCGCCAAGGACGCACGCAAGGATCTGTCGCGATGACGATGAAGCTGCAAGTTGCGTTTGCCCTGGGCGTAATGATTGCCGAGCATATTCACAGCACCAATCGGAAGCGCAATCAAGTCCTCACGGATGCCATCTTCAAGGCTCTTCAGCAACTGGCGAGCGGCGAACTCACGTTGCTCGACACCCCCGAAGAAACCATCGCCAACCTGCCGGCTCCTCCACTGGAGTTAGCGGCGCAAGCGCCTCAAGCGATGCGCACGTTTCGGACGGAGATGGCAGCACGGATGCCGGAGATGATCCGGCAGGCCATGCGTGACCAACGGGAAGTTGCGGCCGAATTGCTCAAGGCCATGGGTGGAGAGCAGAATTCTGAAAAGGTGCAGGTGACAGAAACCGTGGTTGTGTTCGAGGAATGAATTCGAAGGAGTTCGCCATGCTGCAAGAACAAGAAACAGACAAGCCATTGGGACAGAAGACCGAACCCCAGCACAGCATCCTCCAGGTTGCCGAGCATGTTGTCAGTGTGGGATTGGGCGCTGTCGGAGGCATGGCCGTTGGCGCTGTACTCGGTGCCGTTGGGGGGCCGCCCGGAATGGCGGTCGGAGCGATTACGGGGGCTATGGCCGGCGGGCTGGGAGGCGAAGCGTTGGCAGAATTGATCGACGTGGCGTTCGACGATCAAGACTGGCAAGAGCATTCCAAACGCCACGGTTATTCGCCCGCCGACTATGAGCAGTATCGGTCCGCGTATCAGTTGGGATGGCAAGCTCGCCGTCGTTTTGATGATCAACCATTCGACGAGGTTGAGGTCCAGCTTCGGAAGGAATGGGATAGCCAACAAGC
>CAMAWN010000222.1 GCA_945861865.1 Candidatus Kuenenia stuttgartensis | reverse complement strand
TGACGGCAATCGTCTTGTCGGTGGTCATCTTCAACGCCAGTTCGTTCTTTCGTCCGGCGGAAAAGATGGAATGCGAATCGAACGACGCTTCGTCCTCTAATCCTTTGAACTGCTTGAAAAACTCGCCACTCTTGGAACAGCGCAGGTCCGAGAGATTCAGAACCCTCACATGCCGCCATTCGCAATGGTGCATCAATCGCATCACTTGATATTGCGTCGTATCGGGTTTTGTCGGAACCAACGAGATCGGCAATTCAGGGAGTGCTTCGGCAACAATGCGATTGTTGACCTCGACGAGCGGCCGAGAAGAACCGGGATTCATCATGATGAAAACCGCGTCAGGCTTGCGTTCGGAAAGAACCGACATTTTGTTGGGGGTCTGAGCTTGCTCTACAATTTCGAGCACGCTTCTGCATTCAACGAACTTGTTTCGAGAAAACTCCACCGAGTAAAAGTGGCCGAAGACGTCGTACCGGTTTTTCAATTCTTCCGCTGGAATGAATCGGACCATCGCATGTCCTTGAAGTTTTGTCGTTTTCGATCTTTGGAAGCTGCTGGATCATCCGAAATGCGACATGATCCGAGGGGATGAAAGCTCCCGTCGTGTGAATGCTGAAGGATCGAACTGTTTGTTGGCAGGGAGGAGTAAAAACATGGCCCGTAAGAAACCCACCGCCATCGACCTCACCGAACAATCGGTGGCCCTGGCCGAATTCGCAGCCCAGGCCTTGGTTGCCGCCGAGCAATTGGCGATCAAGAAGAAGGTCGTGGAGGGGTTCTACCTGGACGACTCCGAGCGGGCCATTGCCGCCGATCTTCCCGATCTCTCGGCCACGATCAAAAAGAAGCTGGCGAAGAAGGACGCCAGCTTCACGATCACCGACACCGCCAGCATAGTCATCGCCTTGGCCGAATCCCTGCTCGATGGTGAGCCGCTAAAACGGCTGAAACTTATCTTCATCGCCAAGAAGTTGATGGACTGCCTGCAAAGTAACGTGGTCTCCTCGGTGCCAGCGAAGGTGAAGAAATCGAAGCCTTCCGACACTCTGTATCAGTTCAAGATCACGTTGCTCAGTGCCAAGCCCCCGATCTGGCGACGAATCCAGGTCAAGGACTGCACCCTCGATAAATTTCACCAACACATCCAGACGGCAATGGGCTGGACCAACTCGCACCTGCACCAGTTCGACATCAAGGGCAAACGCTACGGCGATCCCGAACTGCTCGACGATGGGTTCGAGGACTTCGATGGCGTCGATTCCACCAAGATGAATCTCAGTCAAATTTTGCCCAAGACCGGCAAACAATTCACATTCAAGTACGAGTACGACTTCGGTGACGGCTGGGAACACGAGGTCATGTTCGAGGGAAGCCCGCCTGTCGATCCCAAAGCGAAATTCCCGCTTTGCTTGGAGGGTGAACGAGCCTGCCCGCCGGAGGATTGCGGCGGGGTCTGGGGCTACGTCGATTTCCTTGAAGCGATCCGCAACAAGAAGCACGAGCAGCACAAGGACATGCTGGAATGGATCGGCGGTCAGTTCGATCCCGAAGACTTCGATCCGCGTGCGGTGACAAAGGACATGCAGAAGGGTTTGCCGGATTGGAGGAGCATGAGATAGCGATCCGCGCGAAGCGATGTCAGCTACGTCGAAGGCGATCGCGCGACCGTCGCCCGCAGCCGATGGAACCAAGCAGCTTCGGTGTGTGTTGTTCGGTCAGCATCCCTTCGACAAGGGTAAACTTGGGCGTGCCTCTTCAGTCTCGCTCAGTTGCGCACGGACTTCTTCAATCGCTTCGATGAGATCCTCTATTGAAACCGATTGCTTCTGAAATGAGATGGTCACTTTCGCTTTTGAGGTGACGAACGTCCGCAGCTTGAATCGTGTCCGAGGTCGGTCACCGCGAGTCAGTCGCTTCGCGACAAGCTGCTCGGTTTCGAGCGCGGTCAGTCGCTTTGTCTGGATTTCGCGAGCGAGTTCTTTTTGGGCGGTGGCGTCGGCGAGCTTGGAGATGTTGTAGAGGTGCCGCATCGTGAGCGGCGAATCAGTCTCGGACTGCTCGCGAACCAATTGCTGGACTTCGGGGACGACGCGGTCGTGGATCGCCAGGAACTTGCTGATTTCACCGGCTGGCTTGCCGGTGAGTTCTGAGATTTGCTTTTGCGAGAGAGCGAATTCGTCGCGGAGCCGAGCCAGAGCGTCGGCGGTTTCTTCAGGACGGAGATCGGCACGCTGCCAGTTGTGGACGATTTGATCGACCAACACGTCCTTCGAGTCGCCCTCTTGAATCCAGCAGGGAAGCTCTTCAAGGCCGAGGCGTTCGGCGGCAAGGAAGCGACGTCCGCCGTCGATGACCATGTACGTGCTGGTGACGATGTCCCAGCGGACCGTGAGCGGTTGCTTGATGCCGCGTGATTGGATCGACGCGGCGAGGTCAGACAGTTCTTGTTCGTCGAAGACTTTTCTTGGCTGAGTCGGATCGGGGGCGAGTTGCTCGCGCCGAATTAGGTAGGAGTTCGGCAAACGACGGCGGCCTTGTTGATCCGGCGGGAGGGCGGCTTGATTCGGATCAAGCGACAGTCCCGACAGGCTTCCGAACGCCGCCGAAGCGGCGGACATCGCGGACTGCTCGGAGCCTTTCCGCACGGCGTTCGAGTTCGGCGAAGAATTCGCGGGCGACATGACTTGCATGGGAATGGGGGGAATGAAGATTGACGGGGATGCGATCCGTCACCGCTTGCTCGTAGGTGGAGAGATCGGGAATGACGGTTTCAAAAGCATCAGAGCCAAAGTGTTCCTGGAGTTGTTTCAAATACGCCGTCTGATACTTTCGCTTCCGCTTGAAACGATTCACGACGAAGCCGAGCAGCTTGAGGCCGGAGTGGTACTGGTCGCGGATGTGCTCATAGGTCTTGAGAATGTGCTGTGTGCCGAGGGCTCCCCATTGAGCAGCTTCCAGCGGGATCATCAGGAAATCCGACGCACACAGCGCCGCGTAGGTGATCAGCGAGATGTCAGCCGGGCAATCCAGCAGGATGTAATCGTAGAAAGCGGACAACTCGCGGAGTGGATCAACCAGTGATTCGACGAGACCGGACGACTTCCATTGAGCAGGATCAGTGATGTTGTATCGCTCCAACGAGAAGCTCCCTGGAATCACGTCGATACAAGAGAACGTTGTCTTCCGCACCAACGCCGAGAGATCGGCGTCGATTGCCGGATTGAAGAACGCATCGGTGCCGACACTGCCGTCGAAGTTTGGAAGCAAGCTCGTAGAGATGTTGCCTTGCTTGTCCAAGTCGAGCACCAGGCACTTGCGGTTCTGTTCTTGGCAGACGCCAGCGATCAGCCAGCAAGCGTGCGTCTTCCCCACTCCACCTTTGAGGTTGAGTGACGTGATGACGGTGGCGCGACGCGAGGTTGGCTCAGGCACGATGGCGAGGTTATCACAACTTGTACGATTGCCCGATTGACAAGCAACGCACTCAGTTGGCTGGTCAAGAAACTTTCTCCGAGAAACTTTCGCGAACAGGCCATCGTTTGTTTTCTGCGTCAATCAACGCTTCACGAAAATCGTGGTATCGTTCGTCATCGAGATGCGCCGCCGCTTTCCGATTCGGCCACAAAGACATCGCTCACTCTCCACGGCGAATGCCCAACTGAGTCTCGTCGAGCACGCGCTCTGCCCGCTCGACTCGGAAGTCTCACTCCAACCGAACTCCGTTTTCGAGACGTCGTATTTCTTTTCGGATCGAAGCCGGAACCGGAAGAAGGCCACGGTTCGGATCGGCGGATTGGATGGCCTTTCGGCTCACGATGAACTCTATCTGTGGGGACTGCTCTCGCTGGCCCTCTCCCAGTCGGAGCCGAGTGCCGAATTCATGGCGACGCCGTATTTCTGCCTGCGACGGCTGGGCATCATTGACGGCACCAACAAGGGCGGGCGCGAGTTCGAGTTGTTTCGTGCCGCCATCAAACGGCTTGCTGGAATCCGCTATCAGAACGACTTCTTCTACGACCCGATTCGCGGTGAGCATCGGGCCGTCTCGTTCGGATTCCTCAGCTACAGCCTGCCGCTCGGTGATGACTCCGGCCGCGCATGGCGGTTCGTTTGGGATTCGCTCTTTTTTGAACTCGCTCGTGCGACCGGTGGTGCCTTGCGATTCGACTTGGTCGTGTATCGACGGCTCAGTCCTGCTGCTCGGCGGTTGTATCTGTTTCTCAAGAAGCTGTTTTGGCGGTCCGAAGAGACTCCCGCACTCAACCTGCGACACGTCGCCGTGGACGTGCTCGGCTTCGCGGCCACGACAGAGACCACGCCACTCCGTTGGAAGGTCGCTCACTGCATCGAACAATTGCGAAAGGCGGAGATTGTTCTACTCCCGGCCGGAGTGACCGATGCCCGTCACCTCTTTCGGAAACAATCGAAGGGACAGTACATCTTTCAGCTTTTGCGTGGTCCACGATTCGATGCTCAGGGCAACGAACAGAGTCCCGAACCGACCGACACGCCACTTTATGAACCGCTCAAGTCGATCGGCTTAGACGATCGCACGATTGCCCGCGTCATCCATCAATACTCGCCACGACTGATCGAACAGTGGTCCGACATCACACTCGCAGCGCGGGATCGCCAAGGCGACAGCTTCTTCACAAATAGCCCACAGGCATACTTCATCGACAACTTGAAAGCAGCCAAGGAATCTCGTCGCACTCCGCCCGACTGGTGGCATGAACTCCGCAAGCAGGAGCTTGCTCGACAACGCGAACAAGAGAGATCCAAAGCTCAACTATTCCGATCGGAGGATGATGCGTTCGAGGAGTACCTTCGTGATGAAGCCCGCGAAGCTTTTGACTGTGTGATGTCACGACTTGTCGACGATCTTCAGAAGTCCGGCCGCTCCGTCAACGACTGCCAGGAACAAGCTCGACAATTCACACGGGCGCATTTTCTCAACCGCTTCCGGCAAGAACATCCTGAGTGGCAGAGCGACGGACCAACGCGATTGGGGCAGTCGTTGAAGCAGCCTAACTGAAGCGGTCGCAGGTGGACTCCGCAGACGGTTTCCGATCTGCACCGGTGGACTCGGCGAACGGTTCTTGGTTCCCGCTGGTGGACGTGGCGGACGATTTTTTGTCGGCCGAATGCCAAGAGAACTGTTAGTCGTAGCGGAAATCGCCGCTGGGAACGGCTACGCCAAAAGATTGTTTACAAACTATCTGAAAACAAAGGGCCGTGCGGAGCACGGTGCTTCTGAAAAAAATAATGAGTGATTGATGAACGTCGGAACGCACCGTGAGAATCGCAACGACGACTCTACAACAAGTCTTCTACAAACGCCGACACGGAGGTTGAAGAGTCCGCCGCGCCCGACGGGACTGTCGGCGGGAGCGCCGGCGGGTGGAACCCGACTCGGCAAAGGCTTGGCGGAGCCAAAATGGACTCCACGAGGAGGGCACACCGTCGCGAGGCTATCGCCCGCGACCCCCACACGATTACGACACGCCGACGGGCCAAGACTGTCCCGATCAGGCGGCTACGTCGTGTGGGGGTCGCGGCCTCAGGCAAGGCCCGCGACGGTGTGCCGCACTCCGCTCTCGACGCCATAGGCGACACCACCGGCCGACGACCATCGGCCAGACTCGGCACTGCTCTGCTCCGCCGTGGACCGGCGGCGTGTCGGCGCAAAAAAGTCACTCCGCTCTTCAGCATGACACCACAAACACGATCACCGGCATCGCCGCAGCAGACTCCGCACATCCGCGCATCCGCGACGGGAACACGACGGCGATCACTCGCTGATTCGTGTTCGGACGACGTTCCACTCCTCAATGGAAAGGGACTCCGGCTGTCGGCCGGCGAAGGCTCCGCCGAACATCGCACTCGACCACGCGAGCCGCACGGTCACACCTTCGCACTGATTGAGCCGCCAGAGAAGTTCCTTGAATCCTTCTTCCCCTTCCGCATCGTTGTCCGGCATCAAGACGATGCGGCCGGCAGCCAGCCGTTTAGCAAAGCGAGCAATCTTGTCAACTTGCTCGTCAGTGGCCTTGTTCGAGCACAGCCCCACGGCTGCGACGCCCAGCGTATCGAGCTTGATGACGTCGTTCGGTCCTTCTGCAACCACCAAGCCAATGCTCGCCAGCGACTCGCGGATATGCGATTCCTGAAGCCGAGCCGCTCCGTTCTGGCCGTAGAGTTCCAAGCCCCGATGAAAGTCCTTCACGAAGCGATGCTTCATCGGCCGCTTGTCATCGGGCCGCCCAGCTTGATCCCATTCGAGCCAATGCTGTTCAAACTGCGGATCGCGGCCGAAGTACGAGAGAATGTCATCCTGTGCGTTGCTGAAAGCGTAAACCACTCGGCCGCGCAGCAAGCTGGACGCACTGTGCGGCAGATAGCCCATCCGCCACTTCCGGCATACGTCTGGCGTGAGAAACGGCCGCGAGCGGAAATAGGCCCCAGCCGCAGCCGACATCTCGGCCACGTCAACGACGAGTTGCTCGTGCAGAGTTACGAGCAAGCGAGCACGTTCGTTCTCCGACTCCTTCAGCGGAATGTTGCGACGGACTGGCTCTGACTTCTGCGGTTCCGAGGCCGCAGGCGCGGGAGACGCGACGGCGGGTGTCGGTTGTCCCGACATCACAGCATCCACCTTGCCCGCAATCTCTTGAAGGATGCGAGCCGCCTCTTTGAATTCGTCGCCTCGGAGCTTGCCGCTCACCGGAGGCCGATGATGCTTGAAGCCGTGAATCAGCGTCAGCAAGTTGCCGCGAGTGCCGGTGACGTGGCAGTAGATTGGGTTCTGTGGCTCGTCGAGGTTGATCGTAAGTGCCCCGTAGGAGCTGTCGCCTTTCCCGCGTTCTGTGAACACCGAGGGAATGCGGACCTCGCCCGATGCGACCGCCGGAAACGGCACGCCGAAGAACGCCGCCACTTGATGCGGCGTGACCTGCGCGATCAGTTCGTCAACGTTCACGTAACCATGTCTCGTGGTAGCCATCAAGTCGAAAGGGAAGCGAAACGAGGAGGGGCACGGTACTCTGAATCACACGACATGGCAAATTCTTCTCAACGCTGCGTGATCACGCCTCGCGACCTGGACGTTCTCGCAGCTCTCGACCGCTGCCCGCTCACAGCGCAGCAACTGTTGAAGCTGAGCCGCTCGTTCTGCCTGCCCTTCACCACCGAACGCCGCGTGCGCGAGCGGCTGCAACAACTGGAGCAGCAACACTGGTTGACCTCGTGGTTCTACGCCACGGCCAGTCGCGGCGGCTCGCCGAGCTACTGGAAGTTGACGCGCGACGGCTACCGCGTGCTGCATGGCACCGACGCCGTCTTACCAAAGCGACGCTTCTTCGAGCAGATCGCACTCGGCCATCACCACCACACAATGAGTCTGGCCGACTTCATCGTACAGACGTTCGTCGCCGCTCACCGGCTTGGCATCGAGGTGCGTTACTTCGCTCGCGAGAATTCCGTCCGCATGGAGGCCGCCGGCTCGGTGCTCTATCCCGACTGCGCGTTCCAACTCTTCACGCCCAGCGGCCGAGCCTTCAACTTCGTCGTCGAACTCGACAACGGCACCGAACGCATCCGCTCGCCGCAAGACGTCGAATCCATCGAAAGGAAAGTCCGAGGCTACGACCTGCATCAATCCTCAACACCGTCGTTCGATCACGGCCGCTTCGTCGTGCTGTTCGTGACGACCCGATCGGCAGATCGGCTGACCCACATCCTGCAAGCAGCAGCTCGCATCATGCGAAATCCACGACGAACGCTATTCTTGGGAGTGACGCTCTCAGCATTCCTCACTCACGACGCGCCGTTGACCGCCCCACTCTTCCAGTCGCCGACCGGCCGCCAGCAATCGTTGATTCCCGAAGACTCGGCGAGCCGGCGGACGTCAGCCCCCGGACAACTCGCAAGTGCTCTGCATCATCCGATGCTTCACGGGAACCGGCTCGCCAGAAGGTGCGGGACTCCGAAGCAGCTTCCCATCGTCGCGTGACGGTGGAGTACAAAGCGTGATAGGCTCAAAGTCCTGTCGAATGACCGACGATTGGCTGTGTGGAGCCGGTGAAAGAACCGCTCCTTCCACTGGTCACCACACGTCCCCGGAGTTTGTTCGCGAGATTACGTCCCCGGCGCTTGTGGTGAGCGTCCCAGGACACTCCGGGTGCTTCGGGCCAAAACCCCGATCCGTCCGCCAGTGGAACCATCATGCCCCACTTGGTCCCGACAGGCCCGCCCCGGCGAGGATTCACGGCACGACTCAATGGGGCGGGAATACATAGCTGCTCGGCAATGACCTTCAGTGCTGTCTGAGACGTTTATCGTTTTCTTCATTCGGCCGACTAAGCAATGGACACCAATTCTCGGCGAGACTTTTTCACTCCGGGACTGCGCGACGGTGGAGTCGGCACGATGCCGGCCGCGATGGCTCCGCCTAGCTCTTCCAAACGCCAGCGGGTTTCGGGGTCGCGAGTGTCACGAGCTACGGCGGTAACGGCGTTGGTCAGACCGAATCTTGTTCGATCCGGCTCAAGGAAGAATTGGTCCATGATTTGACCGAGCAGGCCAGATGTGTTCTGCAATCCTGATCGAGAAAGCAGAGACAATAGATTCAAGGCGAGATCCGCTTGCACTTCAGTGGCCGACCGGAACTCACGAACCGATTCGGTGAATGC
>CAMAWN010000221.1 GCA_945861865.1 Candidatus Kuenenia stuttgartensis | reverse complement strand
AAGGCGGGGGCCGATCCGCAAAAGTACATCGCTCGCGGAACGGACATCTCCAGCAGCTTGCGGAATTGCGTTTCGGGATCGCGGGTTTGCACGGACCCCAGCAACAGGCTCATCAACGAGACCGGGTAGTCGAACTCGACAACGCGGGCCTTGGTCAAACCCAGCTTGGTCTTCAGGGCCTCGAGGGCCTCGTCTTCGTCGCCGATCTCGTCGATCAGGCCGTTGGCTTTGGCTTGATCGGCGGTGAAGATCTGACCGGTCGCGAGTTCTTTGACTTTTGCGGCATCGAGACCTTTGCGATTCTCGTCGATGATGTTCACGAAGCGTTGCAGCGACTCGTCGAGGATGCCGCTCCACAGCGTTCGTTCACGCTCGGTCAGCGCCCGCAGCGGGTCGAGCGAATCTTTGAACTCGCCCGTCTTGAGCGAGTCGGTCGCGACACCGAATTTCTCACCGAGCTTGCTGGCGTCGTAGCGCGGAATGATGACTCCGATCGAACCGGTCCAAGTCGTCGGCTCGGCGAAGATTCGTCCGTCTTCACCACAGCCCATCGCGAGGTACACGCCGCCAGACGCCGCGATCCGTTTCATCGAGACGAACATCGGTTTCGTTTTTCGGAGATCGACCAGCTTGCGGTAAATCTGGTCGCTGTCAGCGACCAACCCACCGGGGCTGTCGATGACCAACAGCACTCCTTTGACGTGCTCGTCCTCTTTGACACGCTGGATCGCCTTCAGGAAGTGTCCGGTGAACGGGGGCATAATCGTGCCGCTGACTTCCAGCACGGCGATCTTGTCGGTCGCCTGCTTGTCGCCGGAGCGATATTGCTCGGTGGGGCCGTCGTCTTGTTGAAAGTACGCGCGGTACTCCGAGTTCAACCTCGCGGAATACACCAGCGAAAAGATCAGCGCGATCATCAGCAATCGAACGAACCAGCGGTGCATCCAGAATGATCCCGGCGGAAGTTGCTGGATGATGATCGGCGGGGGAGTCGTCTGCGTGACGTGCGGCGGGACGGCGGACATGTGGCAATCTCCGTTTTTAGGCGAGCAAGTCGAGTTACGAAACCAGCACGACTCGTTCGATCAGGTTGAGAAAGGAGGCGTGGCAAACTTTTCCGACGATTCCGACTGTGCGAGCCACAAGCTCGGAATCCCTCGCAAGACTCGCACAGTCGTCATAGGCCGAGCATGTCTGGGGTCGATAGTAACTCGCGACAGATCGGTTTTCGGAACCGGGCGGATTATTGGGTTGCAGACGGACCCCTGCAATCCACGCCACGAACGACACCACTCAACGCGTATTGGTCCAACAGGGACGCAGGAGCCTCGGCAATGAACAAGAAACATGGTTTGGTGGCAACAGCGTGGATGCTCGGCGGCGGACTGCTGCTGAATGCCAGTCTGGCGGAAGCCCAAGTGGCCGCGCCCGCAGACGAGTACTACGCTCCGCAACGCAGCGCCCCGTTTTCTCCGAAGAAGACTCCGGGATTGTTGCCCGAAATGCTCCGCAACGCGGATGCGTCGACGAGCAACGCGATCGCCCGCCCGATCTCTCCCAGCAACTCGCTGAGCGCCGGCCGCAAGATCAATGGGGCGTCCGCCGCTCCGAAGCGGCCCTTGAATCGCGTCGCGATCACGGCAGCGAATTTCCAGAACGAGTCCACGACCCCGTCGGCAAATCAGAGCGATGCGACTTCTTCACCGATTCAGAAGCAATTGGAAGAGATGTATCGCAAAGACGGCCGACCGATGCCGCAGATGAACTACAACCAGACACCGATTCCCGCGAGCGGCCAAGTTCCGAATGCGGATCCGGACGCCGTGAATCTGCCGGAAGCCGTGTCACCCAACGCGGTGCCGCCCAAGCCGCGCAGTCTGCTCAGCAAATTGAATCCCTTCAGCCGCACGAAGAGCGCTCCCGCTCAGTTGCCGAAGCATCCGGCGAATCCGATTCCGAACACGGCGGCTCGTCCTCCGCAGCTTCAACCAGGATTCGTCCCCGGAGCGAACGGGATCAAGCCCGCCGGCGTGAATAGTGCAAAGAGCGTCAACAACGCAGCACCGCGTGCGCTGCCGGTGCCACCAGCTGCGATTCCGGCTCCGCAACCCACAGCGGATCAATCAGCGGCTGAAGAAAACAGCCAGTTGTCGGATTCTCTGCCACCGGTTCCGGGAGACCCCGGCTATCAAGCTCCCGCAGTGAGCGATGCCGATGCGGTTGCGGTTCCGCCAGCTCCGGCCTCGGTCGAAGCCGCGCTGGAGAACGCATTCAACGACACGTCTGAAGAGAAAGTGGAAGGTCAGCCGAGCCAGCCGGCGGAGCCAATGGCCACCGAGGAAGCCAATCCCTTCAGTGGTTTGTCGCTCGACGAGGAATTCGGCCCAGAGTCAAAACCCGCTGCCGAATCCGCCAAACCGGCCGCCGCGAAATCCGAAAACTCCGACGCGGACGAGTCAGCGTTGGACGCGCAGGGCACCGAGTTGTCGATTGGCAGTGACCTCCCACTGCCACCCGAAGCTTTGTCGGCCGAACCGGCGAAGGAAGAAGTCGATGCCAAAATGAAACTCATCTCGGAGCGTGGCGAGTTGCGTGGCCTGAAAGGCTTCTGCCCGGTCGCCCTGCGAGATGATCGAGACCTGAAGAACGCCTTGCCGGAACACCACTCCACGTTCCAAGGTCGCACGTACTACTTCAGCACCGCTGACGCCAAAACCGAATTCGACAAACATCCCGAGCACTACGCTCCGATCGCTGGCGGCCAAGACGTGGTGTTGCTCACCGAGAAAGTCACAAAAGAAGGCTCGCTCGATCACGCGGTCTGGTTCAAAGGCCGACTGTATCTCTTCACCAGTCAGAAGACGCTTGAGCAATTCGTCGCGACTCCCAAAGAGTTCGCCATCAGCGAGTAAGCCCCCAACGTTTCTGACTGACACGATAGCCCCGGCCGCGTAAGCGACCGGGGTTTTTTCATTTGTAGGTCAGGCTTTCCAGCCGACCCGAATTGACAAACTGGCGTCACCGATGATCGGGTCCGCCTGGAAAGGCTGACCTACTTCGGCAAGAGCTTCTGATGGATCAGCGCGTCGGCTGCGATCCACAGCTTGCGCCAGCGCGGCAACGAGACATGCTGGCGGAAGACGTCGAATTGCCGCCGCTCGATTTCGTTCAACAGGCCGCCGTAAAGCTGCAACATCGCTTTCATGATCGGTCGGCCGTGAGGCTCCAGACATGACAGCAGTTGCTCGGCCAAGGTGTAAAACGATTTCGCTCGCCCGGCTTCAAACGCCATCAGCGAGCGAAATCGGTCGTCGCAGCGCTGAGCGATCAAGTCTTCGACCGTCACACCAAATCGCTGCAAGTCATCGGCCGGCAGATACACGCGACCAGCAGCCGCATCCTCACCGACGTCGCGCAGGATATTCGTCAGTTGAAACGCTGTCCCGCAGTCGATCGCGCGTTGCACCGCTTCCGAGCCATGAAAGCCCCAGATGTGAATGCAACACAGTCCGACTGCTCCGGCCACGAGGTAACAGTAGTCTGCGAGTTGATCGAAGGTTTGAAAGCGTTTTGTCTCGATTTGAGATTTGAGATTTGAGATTTCAAATTCCAAATCCGACCGCACTCCCCGCATGACCGCGAACAGATGCTCGTGAGGAATCGCGAATCGCACGGTCACATCGGACATGGCCGGCAAAACGGTGCGAGCCGCCTCTGACCAGCCGGTCATTTCCGCAATCGACCAATCAGGTCGCAACGCCGATGTCAGAGCTTGTTGCCAGTCGTCTAAATCCGCGATTCGCCGCGCCGGAGCACGCGTCGCGTCATCTCCCCAATCGTCGGTCACACGCATGAAAGCGTACAATGCGCACATTGCTCGGAACTGCGGAGCCGGCAGGCCGCAGAACGAATAATAAAAATTCCCGGCCGTCCGTTTCGTCAGCCGGATGCAGTGGTCGTAGCAGTCATCGAGCAACGTGCGACTCATGCCGCCACCTTCCGCCCGATCGCTCGGCCAAGACACTTCAGCAACAAGCCAGCCGCGTCCCACTTCGTCACGACGGGCCGCTGCTCCCAAACTCGATAACCGATCGAGGCCACGCGATCACAGATCTTCAAGCCTCCCTCGCCGAACAGCTCGATGACCACTTGCAGCCGGCCCCGCAACCGAGGAGCCAACTCACGCACGGCCAACAGCAGTGTGCGAGCACGTTCAACCTCGAACTGCATGAGTTCGACAAACGCCTCGTTCGTGACCCGATTCGCCAAATCCTCTCGTGAGTATCCGAACCGCTCGCAGTCTTCGAGCGGCAAGTACGTCCGACCGATGTCCGCATCGCGAGCGACATCTTGCCAGAAGTTCGCCAACTGCAAACCCGTGCAAACCAAATCCGACAGCGCGACCGATCGTTCGTCATCGCAGCGACACAGCCGCAGCACGATCCGGCCAACCGGATTCGCGCTGTTCCGACAATATCCGAGCAACTCGTCAAACGTGTTGTACGAAGTGACTCGTTGATCTTGTTCAAACGCCGTCAGCAGATCGTCGAACGGCTCGCGTGAGAGATCGAACTCCTTCGCCGTCCGTTGCAGCGCGACGAACACGGGGTGCGTCATCTCCTCGCTGGCCCAGCACCGAGCCAACTCGCCGCGCCACCAACCCAGCAACTGAGTCGAGAGTTTCGGATCGCCTAACTCGTCCCCCAAGTCGTCCGACCAGCGGCAATAGGCGTAAACATTGAAGAACGGCTGCCGCAGTTCACGCGGCAACAGGCGAGCGATCAACGGAAAGTTCTCGTAATGTGACGTCGCCAACTGCCGGCAATACGCCTCCGCTTCGGCCAAAGTCGGACGGGATGGAGCCGCTTCGGCCGAGACAACGTGGGGGCACCAGCGAAGCAATTCTTCCTTCAATTGGAACGATTTGGCGGACATCCTCGTAGGCTACAGCGTCGTCATCGAGTCGCCCAGCCGATAGACTCCACACCCCACAAATCAACGTGTCTCGATTTCCGTGATCCCCGCCTATGCCCGTCCCACAAGTGGCCATCATTGGCCGGCCGAATGTCGGCAAGAGTTCGATTCTCAATTGGCTCGCTCACAAGCTCGTCTCCGTCGTGGACCCGACGCCGGGTGTGACTCGCGACCGTGTCTCGTATTTGATGAATGAGGGGGACCGCTATTTCGAGTTGATCGACACTGGCGGCATCGGCATCGTGGATCGCGACGACCTCTCGGATGACGTCGAGCGGCAAATCCAAATTGGCATCGACCGAGCGGACCTGATCCTGTTTGTCGTCGATGGCAAAGACGGCCCGATGCCGCTCGACCAAGTCGTCGCCGACCGGCTGCGTCCGATCAACAAGCCCAAGCTACTGGTCGTCAACAAGTGTGATTCTCCCAGGGCCGTCGATGACATCCCGCAGTTTTATCGCATGCTGAACGGGCCGACGGTTTCCACCAGCGTCATCGGCAACCTCAACCGCGAGCAACTGATTGAAGCGATTCTCACGCACCTGCCCCCCGCAGCCGAGCACGAATCGGAAGATGGCGCATCGCTCGCCTCCGATCCAGAACTTAAGTTCGCGATCGTTGGCCGCCGCAATGTTGGCAAGAGCACCTTCATCAACGCACTGGCCGAAGAAGAACGCTGCATCGTCTCCGAGATTCCCGGCACGACCCGCGACAGCATCGACGTCCGCTTCGAGATCGACGGCCTGCGTCTGCTGGCGATCGACACGCCCGGCGTCCGCAAGAAGAAAAGCCTCGCCAACGACGTCGAGTTCTACGGCATGGTCCGCGCCCAAAAGAGCATCCGCCGAGCCGACGTCGTCTTCATGTTCTTCGACGCCACTGAAACCGTTTCGCGAGTCGACAAGCAACTCGTCGATGAAATCGTCTCGCAGCACAAGCCGGTGATCTTCGTCATCAACAAATGGGATTTGGCGAAAGAAGCCGAGATGTCGATGGAACGTTGGGGTGAGTACCTCGCTCATCAATTCGGTTCGCTGAAGTTCGCGCCGGTTGCGTTCCTGACGGCGAAGTCCGGCCGCAACGTCCACAAGTTGATCAACCTCGCGCAGAGCATCTTCAAGCAAGCCCGCACCCGCGTCTCGACCGGCGAGATCAACCGAGTCATTCGCGCCGCCGTCGTTCGCAACCGCCCGCCGGTGCGACGCAATCAGACGCCGAAAATCTTCTTCGCCACGCAAGTCGCCACCGAGCCGCCGACGATCGTCTGCAAATGCAACAACCCGGAACTCTTCGACAACTCCTGGCAGCGCTACCTGCTGAGCGTGATCCGCGAAGAACTGCCGTTCCACGAAGTCCCGGTCAAGCTCTACCTCCGCCAACGCGAACAAGCCGAGGAACGCCGCTCGCCTTCAGAGAAAGGCTTCGGACTCGATCACACCGTGCATGGCGAGGCCGTCGAAGAGGAAGACTTCGACGACGACGATTGGAAAGAGGAACTCGCGTCGATGTGACGATGAGATTCTGAGCATTCGTCGCAGGTCATGGTGCAGACACAAAAAATTGATCACCATTCGGAAAACCGCCGAGCCTTGTCGCCACCAATTCGACGTTGACGCGAAGCGTTTGAGTGGGTCTCGCGAATCTGAATGCGGCGTTGAAGTGACTTGGGCGAAAAGACCGTCCGTCTATTCTTGAGCCGCATTCTTGCGAACCTTGTCATCTTCCGTACGAGGTACGGCATCAGACACCTTCACGGAATTGATGCGGGCCGGCAGCGACCACAAACGGATGGCGAAGTCTTCGCCGTCCACCCATTTCCCGTTGATGTTGCTGCTGCCGCCGGCAGACACGCCGTGCAGACCATCCGGAGCAACGGCCACCGTCCAGACCCATTCGGAGCCTTCCGCCAAACGCTGGAGTTCTTGACCGGTCTCCGAGTCCCAAATCGAGACTCGTCCAGACTTGCTCCCCGACAAGACACGCCGACCATCAGGAAAGAAGACCGCTTCAAGAAGATCGGTGCCATCACCGACGATCCTGCGAATCAACTTCCCGGCTTTGACATCCCACACAATCAACCCATCGAATGCCGAGGAGACGATCCGACTGCCATCCGGTGTGAATGCGACACTCTCCACTCCGGCGGTATGTCCCTCGAAGCGGAGAACCTCCTTGCCGGTCTCGGTGTTCCACAGACGCACTGTTTTGTCTTCGTCCAATCCACACGAAACGATCTGGCTGCCGTCCGGAGAAAAAACGACGGACATGACTCGACCAAGGTGTCCGGTCAATTGCCGAATCTGAGTGCCGCTCGCCAGATCCCAAAGTCGAACGACGCGGTCACTACCTCCCGACACGGCACGCTTGCCGTTTGGCGAGAATGCAACCGTGAGCACCGTCTTGTTCGTGGAATCGAAATCCATTTGGCGGATGACCGCTCCGGTTTCCACCTCCCACAAAGATAAGCCGACCGAGTTTCCAGAGAGTACCTGTTTGCCATCGCGAGAAATCGCGACACCAAAGACCCAGTTTTTTCCGTCGTTGCGAAACTGGCGAATCTCGCGACCAGTTTCGACATCCCACAACCGCATGGTGCTGTCGCCATTCGGGAACCCACTGCCGGACAGAACTCGCTGGCCGTCCGCAGAAAACACCGCTTTCCAAACTGGCCCCTGATGCCCTTCCAAGCGGCAAAGTTCCTTCCCGCTAATCTCCACCAGCGGCGCTTCCGCTTGCACGGGATTGGCAATGGCGGCCGCAGCGGCGTTGTTCGACTTGATCGACAGAGCCAAACGGAATCCTAGGCTGCTGACGCGGCGAAGAGGCTCATTCGAGATACGAGCGGCAGCACGGCAGGTGAAAGAACCACCGAGGTCATCGCCGCCGCCACGAGCCACTCGAGCCCTCCGCGTGCCTTCTGCGCTTGGCCCCAATGGATCGTTGACCGGTGACGTTGCGTAGTAGCGATCTCCAAACCAGTCTTCGCAGTGCTCCCACACGTTGCCATGAAGGTCATACAGCCCCCAAGCATTCGGCGTTTTTTGACGCACAGGATGTGTCGTCACTCCGGCATTGGCCAGAAACCACGCTTGGTCCTTCAATCCGGTCTCGTCGTCCGTCGAATACCAGACCGTCGTTGTTCCGGCGCGGCAGGCATATTCCCACTCAGCCTCACTCGGCAGTCGATACTCGACTTGAACCCTTTTTTCTTCCGGTAAGTCCCTCAGTTTTCGGTAGCACGCCGACGCCTCGAACCAATTGACCATTTCCACCGGACAATTCGGATCGCCTTTGAACTGGCTCGGATTGTTGCCCATCAGGCGTTCGTACTCCGCCTGCGTCACTTCGTTGACTGCCAGGTAGAAGGCGTTGGTGATTCTGACGCGGTGCTTGGGGG
This sequence comes from Candidatus Kuenenia stuttgartensis, assembly GCA_945861865.1. Taxonomy (GTDB): domain Bacteria; phylum Planctomycetota; class Planctomycetia; order Planctomycetales; family Planctomycetaceae; genus SXKJ01. The sequence continues at coordinate 346 of CAMAWN010000221.1, read as the reverse complement.
CTTCGGTGGGAATCTTTTCAACGTACCAATCGGGGATGTTTCGGATCTTGATCTCTGCGGCAAATTTGGCGACTTCGTTTGCCGTCGATCCCATATCGAACTCGCCCGGCGGGACGAGTCGAAACTTCATGCCGATGCTGTTTCGATAGTCATCATCTCGATTTGCTTGCCGTCAGCGTCCTTTGCCGAAGCCCTACTGTGAATCGTGACCGACCGGCAGACCGCCTTGAAACCAGATTTATACCGCCCGTCCGTGGTCGGCTCGCTAGTGAAGTGGCATTCGATGCGGTCGATAAGGCTGCGGATTGCTTGGGCCTTTTGGATATAGCCGCCCTGTTCGATGGCT
>CAMAWN010000220.1 GCA_945861865.1 Candidatus Kuenenia stuttgartensis | reverse complement strand
GATATCTCGCGGTGCATCGCACCTTTTAATTTGATCGCGTTACCCGCGTTCGCCAGACAAGCCACCGTGAGCACTCCGTCCTTCCAGCACAGATCGGCGTGCTCGCGCGAGATCGTCCGATCCCAGCCAATGGCCCAGCCGTCCGTCGGGGCTCGGCCGATGCGCACGGTGCGACCCTCCACCAACTGCTGCCGAAACTCCTCACCGGCAGGCCCCTGAACGATCAACTCCGCGAGTCTGGATTCTGCGACAGCCATAAGACAACCGCCCGCTGCTTGACGACGTGGATGAGACGATCGCCAAAGCACACAGAGGCATCAGCCGGTCAATCTCGTTGTCTTAGCATAGGTTTCAATTCCGCAGTCAACGCGGACCTGTCCATCAGGATTTGGCGGAAGACAGAGCGAACCCGCGCAATCCGAACGGTCGGAACGATCGTTCCTGTTTGCTGCGATGCGGTGTGTACTTCACCCGCAGTCACCACCACCCAATGTGTCTGAACCCACCGCAACGCCGCTTCGTGCGAGTTGGAATACACGCGCGGACCGATTGAAATACGCCACCAAAGCGAGTCACCGTAGGCAGCGACTTCGTTCCGAGCACACTCAGCCGCTGCCTCGGGACAGAGTCCCAAGCTACACAGCCAAGCGGATTCCACATCATGAGCGACACACAGCGAGTGGTCCGAATCTTCATTTCCAGTCCCGGCGACGTCGTTGAAGAGCGCAATCAAGCTCGCCGCGTGATTGAGGGACTTCAAAAGCGTTATCCCAACGTGACCTTGCAGCCGGTCCTGTGGGAAGACCTCGCGCTACCAGCCACCGCGTCGTTTCAAGAGACGATCGAGCTGATCCTCAATCAACGACCGATCGACATTGCCGTGTTCATTCTGTGGTCGCGGCTGGGATCACCGCTGAGCAGCCGCGTGTCGCGACCGGACGGAACTCCGTACCGCAGCGGCACCGAGCGTGAGTTCGATCTCATGCTGACCGCGTTCGAGCAAAGCGGCCACCAGCGTCCGGTCATGCTGGCCTACACGCGCGACGACCTGAATGGGTTTCAGGAGAAGCTCAAACAAACGCCGCTGGATGAACTCCAAGAGCTGTTGGATCAGCGAAAGCTCGCCGAGTCCTTCATTCGCGAGCAGTTCCACGACGCCGACGGCCGAAACCTGCGGGCCTATCAAACCTACCGCGAGCCGGTCGATTTCGTGAGCCGGCTCCGCACCCACCTGCAACAAACGCTGGCGGACTTGCTCGGCACGGACGCGGCCCCGCGCTGGCACGAGGAGCCGTATCGCGGTCTCGAAGTCTTTGACGTGCGACATGCCGACATCTTCTGCGGTCGCGACGAAGAGACGTGCGACCTGCTGCAACGCCTGCGCGATCAACGCCGAGCCGGCTGTGCCTTCGCGGTGATCGTCGGAGCCAGCGGCTCCGGCAAGAGTTCGCTCGCCCGCGCCGGAGTCGCCGCCACCCTGTTGCAGCACGCGAGCGATGACGGAGTCAAAGAATGGCGCACGGCATTCGTGCTACCAGGCGCGGCCATGTATGACACAAACCCCACCGAGCTTGTCTCGGTGGAAACGGGCCTTTGCACTACGAGTGAGTCAAACGTAGTGCAAAAGCCCGAAAACCACCGAGACAAGCTCGGTGGGGTTTGTGTCAATGTCCCCAGCGTTCGGGAGAGCGCGTTCCGGCCGCCCCCGTCAGTAATTCTGGCCGCACTTGCGCGAACTCTGATTTCAGCCATTCCAGAACTCCGCACCTCGCCAACCGCGTTGGACGATATCGCCGCCGGCTTGGCTCAGGATGCCGGTCTGACAATCCGGTTGAGCATCACTCCGGCGTTTGCACGAGCGGCCGAGTCGGCGAAAGGCGAAGTGCGACTGCTGTTGGTCATCGACCAGATGGAAGAACTCTGGACCGATCGACGAATCACCCCCGAAGACCGCGACCAGTTCTTTGCCGTCATCGAAGCCTTGTCGCGGAGTGGTCATGTCACGGTGTTGGCCACGCTCCGGAGCGACTTCTACCCGCACGCTCAACAAGTCGAGGCGTTCTTGCGTTTGAAGTGGGAGCGTGGTCACTTCGACTTATTGCCTCCGAGCGCCGCCGCCTTGCAGCAGTTGATCGTCGAACCCGCGCGTTTGGCCGGGCTGACCTTCGAGCGGCACGAGCAGACGAACCGTTCGCTGGATGAAATCATCTTGCAGGACGCCGCCCGTGATCCAACGGTGCTGCCGTTGTTGCAGTACGCGCTGCGTGAACTCTACGAGCAACGCGACGAGCGCACTCACATGCTGACGTTCGCCGCGTATGAGCAACTCGGCGGAGTCGAAGGCGCATTGGGCCGTCGCGCCTCGGCTACCTTCCATGCGCTCCCGCCCGAAGCACAAGCCACGTTGGGAACTCTGCTACCGCACTTGGTGACGATCGACGTGACCGGCGAACAAAGCGCCGTCCGCCGCCGCGCCCGCTTGTCTGACCTGCTCATTGATCAGCCGGAACGCGCTAGCGTCCGGTTCGGACAGACCAACGCCGACCAACCGGACGCTAGCGCGTTCCGGCTAATCAACGAACACACCGGGGGGCTGACGCCGCCCCGCTCGCCTGCGCAACAGATTCTCGTCGATGCGTTGATCGCCGCGCGGTTTCTCACGACCGATCGCCAAGACGACACACCCATCGTGAGCCTCGCCCACGAAGCCCTCTTACGGCGCTGGGACGAACTCGCGCAGTGGATCACGTCCAACCGCGAGCACCTCCGTCTCCGCGCCCGAGTCGAACACAGCCAACACCGCTGGGCTTCCCAAGGCCAGCACGCCAGCCTCTTGCTCCCCACCGGCCTCCCGTTGGAAGAAGGGCAACTGCTCCTGAGAGAAGCCCGCCCTCTGCTGCTCGCGGAGACGACGGACTACATCGAGCGTTCCCTCACTCACCGCCAATCCGAATCCCGCCGCCAGCGTTTGATCCGCACGACCGCCCTGACCATGAGCCTGACCGCCGCCCTGATCGCGATCCTCGCCGCCCTCTGGATCAACACCGAACGCAACGCCGCACTCGACGCCAAAAATGCCGAGACCAAAGCCAAGACCGAAGCGTTGGACGCACAACAGACCGCCGAGAAACAACAAGCCGCTGCGTTACGAGAAAACGCCAATCACTACTGGCGACTGGCCGTCAACATCCGAGACTCGAAAGATCCCGATCCGTTTCGAGCGTCGCATCTCTTCCTGCGTGGCGCGCATTCCCTCGGCCAGGTCGTGAAGAATCAATCCACGGAAGCCGACGAGGCATTCCGCCGTTCCGAAGCGCATGCGGCCGGCGCGGTTGATCGCAGTTGTGTGCGGACTTGGATGCACGCAGATGGTATAAACGGTGCGCAGTTCAGCCGGGACGGATCGCGCGTGCTGACCTGGAATTGCAACAAGACGGCGCGGTTGTGGGATGTGACCAAGCCCGAGCCGCTTCAGACCTTCAAGCACGAACACTGGGTGAACGGCGCGCAGTTCAGCCGAGACGAGTCGCGCGTGCTGACCTGGGGCGGTGGCTTTTTCTCAAAAAAGAGCGAGGCACAGTTATGGGACGTGACCAAGCCCGAGCCGATTCAGACTTTCAAACACGACAACATTGTGATCGGCGCGCAGTTTAGCCGGGACGAGTCGCGCGTGCTGACTTGGAGCCGTGACAAGACTGCGCGGTTGTGGGACGTGACCAAACCCGAGCCGCTTCAGACCTTCCAACACGACAACATTGTCAACGGCGCGCAGTTCAGCCGGGACGAGTCGCGCGTGCTGACTTGGAGCAATGACGCTACGGCGCGGTTGTGGGACGTGACCAAGTCCGAACTGCTCCAGACCTTCAAACACGACAGCTTTGTGTTAGGGGCACAGTTTAGCCGGGACGATGCGCGCGTGCTGACTTGGAGCAATGACGTTACGGCGCGGTTGTGGGACGTGACCAAGCTCGAGCCGCTCCAAACTTTCAAACACGACCACCAAGTGATCGGTGCGCAGTTCAGCCGGGACGAATCGCGCGTGCTGACCTGGAGCTGGGACGCTACGGCGCGGTTGTGGGACGTGACCAAGCCCGAACTGCTCCAGACCTTCAAGCACGACAGCTTTGTGTTAGGGGCGCAGTTTAACCGGGACGACTCGCGCGTGCTGACTTGGAGTAATGACGCTACGGCGCGGTTGTGGGACGTGACCAACCCTGAGACGCTTCAAACCTTCAAACACGATAGGGGAGTCAACGGCGCGCAGTTCAGCCGGGACGAGTCGCGCGTGCTGACTTGGAGCCGTGACAATACTGCGCGGTTGTGGGACGTGAGCAAGTCCGAGCCGCTTCAGACCTTCAAACACGACAACATTGTCAACGGTGCGCAGTTCAGCCGGGACGAGTCGCGCGTGCTGACCTGGAGTGGTGACCGATTTTCCGGGGGAGGCGAGACGCGGTTGTGGGACGTGACCATTCCCGAGCTGCTCAAAACCTTCAAACACGACAACATTGTCAACGGCGCGCAGTTCAGCCGGGACGAGTTGCGCGTGCTGACTTGGAGCCGTGACAAGACTGCGCGGTTGTGGGACGTGAGCAAGCCCGAGCCGCTCCAGACCTTCAAACACGGCGGTGAAGTAACCGGCGTGCGGTTCAGCCGAGACGAGTCGCGCGTGCTAACATGGACCGGAGGTGAGTTCCACGGTACTGGCGAGGCACGTTTATGGGGTGTGACCAAGCCCGAGGCGCTTCAAACCTTCGAACACGACAACATTGTGAACGGCGCGCAGTTCAGCCGGGGCGAGTCGCGCGTGCTGACTTGGAGCAATGACGCTACGGCGCGGTTGTGGGACGTGAATAAGTCCGAACCGTTCCAAACCTTCAAACACGACAATTCTGTGAGAGGCGCGCAGTTCAGCCGAGACGACTCGTGCGTGCTGACCTGGAGCAGTGACACGACGGCGCGGTTGTGGGACGTGACCAAGCTCGAGCGGCTCCAAACTTTCAAACACGACGACCAAGTGATCGGTGCGCAGTTCAGCCGGGATGAGTCGCGTGTGCTGACATGGAGCGGTGACGAAACGGCGCAGTTGTGGGACGTGACCAAGCCCCAGCGGCTCCAAACTTTCAAACACGACGGCCAAGTGATCGGTGCGCAGTTCAGCCGGGACGAGTCACGCGTGCTGACCTGGAGCGATGACAATACGGCACGTTTGTGGGACGTGACCAAGCGCGAGCCGCTCCAGACTTTCAAACACGACGACGATGTGAACGGCGCGCAGTTTAGCCGGGATGAGTCGCGTGTGCTGACCTGGAGCGGTAACTTCTCGAACAAAGGCGAGGCGCGGTTGTGGGACGTGACCAAGTCCGAGCCGCTGCAGACCTTCAAACACGACAGCCAGGTGAGAGGCGCGCAGTTCAGCAAGGACGAGTCGCGCGTGTTGACCTGGAGCGGTTACTCCGGGACCGTGCAAGGTGATGCGCGGTTGTGGGACGTGACCAAGCCCGAGCCGCTCCAGACTTTCAAACACGACGACGATGTGAACGGCGCGCAGTTCAGCCGGGACGAGTCGCGTGTGTTGACCTGGAGCGAAGACAATACGGCGCGATTGTGGGATGCCGTCGATCCCTTGGCGATGTTGACCCCCGCCGAGCGGATCTTGGAGTTGGAAGTTCGCAGTGCGAAGACCTTGGATGCGAATCTGAAGCTCCGCACGCTGTCGTTCGCGGAGTGGCAGGCCAAGGTGAAGTCGCCAGAGTATCGCGCGATTGAAAAGAAACTCGCCGAACGGCCGCAGACTCAACGATTCGTGAAACCAAAAGCCGACTGAATTGTTTCAGCACCAAAGGTGTGTGACTCGATAGCCCAGGCCAACGGCCTGGGTTTGCAGATGAGGATGACTCCTCAGCCCCAACGGGGCGAAACTCGATGTCCTGAATACGAGTCACGCCCCGTTGGGGCTGACGGAATGATGTTGAACCGTGTCCCCAGGCCGTTGGCCTGGGCTATCGAGTTTCGCACCTTTGGTGCTCGTGCAATCAACATCGGACTTGAACCATGCAATGACACGACGGCGCGATTGTGGAATGCCGTCGATCCATTGGCGATGTTGACCCCCGCCGAGCGGATCTTGGAGTTGGAAGTTCGCAGTGCGAAGACCTTGGATGCGAATCTGAAGCTCCGCACGCTGTCGTTCGCGGAGTGATTCATTCCGGCGGGATCAACGACAGTCGAAAGTTGCCGCCGACTTCCCAACGGGCTTGCAGGTCGTGGCCGTTGAGCATCCGCGTTCCAATCAAGGGTTCATCAAGAACCTGGGCACGAATAACTTTCGGTTGGTCGTCCCAAATCACGCCAACGTCCACCGTGTCAAAGTAGCTGACTCGTCCGTCTGCGGTCGTGCCTCGCTGAACCGTGGCCAGTGGCAGGCTGAGTTGGCTGACGACTGATTGAGGGACTGCCAGATAACCGTTGAAGCCCGAATCCACCAAGAACAAGACGTCCCGACTGCGTTCCTTGTGCATGAGCGACAGCGTGACTCTGGCTTAGAGGTTCGCGTCGATTTCACCGACAATCATGGCCGGCTCCGCATTCCCAGCGCGTGAAAGACGGCGGGATACCCAATTCGTTCGACCAGAATCTGTGCATCGGGACGACGTTCCCAAAGTCGATCGCTCGCCACATCGGGGTCAATGCCGACTTCGTAGTCTTCCGTCTCGACATCAATCGCCACGAACTGTCCGTGACATTGTGGTTCCAATAACGGACGGAGCTTGGAGGAGTAGATCGCAGCACCTCGATCTCCAATCTCGTCCCGAGCCAATCGACGAACCGACATGAGACATCTCCTGAGACAATTGAACTGGGCACCTTTCGAACGGATCACAGTGATGCGTGTGGGAAGCTCACGCTTCCGATACGTCTCTCAAGCCGGACGTACCTGACTCTGACGCTGACTCTGTGGCCGTCTGTGCCGACGTGCCGGGGACGAGTTGCGGGCCGGTTTTGTGTTCGTCGAGGATGCGTTTCAGGTGGGCGGCGTCCATGACCTCGATTTCCAGCAGTTCCTTGGTCATGTGTTCGAGGACTTCGCGGCGTTCGTTGAGGATGTCGAGGGCGATGGTAGCGGACTCGTCGATCAAGCGGCGGACCTCCAGGTCGATCTCGCGAACCGTGTCTTCGCTGTGAACCGCGTCGCCGGGAGCGGGCGTGCCCAGGAACGGCGAGCGGCGCGCCTCGCTGTAATAGACGCGGCCGAGTTTTTGGCTCATGCCGAACTCGGTGACCATGCGGCGGGCGATGTCGGTCGCGCGTTGCAGATCGTTTTGTGCTCCGGTCGAAGTTTCCTTGAAGACGATCTGCTCGGCGGCGATGCCTCCCAGCAGGACGCAGATGCGGTGATGCAGATCGGTCTGCGTGGCCAGCGAGCGGTCGTCTTCCGGACGCTGCATCGTGTAGCCGAGTGCTCCGAGGCCGCGGGGAATGATCGAGATTTTGTGGACCGGGTCGGTGTGCGGCAGGCTGCACGCGACCAGCGCGTGACCGCATTCGTGATAGGCCACGCGAATCTTTTCATCCTCCGGAATGATGCGCGTTTGCTTTTCGAGGCCGGCGACGACGCGGTCGATCCCTTCCTCGAACTCGTGCATGGTGACGAACTTTTTGTCAGCGCGAGCGGCCAGCAGCGCGGCTTCGTTGACGAGGTTCGCCAAATCGGCTCCGACGAAGCCCGGCGAAATTCTCGCCAGTCGCGAGATATCGACGCTGTCGTCGACCTTCACCTTTTTCATATGCACTTTGAGGATCGCCTCGCGTCCGCGGATGTCCGGTCGATCGACGAGCACATGCCGATCGAAGCGTCCGGGGCGGAGCAGGGCGGGGTCGAGCGTTTCCGGTCGGTTGGTCGCAGCCATCACGATCACGCTTTGATCAGAACCGAAACCGTCCATCTCGACCAGCAGCGCGTTGAGCGTTTGATCGCGTTCATCGTGCCCGCCGGGCATCCCGCTGCCGCGCACTTTGCCGATGGCGTCGAGTTCGTCGATGAAGATGATCGCGGGCGAACGTGTGCCCGCTTGCTGGAACATGTCGCGGACGCGTGCCGCGCCGACGCCGACGAACATCTCGACGAAGTCCGAACCGCTGAGGCTGAAGAACGGCACGCCCGCTTCACCGGCGACCGCCTTGGCCAGCAACGTCTTGCCCGTGCCCGGTGGACCGACTAGCAACACGCCGCGCGGAATCCGTCCGCCGAGGGCCTGATACTTTTGCGGTGTCTTCAGGAACTCGACGACCTCTTTCAGTTCCTCGACCGCTTCGTCGATGCCGGCCGCGTCCGCGAACGTGACTTTGACATCTTCTTGAGCGAACAGTTTGCCGCGACTGCGGCTGAACGACATTGCCGCTCCCGGCCCGCCGAGCCGTCGCAACATAAACAGGAAGAACACCAGGCACAGCACCCCGAAGAGCATGAAGGGGACGAGTTCGAGCCACACCGAAGCGACCTTCGCCGAGCCACGCGGGATGCCGGCCTGTTCCAGCAAGTCGGTCAGCAGCTTCTGATCCGATTCCCACAAGTTGGCGGTTGGCACCAAAAACAATTTCGTGTCTTTTTGGGAAGCGTTGTCCTTCTCCGCCGACTGCGATTGAAAGGTCAGATAGCCCCGCTCAAAGACCAACTCGTGGACGTTGCCTTTGTGGTACTTCGGCCCGTCGGGTTTGGCCGGATCGACTTTCAGGCCATCCATAAACTCGCTGAACGTG
>CAMAWN010000219.1 GCA_945861865.1 Candidatus Kuenenia stuttgartensis | reverse complement strand
CCTGCTCCGCCGAGCCGGACTGAGCCTGCTCAAAAACAACCTCACCCACAAAATCGGTGTCAAAAACAAACGACTCATCGCCGCCAGCGACGAGGACTATCTCCTGCAAGTCCTCTTCAAGTCGTGACTTCATGTGCAATTGCCCTGCCTACTTGGACGCTGGCATTTCAGGTAAATAAACGACACGACTTTTGACTTCCTCAACTGCCTTCAGTTGTTCGAGACTGAGTTTTATTCGACGTTGGTAGCTTTGCTTTTCGGCGTAGGTGATCTGAAAGAAATCGCTGCGATTGTGGTTATTCAGAGACAGTTGGAAACCCATCGGTGCGACGTATGCGTTGAGAACTGCCTTTTCAGACGTGGGACTCAATGATGGAGCGGATCGATCCCTTGGGATGACATACAGCACCCACGGAAAACGAGCGGAACCCGACTTCCCCGGCGACACGTCCCCATTCAGGCCGAGTGCAAACTCAAGTACATCCTCCCCAACGGCATTTCCTTCAGAGTCGGCCAATGAGGTCCGAAGTACGGTTCCGAAATTGTTGCTTATGTTCGTCTGCTTGCTTCGAATCCCCAAATCCGGGAACTTGTGAAGCCACGGCAAGACACGCATCTCCTCATTGGAATCGCTCACACGGGCATAACGGCGATTCATGTATGGCAGGACGGCTTCGTGAACATCTGCGTCAACGACGAAACCATGCCACGTCATCGCCCCATTGGTACCAGGTGGTGACGCGCAAACCCAAAGACACCATGCGTGCGGATTATCCTTGGAAATGTTCGGTCCCAGCAAAATCGGCGGGATTGGAGCAACTTCGTATCCGGGAGCAGTGTTCTTTGCCGTACCTGCCTGTCCATTGAGAATTCCACCTTTGACAAAAACGGTCCCCTTCGACTGCGAAATCTTATGAAGCGTCTCCCGAAGTCGAGTCGCAAAGTCGCGGTACGCTTTTGGATCAACGGCCACATCGACGTTGAATACGAGTTCAGATTTGTCACGGTCGTAATCCGGCTTTCCAACGACGGTCGCCGTTAGCAAGTTCGGCAAGTCTCCAAATATCTTCGCCAAGAGGTTTGTCGCGTTCTGCTCCGCTTCGGCTGTCGTCACGGCTTCCGCAAAAAGGCTCTTGCCATCCACGTCCTTCACGGCGACCTTGGACTCCCGCAGTTTTGCGATGAGACGGCGACGTTCGACTTGAGCTTTGATCTTGATGCGATGCACCCCGCCGGAAGATTTCTTTGAGCCAGCAATTTCATCGTACTTCTTCACGAAGCCATTGCTGTAGGCCAGGACTTGGTCGTCGATGATCTCGTCATTCTTGACCAGCGATTCGGCATCGACGACCGCTCCGACAACTTGCCGAACGGCGTTACGGAAAGCATCTTTCAAAGCCTCATCGGGAGTCGTGCCCGCCCCTTCGGCCACGACTTCCGCAATGCTCGAATTATCGGCTGGCTTCTTCGATGATTCCTGCGCGAAGCCGTTGGCGCTCAACACCGCCACGGCCATGACTGAAAGCCACCAAAGCGAGACGTTGCGCATTTTGAAGCCCTTGGCAGTGAACTCCCCAATCACACGGCCAAATTATCGTGACAGCGTGGCCAATACAACGCGGCAGCGAATCGGATCGGTCCCAGTCGATGACGTCATTGAGTAACGGCCATCAATCAAACAGGCTTTTTTGGTTGGACTGTTTTTTCACGTTCTTCTCCGTTGGCTTCGCCCTCAGGAGCGGAGATTCGACGTTCTCCTCGATGGTGAATTGATCGAACGGCATGTTGTCATTGAAGGCGCGGATTACCCAGTCACGCCATGCCCAGAGTTCTCGATCGCGATCGACCTGATAGCCGTTCGAGTCCGCATAGCGCGCCGCGTCCAGCCAGTCCACGGCCATGCGCTCACCGAAGCGAGGAGACTTCAGCAATCGCTCGACGACTTTTTCATAGGCTTTCTCTGAGTCGGCGGCGAGGAATTCATCCAACTCCGCCAGCGTCGGCGGCAGGCCGGTCAAATCGAGCGACACGCGGCGAATCAATGTCACCTTCGCCGCCTCGAGCGAGGATGAAACGATCGAGATCGCTACGCGACCAATCGCTGCACTTCACCGCTGGTATCACTCCCGGTGCGAGCGGCAGGAATGACCAATGCGGCTCATACGTCGCACCCTGTTCGATCCATTGCCGCAGCTTTCCCTTTTGCGCGGCGGTCAACGACTTACACGCCTTCGGTGGCGGCATCACTTCCGAAACATCCGCGCTGTTGATGCGCGCCCACAGTCGCGATTTGTTCAAGTCCCCTGGCACGATGGCCACATCGCCCGACTCCGCCGCCTTGAACGCCTCCTCACGCACATCCAAACGCAGACCGGCCTGTCGCAGTTTCGCGTCGGGACCGTGGCACTGAAAACAGTTCTCCGAGAGGATCGGTCGGATGTCGCGATTGAACTGCACGCGGTCATCGGCCCAGACGGTTGCCCCGGTAAGAAAGCACAACACGACGGAGAGCCGCTTGTGGTCAGTCGAGTTCATTCGAGGGTTCCTGATGTGGCTCGACTCCGCGAGTCAGTCTTGTGGTCGAAGGATTCAAGAGTTCGCCAGCCGCGGTCGGGTTTTGAGGCGAAGCACGCTCTTGTCGACTCGTGTATCGCAAGTCCGCGCATCGAGTTCGCCCTTCCCGCGCGGCGTAGGCGGCGGCACACGAGTCAAACACTGCGGCATCCCTCGGTAATCAATCACCCTCTGCTCAGTCATCCCGCTTCGATTGGTCGTCTCGAAATAGGAGCTGCCGAATGCTTCAGCGGTGGACGTGACTGCGTCGCCTTCACTTCGTGAGCGGCAAGAACTTGACACACACCGGTGTGCCGACTGAGACGGTCGAACCGGTCGGTTCCAATTGTCCGGTCGTCTTATGAATTCGGAAGACGGTCACGCTGTCGCTGTCCTGATTGGCGACAAGCAAATAATTCCCCGTCGGGTCGATGCCGAAGTTGCGAGGCGTCTTGATCCCCTGGCCTTGATGCCCGACGGCGGTCAGTTTGCCGGTGGCGGGGTCGATCGAAAAGATCGCAATGCTGTGATGCCCTCGGTTCGAGCCGTACAAAAACTTGCCGCTCGGATGGACTTGGACTTCGGCAGTCGACATCCCTTTTCGGTCGGTGACTCCGTCGGGCAGCGTCGAGATCGTCTGCTGCGGCGTGAGCACTCCCTTCTCGGCATCGTACTGGAACGCGGTGACGGTCAGCTTGATCTCGTTGATGACGTAGGCATTCTTGCCGTTCGGATGAAAGGCGAAGTGACGCGGGCCAGAGCCGGCATCAACGCTGGCGGCCGGCGGATCGTTCGCGGTGATCGTTCCCTTGTTCGGATCGAGCCGATAGACCAGCACCTTGTCGATGCCGAGGTCCGCCACACACACGAACCGGTTGGCCGCATCGACGTTGATCGAGTGCGCATGCGGAGCCGACTGGTTACCCGGATTGATGCTCGAACCCTTGTGTTGAACGAAGCTGGATGCCTCACCGAGCTTGCCGTCGGCTTGAATCGGTAGAGCCGCCGCACTGCCGCCTCCGTAGTTAGCGACGAGCGCGGTCTTGCCCGAGCGATCCACGACGATGTGGCAGGGACCGGCTCCCACCGAAGACTGTTGGTTGAGCAACTTCAGGTCGCCCGTCGCCGCGTCGATTGCGAAGGCGTTGACGGCTCCACCTTTCTTGCCGTTGACGTCGCTCAATTCACCGACCGCGTACAAAAACTTCTGATTCGGAGCGATCGCGAGAAACGACGGATTCACCGCCTCGCCCGCCAGCACCGGCGGAGACAGCTTGCCGGTCGCGAGATCAAGTTCGCTGCGGTAGATGCCTTTGCTCAACTTGCCGGTGTAGGTACCGAAGTACACTCGCTGCTTGCCGCTGGGAACATCCGCAGCCAGCAACACCGAGGACACACCGCACAAACAGCAGACACCCAGAGTCAGACGTCGGAGCAGATTCATGGCGAGGATTCCTTGTTCAAGAAGAAGCCGGCAAAAGGCAAAACGCTGCGGAGCCAAAATCACGGGCGGAATTGTAGGCCGGTCGCTCAGCGAATAGAAACGCGATGCGGGGCGCGGCTTCGCAATCGTTTCCATCACTCCGAGATTCGCAAAGTCACGTCATGCCCTATGCCGCCAGTCATTCGATCGAAGCCGATCTCGATTCCGCGGTCCAAGCGGTCTGCGAAGACGTCCGTAAACAGCTTGCTGGCCAGTCGCCGAATCTTTGCTTCGTGTTTGCATCGCACGCGCACTCCGATGGATTTGAGGACTTGCCGGCGACGATTCGGCGCGAGTTGGGAGCGGACGTGTTGCTCGGCTGCTCCGGTGAAACCATCGTCGGTGGCGGCGAAGAAATTGAAGACGGGCCAGCACTCAGCCTGTGGGCTGGCGTGCTGCCCGGCGCGACGCTGACTCCGTTTCACATCGAGTTCGGTGAGACTCCCGACGGCTTGATCGCGACCGGATTTCCCGACGACTTGTCCGAGCGTGCGGTCGATGCGCGAGCACTCTTCGCGCTGGGCGAGCCGTACTCATCAGTGCCGGATTCGGTGATTGATCGCTTCGCGGATGAGCTTCCCGGCGTGCCGCTGCTCGGCGGCATGGCCAGCGGCGGCGGTCCCGGAGCGAACCGCGTTTTCCTCAACGACGATTGCCTGTCGGACGGAACTGTCGCCGTGCTGCTGCAAGGCGGCCCCAAGGTGCGGTCGGTCGTGTCGCAAGGATGCCGGCCGATCGGGCCGACGTTTTTGGTGACCAAGTCCGAACGCAACATCGTCTTTGAACTCGGAGGCAAACCGACAATCGACCGCCTGCGCGAATTCTTGCCGGAGTTGCCGGATCGCGATCAACGACTCGTGCAGCGCGGCCTGCATCTCGGCATTGCGATGAGCGAGTACAAGCCCTCGTTCGGTCGCGGCGATTTCTTGATCGCCAACGTGATCGGTGCGGATCAGCAAATCGGAGCGATCGCGATTGGCAATCTCGTCCGACCAGGACAAACCGTGCAGTTCCACATTCGCGACGCCGACACCGCCGACGAAGACCTCATCCACCTGCTGGATCAGCATCGAGCCGAACAACCCTCGCCGACGCGCGCCGCCCTGCTCTTCAGTTGCAACGGCCGCGGCACACGCCTGTTCGAGGAGCCGCATCACGACGCCAGCACGATCCAGCGAATCCTCGGCCACCTGCCCGTGGCGGGCTTCTTCGCTCAAGGCGAACTCGGTCCTGTCGGCGGCAAAAACTACATCCACGGCTTCACCGCGAGCATCGCGTGCTTCGAGTGAGCCGAGAAATTTGTTGCTCCAGGATTCGGTAGGCTCGTCAGGAGACATCACGATGGAATGTTGGATCATTCGCAGCCTCGCGGTGTTTTGGCTCGTCACGATGTCGATCTCGATGGAGTGTGTTCAGGCGGAGGATGCGGAACGAAATTGGTCGCAGTGGCGTGGGCCGTTGGGGACCGGTGTGGCTCCGAATGCCGACCCGCCGGTCGAGTGGAGCGAGACGAAAAACATTCGCTGGAAAGTCTCGCTGCCGGGGAAAGGGCATTCGACGCCGATCGTTTGGGGTGACCGGATCTTTCTCACGACGGCGATTCCGTATGGCGAGAAGTTGCCGCCGAAGCACAGCACGGCTCCGGGGACTCACGACGGAATTCCGGTGACTCAGCGGCATGAGTTTGCTGTGCTGGCGGTTGATCGGCGCAACGGCAAGATCTTGTGGCAGAAGACCGTTCACAAAAAGCTGCCTCACGAAGGTGGGCACATCACCGGCAGCCTCGCATCGAACTCAGTGGTGACGGACGGCGAGCATGTCTTCGCGTTTTTCGGCTCGCACGGACTGCATTGCCTCGACATGCACGGCGAGGTGAAGTGGCAGAAGCAATTTGGCGAGATGCTGACCAAGCACGGGCACGGCGAGAGTGCATCGCCGGCTCTGTACGGCGACACGCTCGTCGTCAATTGGGATCACGACGGGCCGTGCTTCGTCGTCGCCTTCGACAAACGGACCGGCCGACAACTTTGGAAAGTGATTCGGGACGAAGAGACCTCGTGGTCTTCGCCCCTCGTGATCGAGCACAACGACCAGCCACTGCTGATCGTCGCCGGGACGAATCGCGTTCGCGGTTATGAATTGGCAACCGGTCGAGTCCTTTGGGAATGCGGCGGCCTGTCGTCCAATATCGTGGCCACGCCGGTCGCCGCCGAAGGGATGCTGTTCGTGGGCAGCAGCTACGAGAAACGGTCGTTGCTGGCGATCCGCCTGGACCGATCCAAAGGGGACATCACGGGCACCGACCGCGTCGCTTGGAGCCGTTCGCGAGGTACTCCGTACGTTCCTTCGCCGTTGCTCTACGGTGACTCGCTGTATTTTCTGACGCACTATCAAGGCATCCTCTCGCGAGTCAGTGCTCAGACCGGCGAAGACCAACCCGGCGCGATTCGGCTCGCGGGCATCGGCAACATTTATGCCTCGCCCGTCGGTGCCGGACGCCGCGTGTACGTCACCGATCTCGACGGCAACACGATCGTCCTCAGCCACGCGGACAACCATCGCGTGCTGTCCTTGAACCATCTCGACGACGTCTTCGCCGCTTCCGCCGCCATCGTCGGCCGCGAACTGTTTCTGCGCGGAGAACGACATCTTTATTGCATCGCGGACGAGTCCGGCTTGAAGCCATAGAGGTCACGGCCAAGTCTATCGTCGCGGCCGGCGGTCGGGCTTGGAGCGGCGGGCGGCGCGGTCGCGCGAAGTTTCTCGGCGCGGCGACGGCGCTTCTGCGAGTGATTGGCTCGGAGTGGTCAGCGTTTTCAGCGCGAGTTGCAGGCCGCGAATCAGCAGGCCCGTGTCGGAGTTCAGGCCGAGCATTTGAAAACCTTGATCGCGGCGTTTGAGTAACTCCGCCGAATCGCGGCACAGAATCCCACAGGGGATGCCGCGAGCGCGGATGCGGTCTTTGATGTCGAGCAGTTGCGCGGCGACACCTGGTCCTTCCCAGTTGCCCAGCGAACCCGCGCTGGCCGAGTAATCGGCGGGGCCGAACTGGATCGCATCGACTCCGGGAATGTCGCAAATCTCTTCGATGCACTTGCCGGCCGAGACCGTTTCCATCAGCGGAATGACCAACGTTTCCGAGTTCGCAATCAGTGTGTCCGACTTCAGCCCCATGCCCCAGTGGGTGGCCCGCTCGGAACCGACGCCGCGCTGGCCCCACGGCGGATACTTGGCGAAACGGACCGCACGCTGGACCTCCTCCGCCGAATGTACCTGTGGCACGAGAATGCCGCCGGCACCCAGATCAAGCACACGCTTGATGAGTCCCTGCTCGATCTCCTGAATGCGGACCAGTGGCACGGTCGTCGAGTTCCGCGTCACGCGGATGTGTTCCAGAATCTCTTTGAAGTCGAGATGCCCGTGCTCGGCGTCGATCACGACGAAGTCGAGCCCCAGCGTCACAGCAATCTCGGTGATCGTCGGCGATTCGAGCGTGACCCACAGGCCGGTCGTCGGTTTCCGCGATGCAAATTTCTTCTTCAGCAGGATTGGCGAAGTCATGGAAAACAAATCCTTCGTGTCATGAGCTAGGCCCGCTCGGAAAACTTGTCACCAGCCGCGTCAGCGAGGGCGAACGCATCACGGAACGATTGATTGCCAGATCACGTCATTGCGAGCGCCCACCCTCGCTGACGCGGCGGGTGACGATCTCCCAACGCGACGAAGTGCGAGTGACTGGCCGTCCGCCTTCGAGCGTCATGATCAACGCAGCGACGGTCGGTTGCGATTCGATCAACTTCATCCCGCGTTCCGGGCCGAGCACGCTGACAGCGGTTGCCAGCGCGTCGGCGGTGATGCCGTCGGGGGCGATAATCGTGACGCTGCAGCGCTCCGTCAGACCGAGTCCCGTTTTCGGATCGACGATGTGCGAGTAGCGGCGACCTGCGACTTCGACGAATTGGTACGCATCGCCGGAAGTTGAGATCGAACAGTTCGCCAGCGTCGCGAACTGCGTCGGCGCGGCGTCCGGTTCCTTCAGGGACGCGATGCCAATCCGCCAGCCGGTTGTGCCGGGTGGCGGATCGCTGACAACGATATCGCCGCTGCCGTCGATCATCGCGCGGGTGATGCCGTGTTGTTTCAGAACGCGAATCGCTTCATCGCCAGCGTCGCCGACCGCGATGCCGCCAAGGTCGAGCTTCATGCCGGGTTTGAGCAGTTCGACTGAGCATGTCGCGCAGTACAATCGGACATTCCGCCAGCCGACCAATTCACGAGCCTCCTGCAACAGCTTTGGGTCGGGCAGTTCTTTTTGCCGGCGTGCTCGTCGCCACAGTTTGATCAATGGGCCCACCGAAACGTCGAAGGCTCCGCCGGACAGTTCGGAAACCTCGATCGACTTGCTGAGCACTCGGAACAATTTCGGAGACACGGCGATCGGCTTTCCTGGGCCAGAATCTCGACACAGCCGCATCAATTCGCTGTTCGAGTCGTAGTCGCTCATCAGCGAATTGAAGTGTTCGATGCGTGTCCAGACCGCGTCAATTGCCTTGTTTGCTGAGGCTTCGTCAGAGGCATAGAATGCCGCCGCGAACGGGACACCCATCAGCGTGCGTTGGAATTCGAAGCGTCGCAGTTGGCTGGTTGGCGGCTCGGCCAGGCAGGGCGTGATGAGCCACAACAGCATCAAAAATATCGGAGAGACTTTCATGAGTGGTGGCAGACTAAGAGTGTGGCGATGGCTCGTGCAAGATGGCCGCTCGGCTTTGTGGGGTGCGGCGGCAATCATCGG
>CAMAWN010000218.1 GCA_945861865.1 Candidatus Kuenenia stuttgartensis | reverse complement strand
TGCCTTGCGGCGTTCCACTTCGGGAGCATTGTTCGCCAACTTCCAATCGGCGGTCACACCCGTCACTGCCGCGATGCCGCGCGGTGCGACGACCTCGCCGGGTTGCTTGAAGTCCCCGCGTGCGAGCACTCGCCATTCGCCGGGTTGTTTCGGGACAGTCGTGTGGACGGGGCCGCCCGCCAGGAGTTGCCGAACCGCGTCCCGTCGTGACTGCTGTGACACGAGTTCTCGCTTCGTGCGTTCGTCCGCCGTCGTCGATCGCGAGGTGATGCCCTCGACCTCCGCTTCCAGCGCGGAGATTCGCCGTTCGACATTCGGCTTCGCGGAATCGGCAAGGCTCTCCCGTTCGTCTCCGTGATAGGTGCCGCCAAGCGCGGCGCTGATTTGGTAGAACTCGCGCTGCGTGATCGGGTCGAACTTGTGATCGTGGCAGCGGCTGCAATTGATCGTCAGGCCGAGAAACGTTTGCCCGACTGCTCCGACCAGTCCTTCCAATTCCTCTTCGCGAGCGAACTTTTGCATGTCGGGTGTGCCGTTGTTGTACGCCGTCAGGTCGTAGGGACCGATCGCGAGGAACCCGCTGGCGATGACGGCCAGTGGGTCATCCGGCTGAAGGACGTCGCCAGCAATCTGCCAGCCGATGAAGTCGTCGTAGGGCATGTCCGAGTTGAACGCCTCGACGACGAAGTCGCGATACTTCCACAAACTTGGTCGCAGCTTGTTCCGCTCGAAGCCCTGACTCTCGCCGAAGCGAACGATGTCGAGCCAATGCCGCGCCCAACGCTCGCCGTAATGCGGCGAATCGAGCAGCCGATCCACGAGCTTCTCGTAGGCTTTCGGATTGCGATCGTTGACGAAGTCCTCGACCTCTTCCGGCGTCGGTGGCAAGCCGATGAAGTCGAACGTCAGCCGGCGGATCAGCGTTTTCTTGTCGGCTTCGGGAGATCGCTTGAGGCCGACTTGCTCCAGGCGATGCTGGATGAAGAGGTCGATTGGGTTGAGCGACGAGTCCGTTGGCGAGCGGGGCCGTTCGACGACTCGCAGCGGTTGCAGGGACCACCAGTTGTAGCCGGCTCGGTGGTCGCTGGTGTAAAGGAACGGATCAATCGGATCGGCGGCCCAGATTGCTCCATCTTTGATCCATTCTCGCAACAACTTGCGATCGTCAGCGGAGAGTTTGCCGCGTCCCTTCGGCGGCATCTCACCCGCGTCGATCCGCTTCAGCAGCAGGCTGTTCTCTCGATCATCGAGACTCAGAGCCTTGCCGCTGTCGCCGCCGATCAACGCATTCTCGCGTCGCGTTAAGTCTAGCCCGCCTTTGCGATCGGAAGCGTTGTGGCACTCCAAACAATTCCGAGCCAGGACGACGGCGACGTCGGTCTCACGCGATCTTGAAGAGGCGACGGTCTTCGCGTCATCAGCGATCGCGACTCGCGTCAGCAATGCGGTCAAGAGCACTATGCCGTGCAGTGCTGCGAAGATCGGCAGTTGTGCGGATTGAGGACGAGTCATGGCGGAGTCTTGGTCTCATCAAGTTCGCGATCATTTCGCAGGACGGAGTATACACCGCAGTTCACAAAGAAGGTTGTGACTCACACACGTTGAGGCCCGTTGGGCAGCCGCTATCATCCGGTCCTCTGAACTCTCCAGGAATTTCTACCATGCCGACCGCACCGTTTCATTTTCAAGAACTCTTTGAACTCGGCCCCGATGACACCGAGTACCGCTTGCTGACTGCGGAGCACGTCCGCGTGCAGCCGTTCAACGGCAAGGACGTATTGTGCGTCGATGCGCAGGCCCTCACGCTGCTCAGCTCGCAGGCATTTCACGACATCAATTTCTTTCTGCGACCGAAGCATCTCAAGCAAGTCGCTGCGATTCTCGACGACCCGGAGGCTTCGGACAACGACCGGATGGTCGCGTTGACGATGCTCAAAAATGCCGACGTCTCTAGCGCTGGCGTGTTGCCGTTCTGCCAGGACACCGGCACGGCGATCGTCATGGGCAAGAAGGGACACGCTGTCTGGTCGAGCGGTGATGAGGAGGCACTCGCTCACGGCGTCCACAATGCCTACACCGAGAACAATCTGCGGTACTCGCAGAACGCGCCGCTGATGATGTGGGACGAGAAGAACACGAACACGAATCTGCCGGCGCAGATCGATCTCTCGGCCTGCGACGGCGACGAATACAAGCTGCTGTTCATCGCCAAAGGTGGCGGCTCAGCCAACAAATCGTTCCTGTTTCAAGAAACGCGAGCGATCCTCAACCCGAAGTCGTTGGTCGAATATCTGACCGCCAAGATGGTGACGCTCGGTACGGCCGCGTGCCCACCGTATCACCTCGTGTTCGTCATCGGCGGGACATCGGCTGAGGCGACTCTCAAGACGGTGAAGCTCGCCTCGACGAAATATCTCGACAATTTGCCGACCACCGGCAACGCGCACGGCCGAGCGTTCCGCGATGTCGAACTCGAAGCCCAGATGCTGGAGCAAGCTCGCAAGTGCGGCATCGGAGCACAGTTCGGCGGGAAGTATTTCGCGGTCGATGTCCGCATCGTCCGCCTGCCGCGTCACGGAGCCTCATTGCCGGTTGGCATGGGCGTCTCGTGCAGCGCGGATCGGCAGGCCAAGGGCAAGATCACGAAGGACGGCGTGTTCATCGAACAGATGGAGTTCAACCCGCTGAAGTACATTCCCGAAGAGTTGCGGGATCGCAAGGACACCGGCGCGGTTCGCATTGACCTCAACCGCCCGATGCGGGACATCCTTGCCGAGTTGTCTCGCTATCCGGTGACGACGCGGTTGCAACTGAGTGGCCCGATCGTTGTCGCACGCGACATCGCCCACGCAAAACTCAAGGAGCGACTCGATGCCGGGCAGCCGCTGCCTGACTACTTCAAGGTTCATCCCGTCTACTACGCCGGTCCCGCGAAGAAACCAGAAGGATTGCCGAGCGGATCATTCGGCCCGACGACGGCCGGGCGCATGGACTCGTACGTCGATCTGTTTCAGTCGCACGGCGGCAGCATGGTGATGATCGCAAAAGGCAATCGCGGCCCGGCCGTCACCGCAGCCTGTCAAAAGCACGGCGGCTTCTACCTCGGCAGCATCGGCGGCCCGGCGGCGATTCTCGCCAAGGAGAACATCCGCAAGGTCGATGTCGTTGAGTTCGCCGAACTCGGCATGGAAGCGATTTGGAAGATCGAAGTCGAAGATTTTCCCGCGTTCATTTTGGTCGACGACAAAGGTCACGACTTCTTCGCTGACGTCGGACCGGGGTGTTCGCACTAAAGTCGACGAGCCACTCCGTGACTCGAAGTTTCCAGTCACGGAGTGACTCGTCGACTTTGATGACAACCCAAACCGAGACGAGAACTTTCAATGTCCGCACAGCGTTCGCTTCAGCCCGTGAAGTTCGGCGTCATCGGCCTCGGCCGCTTCGGTCGTCTGCATTCGCTGACGCTCGCGGGATTAGCGGAAGCCGAACTGGTTGGCGTCGTCGCGCGGCGGCAGGCAAGTCTCGACAACTTGCGGCGCGAGTTGCCCGATGTGCGTGGCTGGCTCGATCTCGATCAAGCGATTGCCGAATCCGGTGCCGAGGCATGGGTCGTGGCCTGTTCGACCACCGAGCATGTGCGAGTCGCGGCCAAGCTGCTGCAAGCCGGCAAGCGAGTGCTGTTGGAGAAGCCGATCTCAGAATCGCTGCCCGATGCCGAAAGTCTCGCGCCGCTGGTGAATGCCGACTCGTCGAATCTGATGATCGGCCACATCGTGCTCTTCAACAGCGAGTTCAAGCAGCTTCGCGAAGAGGTTTCAAAACGCGGTGGGCTGAGTTTCATCGACTGTGTGCGTCATCGGCCGGCTTCGATCGTCAAGGACTTTCCCGGTGAGAACCCCTTGCAGGCTACGATGGTTCACGACTTGTACGCCGTCCAAGTTCTGATGAATCGCGCGGAGCCGGAGCAGTTCAGTTCACAGTTTCATCGCGTCGAGTCCGGAGCGGTCGATCTGGCGTTGTCTCAGTTGCAGTGGAGTGATGGGACGTTGGCGTCATTCGCCGCGTCGTACCTGACGCCGACCGGGATGCCGCCGCGCGGCTTCGACCGCATGGAAGTTTTCGGACGTGGCTGGTCTGCACGCATCTCTCCGAACCCGCGACCGATCGAAGTTTGGGACGACAAAGCGACGTGGCCGATGCCGCTCGAAATCCGAGCCGATGTCGGTGGCCCCTCCGGCATGATGGCCGAGGAACTGCGGTGCTTCTGCCGAGTCGTTCGCGAAGTCGAAAGTGTTCCAGTCGGAGCGACGTATGCCGACGCTTTGCAAGTGCAGCGTTGGATGGACCGATTGGTGTCAGCGTCACGGTGACATTCCAGGGTGTGTTGGGCTTTGCATCGCCGTTCCGAACGATTGAAATGCCTCGTCATGCTCCGACTCTTGGGTTCATCACGAGTTCAGTCTGGTCAGGTTCGCCGGCGTGACATGCTGTGTGCCGGTGGATTGAGTCTGCTCGGAGCGCCGCTGCTTTCAAAGGCGGTTCCTGGCGAATCGAGTACCGTCGCGTCGCCTGGCTTCGGTCG
Source organism: Candidatus Kuenenia stuttgartensis (assembly GCA_945861865.1). GTDB lineage: Bacteria > Planctomycetota > Planctomycetia > Planctomycetales > Planctomycetaceae > SXKJ01. Next base: position 4,302 of record CAMAWN010000218.1, on the reverse strand, counting down.
CGCGAAGCGCTGTTTGTTGCTCTACATTTACGGTGCTTGGAGTCAGCTCGACACATTTGATCCGAAGCCGAATGCTCCGGAGAATATTCGGGGCGAGTTCGCCGCGATCGACTCGTGTCTGCCAGGCGTTGCGATTTGCGAGCACTTGCCGCGAACAGCACAGGTGTTGGATCGCTGTACGCTGGTGCGGTCGATGTCGCATCCGTGGAACATTCACTCGGCGTCGTACACGCTGACCGGCAACCCGGACACCGAACGGATCGAAGGCCGGCAGCGGAATCCCGATCAGTGGCCGTACATCGGCGGAGTCATCGACTACTGCGCATCTCGCGGCGAGTTCGGCCCGCAGCCGCGCGGCGTGCCGGTCAACGTGATGCTTCCCTGGCGGCAAAGTTTGTACGCTCGGCCGAACAAGCGATCGGGGACGTTTGGCGGGTTCTTAGGGACGGCGTTTGATCCGCTGTGGACCGAGTTTCGTGGCGAGTCTCCGCAAGGTGATCCGTTTCGTGAGATCACGCCGGACGGACGACTCGAATTCGGTTCCGGCGACGGAGCCGCGATCACGCTCGATTCGCTCGACCGACGCCGCTCGTTGTTGAATCAGTTTGAACAGCGAACAGCGGAACTCGATCGCGCGGCCAGCGCAGCGGGATACTCGAAGCAACGGGAACTGGCCCTCGACTTCCTCGCTCGGCCGCAAGTCGTTGATGCCCTCCGGTTGGAACGCGAGCCGATGTCACTCCGAAACGACTACGGCATGACGTTGTTCGGTCAGTCGTGCTTGTCGGCGCGAAGATTGCTCGAAGCGGACGTGAAGTTCGTGACCGTCTGCTGGGACGAATTCGGCCAAACCGACGAGAGTTGGGACACGCACTACGACCATCACTCACGCATGCGTGAGTTCCTGCTTCCAGCATTCGATCGAGCGTTCTCCGCATTGATGCTCGACCTGGATCGACGGGGAATGCTCGATGACACGCTGGTTCTGTGTCTCAGCGAACACGGCCGTACTCCGACGTTTGATATCACCGCTGCCGGTGCTCCTGGCCGAGGCCACTGGTCGCGAGCCTATTGCCAACTCTTCGCCGGAGCCGGCGTGCCTCGCGGTCAAGTCGTCGGCTCGACGAACTCGACGGCGGGCGATGTTGTCGAACGGCCGATTGATCCGAAGGACATCCTTCGCACTGCGTATCATCTGCTCGGCGTCGATGCCAACCGTGAACTCATGGCCTCGCCGGGCCGGACGGTTCCGATTGTTGCCGGTGGGCAGATCGTGCGCGAGTTGCTCGGTTGAGTTTCGTCTCTTGCCGAAAGACGGTAGCCCGGACGTAGGCGTCCGGGCTACGAGAGTGGTGGCCGAAATCTGGGAGACAACGACGTGACGCGATTTTCAAAGTGCTTGGTGGCCTTGGTGGGAGTGTGGTTGATGAGCGATTTCAGCCTCGGTCAGGAAGACTCGTGGCCTCTGCGTTTTCGGTTGCAACGGCCCATGCGGGACGCTGTCTCGAAGAGCGAACGCACCGTTGTTGAAGAGGTCCAGAAACGTTGGGCACCGAAGGACACCGCCGTCATCGTGTGCGATGTTTGGGACGCTCATCACTGCTTGAACGCCGTACGGCGGTTGGAAGAATTTGCACCGCGAATGAACGAGGTCTTGAAAGAGGCGAGAAAGCACGGGGCGACAATCATTCACTCGCCGAGTGATTGCATGGTGGCCTATGAAGATCACGCGGCTCGGAAGCGAGCGGTCTCGGCCCCGGCGGCGAAGATCAAGCCGAAAGACGTCGAGCATTGGTGCTCGCGAATTCCGAGCGAAGAGCAGGCGGTCTATCCGATCGACCAATCGGACGGCGGCGAGGACGACGATCCGGCGGAGCACGCTGAATGGGCCGCGAAGCTCAAGGCGATGGGCCGCAATCCAGGGATGCCGTGGCAGTCGCAGTCGAAGCTGATCGAGATCGATGCCGACCGTGACTTCATCTCCGACCGAGGCGACGAAGTTTGGAACGTGCTCGAATCGCGCGGCATCAAGAATGTGATTCTGGTCGGCGTGCATCTCAATATGTGCGTGCTCGGCCGGCCGTTTGGGCTGCGGCAGATGGTTCGCAACGGCAAGAACGTTGCGCTGATGCGCGACATGACCGACTGCATGTACAACCCGAAGCGTTGGCCTCAGGTCGATCACTTCACTGGCAACGATCTCGTGATCGCGCACGTCGAACGGTTTGTTTGCTCGACAATCACCAGCGACCAGTTGCTCGGCGGCGAGCCGTTTCGATCGAAGTACGATCAGAGGGAGAATCCGCAATCAGTGACAGCCACTCGAAAGCCACAAGGCAACTGGTCGCCGATTTCCATTCCAAGTCCTTGGTCGAGCACTGCTGCTGGGATTACTGAGCATCGCGGGGTGGCTTGGTATCGTTGTGTGGTTCGGTTGCCGAAGAAAGTCGTTCACAGCGGCGTGCTACGTTTGATGTACCACGATTGCGAAGACACCAAGGGTTGGCTCAATGGCAAACCGATTTCCATTGAGGGTATCCTTCCTGACGATGCCGTCATCATGGACGACTACAACTTGCTCGTGCTACGAGTCAAGCACAGAAATCGGCCATTCACGACGGGAATCACACAGCCCCCATCAATCGTCAGTCCGTCGGAAAAACTCGAACTGAAAGGCCGTTGGCAGTTTCGCATCGGCGATGACAACTCTTGGTCGAACATCCCGCTGCCCGCTAAGTTTGGTGGCTCGACCGACATGCTGTTCGAGCCGCACTGAATGGTCAGATGGCCGCCCTCGGCCGTCCTGCATCGTTTTTCTTCTCAAACACGGACGGCCGAGGGCGGCCATCCGACATGCCGGAGATCCCATGTATCCCGCTCACTCTTTGACCCGGCGGCAAGCGTTGGCCGTGGGAGCTGCCGCCGTAGGAATTGTCATGTCTCAACCACTGACCGCCGCTGACAAAGACCTGCCGTGGATCGACGCGCATTCGCACATTTGGCCGCCGGAGGTCGACAAGTTTCCGTTGGCTCCGGGCCAGACGAAAGCGGACCTCAAGCCGCCGAGCTTCACCGACGACGAACTGATGGCGATTGCTCGGCCGGAGGGGGTTGGCCGAGTCGTGCTGATTCAGCATTCGGTCTATCACTTGTTCGACAACTCGTATCTGATCGACGCCGTGCGACGGCATCCGAAGATGTTTCGAGTGCAGGGGATGGTCGATGACCACCAGCCACACGCGGGCGACACGATGAAGAAGTTGCTGCCCCAGGGGGTCACCGGCTTCCGCATCACTCCGTTCGTTCGCAAAAAAGAGGACCAAGCCAAGTGGTTCGAATCGCCTGGCATGATCGAGATGTGGAAGACCGGAGCGGAGACTCGGCAGTCGATGTGTTTGCTCATCAATGCGTCGGACTTGCCATCGACCGATGCGATGTGCGAGCGGCATCCTGACACGCCGGTCGTGATCGACCACTTCGCCCGCATCGGCGTGGATGGCGAGATGCGTGACGCGGATATCAAGGCTCTGTGCCGGTTAGCTCGGCACAAGCACACGAGCGTCAAAATTTCGGCCTACTACGCCCTCGGCCAGAAGAAGCCGCCGCATGACGAGCTGATTCCGATGATCAAACGATTGCTCGACTGCTTCGGCCCACAGCGGCTGATGTGGGCCAGTGACTCGCCGTATCAAATTCAGGGAGTCAACAACTACAAGGCGTCGATCAGCCTCGTCCGCGATCGGATGGATTTCCTCTCGAAGCAAGACCGCGAGTGGCTGCTGGCGAAGACGGCCGAGAAGGTCTTCTTCTATGCCTGAATTTTTGGGGTTGCCCGAACTGACTTCGTCTCAATGGATGCTGGCGTTGCTCTCTGCATTCGGTTTGGGGATCGCGAAGAGCGGGTTCGCGGGCGTCGGATTGTTTCACGTCGTGGTCTTCGCGTTCTTGTTCGGAGCAAAGCAATCGACCGGATATGTGTTGCCGATGCTGATCTTCGGCGACGTCTGCGCCGTGGTGGCATTTCGGCAACATGCTCGGTGGGAGTACGTCCGGAGCATGTCGTTGCCGACGGCTCTGGGAGTTATCATCGGCTGGGCGCTGATGAATTCGCTCAGCGAGTCCGCGTACAAGCCGGTCATCGGCAGCATTATTCTGGGATTGGCGGCGATGCAGACGGCTCGGATGTGGCGGCCGAATTGGTTTGAGCATGTTCCTCACGCCGCCTGGTTTGCTTGGAGCCTGTGCCTGATTGCCGGCTTCAGCACGATGCTTGCCAACGCGGCGGGTGGGATCATCGCACTG
>CAMAWN010000217.1 GCA_945861865.1 Candidatus Kuenenia stuttgartensis | reverse complement strand
CGTCGCCATTGCCACTGAGCCAGGATGCTTGGGAAGGCGCGGCTAGTAGATCGATCCGGGAGCCAGAAGACCTGCCCTGATGTCGTTCAAGGAATTGGCTCACAAGACTCGCTTCGGACGAGTCGTGGCAATCTGTTTCGCAGGCATTGCGCGAGTTGAAAACGCCCTCGGTGTGTCGAGGTGCCGTTGACTCTGCGCGTAGCTTGCGGCGGGAGGCTGCGGCGGACGGGCGGTTCTGCGTGAGTCGTTTTGACAACGGAGAATTGTCATGTGGAAATCTCAGGGAAGCGTGCGTCGCTCTGGCTTCACGCTCATCGAATTGCTTGTGGTGATCGCGATCATCGCCATCTTGATCGCGCTCTTGTTGCCCGCCGTGCAACAAGCTCGCGCGGCGGCCAGGCGATCTCAGTGCCGCAATTCGCTCAAACAGATGACCCTCGCGCTGCACAACTATTCGGACATTTACAAGGGCATGTTGCTGCCCTACGTCATCGAGAACACCACTCGGTTGAATTATCTCACGACGTTTTCCGGCGCTCAGGGCAAGGCTCAATTCTGGTTTGGAACCGTCGACTACGACATCCCGACTCCGTCGCAGCAGCTCGACTTCAAAAAGGGTCCGCTGGCCCCGTTCATGGAGACAAACTACGAATCGTTCCAATGTCCAGATTTCGGGCCGTCGCAGATGCAAGCAGTTCGCTTCGGGCGACCGGCGACCGGGTTTGGCTACAACGGCTATTACCTGTCGCGGTCGTCGGGCATCGACTGGCCTCCGCCGACCTATTCGGCCACGCCGAGCGCCATTCCCGCCACGCGAAAAATGGCGGACGTCAATGTTCTCTCTCGCACGATCGTTTTCGCGGACAGTGCTCAGGTCCGCATGACGTCGTTCTTTCCACCCGCGTTCAGCTTTGAGGAGAACTGGATTCTCGACCCGCCGAGCCGCAACTTTCCCGATGTCCATTTTCGTCACGACGGCGCAGCGAACGTCGCATTCCTGGACGGCCACGTCGAAACTCGGGCGCGGCATTACCGAGTGGATATTCCTGGTTCCAACTTCCTGTCCGCCGCTCAAGCGGACCTGATGGAAAAGAACAAGCTGGGCTACGTCAGCGACGGAAACCTCGACAATCCAACGCAACAAGACGATTTGTACGACCGACGCTAAATCTGTCGCCGTCGAACGCTTCGCACTTCCATCTTCTCCCCGCCGATCACGCTGCTGTGATCGTTCACGAATGAGGTCCGCATCATGCTGGCTCACATTGTGGCCCGCTGCCGTTTGGCTTGGTTGACCGTGCTCTGCTCGATCCTGTCGGGCTGCGGCGGGGCGCCTTCTCCGAATGAGTCGAACACAGGCCGGATGGTTTACGTCGACACCGCCACGATGCAGCCGCTCGTGCATGACGTGGTCACGTCATTTCCGGCCGTGCATCCTCAGACAGGCAAGCGGACACTGCGTCCGGCGCTGTATTGCCCGACCTGCAAGAAGTGGTATCCCGCTCCCGACGTCGATCAGGTCAATCGCGTTCCCGGTGCGGGGCAATGTCCCAAGGACAAGACCGCTCTGGTCGCGGACGGTCCGTGGCCAGACGGTTCCGAGCCATCCCGGAAGAATGGCAAGTGAATTGGGAGCGCGGTTGCAGTTCCCGATTTACGATTCACTCAGCCCCAACTGCGTCAAGCGATCGGCATCGAGTCGGAATTTCTCAACCGACTCGCGGAGTTTCGCGACCACGAAGTGCTTGTGGTTGGCGACATCTTGCTCGGTGATCGCCAGGTGTTCGGCGACGTCTTTGTTTTTCCAGCCGAGCACAAAAAGCAGCTCGATGCACTTGAGCCGCTCGAATTCGCCACGCTCCCACCACTGCGAGATCAGCCGCTGCAACGCATCGGCGAGCGCGGCGTTCTCGGTGGTTTGCCGCTCGGCGCTGCGAAACAGGCTGGAGGCGGCGCGGCCGGAACCGGCCGGCTCTCTCGTGCCGCCGTCCGAGTCTTCCAGCAGCAACGCCAACTCTGGCCGTCGGCCGTTGCGACGCAGCACATCGGTCAGCTTGTGAGCCGCGATCGAAAACAAAAAACTTTCGAGCGGCGTCGTATCGTCGTAGTTCGGCAAGCTGATGAGAAAGCCGAGAAACGTCTCTTGAACGACGTCCTCGCTGGTCGTTCGATTACCGAGCCGGCTTTCGACGAACGCCTGCAATCGCCCCTCGAACCGCGCGATGCACTCCTCCCACGCTCCCGGCTCGCCGCAGCGAATTTGAGCCACCAGCAGTCGATCCAGTTCATCAGCGGGCATGGGTGAAAAATCCGAAGGCTTACGTCGCTTCCAATCGGCCAAGCACATCAGACGAAAGCACGAACGCTTCGTCAATCTCGGACGAAGTCTCGGACACGATCACATCGCCGCTGTCGCCGCCACCTTGCAGCGTGTCTGGACTGCCTTGGCCGACGACCAGGTCGTCCCCTTCGCCACCCAGGCACGTGTCGTTTCCGGCTCCGCCGAGAATCGTGTCGTTGCCATCTTGTCCGATGATCGTGTCATTGCCGGCCATGCCGTTGAGCGAATCGTCGCCGTCGCCGCCGTTGATGCCGTCGTCGCCGTCGCCGCCGGTCACGTCGTCGTTACCGTCGCCGCCGACCAGCGTGTCGTTGCCGGCTCCGCCATCCAGGCTGTCCTCGCCGTCGCCACCGCGAATCAGGTCGTTGCCGGCGTCGCCGCGCACCGTATCGTTGCCGTCGTTCCCTTCGAGCAGATCGTTGCCGTTTCCGCCGAAGAGGGAATCCGAACCGAGCTGTCCGCGGACGACATCCACGCCCGCTCCACCCGCGAGCAGAATGTCATCGCCATTTCCGCCCAGGACCGTGTCGTTGCCGTCACCGCCATCCATCGAGTCAATGTCGCCACTGCCGTTGAGAATGTCGTTCCCCGCCTCACCGGTGACCGTGTCGTCGCCGTCGCCGGCATCGACGAAGTCGTTCCCCGCTCCGGCGGAAAGACTGTCATTGTCCAGACCGCCGATCAATGTGTCGTTGCCGCCGTTTGCGGTGATCCGGTCCTCGCCGTCACCGCCGTCGAGGTAATCGTTGCCCGACGAGCCAGTGATCGTGTCGTCGCCGAGTCCGCCGGAAGCTCGCAAAAGGACGCTGCCCAAAGACACTCCGTTCGCGTTGATTTTGTCGTTGTCATCGCCGCCGTTGATTAGCAGCAGCATCGGCGAGATTCCCGACAGCGTCGTGATGTTGATCGTGTCGTTGCCGAGACCGCCGTTGATTGTCACACCGGTGATCGTGCGGTCGAGCGTCAAGCTCTGGCTGCCATTCGTGATCTTCATCACCGAGCTGGCCTTCGCGACCGTGTAGGTGTCGTTTCCATCGGAACCAGTGACGTTGACCGCATCGAATCCGCCGCCGTTCTGGAACGTGTCGCTGCCATTGGCCGCGACCCACGACAGCACGTCGTCACCGGCACCACTGTTGATCGTGTCGTTCCCCGCGCCGCCATCGAGCGAATCAACACCGTTGCCGCCGTTGAGCGAATCGTTGCCGCTGTTGCCGAGCAGCGTGTCGTTGCTGTCTCCGCCGTTGATCGTGTCGTTCTGGTTCCCCCCCTCGATGAAATCATTGCCGCCGCCGGCTGTGATCGCATCGTTGCCATCGCCACCCAGCAGCGAGTCATCCTCACCAGTACCGCCGACGGTTGGCGAGCCGGACGTGTTTAGCACGTCGTTTCCGATTCCGCCGTTGAGCGTGTCGTTGCCCGACGCGTCGATCAGGGAATCGATACCCGCACCACCGTCGATCTTGTCGTTTCCGACTCCGCCATCGATCGTGTCGTTGCCATCCTCTTTCACCAAGACGAGCGAAAGATTGATGTACGAACCGAGCACGTCATCACCGTCAACGCCCAGAATTGAATCGTTCCCGACTCCACCGTTGAGCGTGTCGTTGCCGGCGTCGCCAGTGAGCGTGTCGTTGCCGACGTCGCCAAACAGGACGTCTGTGTCATTGCCGCCGATCAGCGAGTCGTCATTGTTGCCGCCGTTGATGACGTCGAGACCATCTTCGCCATTGATCGTGTCGTTACCGTCGCCGCCGAGCATTGAATCATCGCCGGTCGAACCGAGCATCGAGTCGTTACCCGACTCACCAGTCATCGTGTCGTTGCCGTCGTCACCGAACAGCCGATCGTTACCCGAACCGCCGAAGAGACTGTCATCGCCCGTCCCGCCGATCAAGCTGTCGGTGCCGCTGCCCGCGCCCAGCGTATCTTTGCCGTTGCCGCCGTCGAGCGTGTCGTTGCCGTCTTCTCGCGTCGAGGCGCTGGTCGAACCGAGCGAATCGTCTCCTTCGCCACCGAGAATCAAATCGTTTCCGTCGTTGCCAGCGACCGTGTCAGCTCCGCCTCCGCCGCTGACGGTATCGTTGCCGTTGCCGCCAGTGATCAGGTCATCGAAGTTATCGCTGCCCAGAATCGAATCGTTGCCGTCACCACCGCTAATCGTGATGCCCATCAGGGCGGAGAATTCGCCTGACGAAACGCCAGTCAGGTCGATCACGTTGCTGCCGTCGCCACCCTTCACGTCCAGATGCGTCACGTCGGCCGCGAGGACTTTCGGGGCGGAAGTGACCGCAGTCCCGTTCGCCAGCACTTCGACGACCAGCGATGAATCGGTGGGATCCACTGCCGTTCGCACGGTGATCGCGTCTCCGGTATCGGACGCGACAAACAGAGTAATTGCTCCTGAGCCTCCCACTGGCAAAACCGTGACGGTCGGCACCGCGCGAGTTTCTAACGTCTCGGCGACTCGCACATCCGCAGCGCGACTCAGCCGAGTCGCATGAGCACGAACCGAACGACCAAATTTCCTCCCTAACCGAACTGTGTCCAACCAACTTGAGAATCGCATTTTGCGGAGCCTTGCATGTGAGGGGAGCGATCTGTGTCGCGCGACAAACCGAGCCAAGCTCCGCCCGCGCAGAGAAAGGCCCGAAAACCATTCCACCAAATTACGGGCGTGTCCAACCACGAGCCATAAGAATTCGACGACTTTCGACCCCTTCGATTTCACGACCACTGCGACGGCTAACTGCCGTGTATTGAGCAGTTTGAGCGGCGTTTCCTCGAAGAGACCGCGATGCAAAGAGATTCGCTCAAGTTCGTCAGGAGGCGTAGCCGCCGATACGTAGCCGAAGGTTGTCCCGACGGTGTCACCAGGCCAGCTCGCGACCTTTGTGGCTTGTCGACTCGTCATGCAGAGCGATGACGGCTACGTTGACGAGAACGAATGTCTCAGACTGGCGACGTTGAAACTCGAATCCCGAATCTCGAAACTCACCGTCCGAGGTGGGTCAGCCTTCCCAGGCTGACTCGATCAACGATGGGCGTGATCTTGCCAATTCGGGTCAAGTTGGAAAGCCTGACCTACAAGAACGGACGGGCGAATGTTGTCGATCATCGTGCCGGTGCTGAATGAGCATGAGAGCTTGCCGCAGTTGCTGGCGGAGATCGTTCGATCCGGAGAACGGCACGGCATCGGGTACGAAGTGATCTTCGTGGATGACGGCTCGCGCGATGGTAGTTGGGACGTGATCTGTCAACTGGCGGAGCAAAACGAAAAAGTCTCCGGCATTCGACTGCGACGGAACTTTGGCAAAGCCGCCGCGCTGACGGCCGGGATGCGAGCCGCGAAGGGCGATCTCGTGCTGATGATGGACGCCGACCTGCAGGACGATCCGGCGGAGATTCCGAACTTCCTCAGCAAGCTCGACGAAGGCTTCGACGTCGTCAACGGCTGGAAGGTGCGACGACTCGATCCGTGGCACAAGGTTTTTCCCAGCCGCGTCTTCAACTGGATGATCAGCCGGCTCACGGGATTGAAACTGCACGATCACAACTGCGGCCTGAAGCTGTTCCGAGCGGAGGTCGCTCGCGAAATCACGATCTACGGCGAACTGCACCGGTTCATCCCAGTGCTCGCGCACGCCAAAGGCTTTCGCATCACAGAGATCGCCGTGCATCATCGCGAGCGCCAATTCGGACACTCGAAATACGGCGTGCGAAGATTTCTGCGAGGATTCCTCGACCTACTGACCGTCAAGTTTCTGACCGGCTTCGGTCAGCGACCGCAGCACATGCTCGGCGCGATCGGACTGACATTCCTCGGCGTCGGATTTTTAGGCCTGGGATATCTCGCCGTGCTCTGGCTGCTGATGAACGTCCCTCCGTTGTGGGGCGGCGCGCCGTTGATCGCGGTGTCCCCGATCGGACCCAGGCCGTTGCTGGCGTACTCAGTCGCGGCGACGTTGCTCGGTGGGCAAAGCTTGTCGCTGGGACTGCTCGCCGAACTGATCGTCTCCAACACCGTCCGCGAGCAAGCCACCTTCAGCATCGCCGAACGTACCGGCCGGCGTGACAAATGACAGGCATCCCACGTCTTGCCAGACGACAAAATGGACCTGACACCGTTGTTCTGCTCCACCTTGTTTTCCTTCATGGTTTGTCGACCGTCTGGCGACTGCGTAGCCGCAGTGATTGATCGTCGGCTTCGGGTGGCTAGACTCAATGGACTTCGCGGAGACAGTTGTCGGAGGCACGTTCCAAGTACCGTGAGGGAGACCGGATCATGCTCAAACTTCTTGGTCGCGGCGCGACGCTGTGTGATGACTTGAGTCGTCGAGAAGTCCTGCGAGCCGGTGGGATGTCGCTCTTCGGCCTCGCGATGCCGGGCTTGCTCTCGCGGAACACCGTCCCTGCCGCAGAATCAACGGACGTGCCGCAGCTTGGCGATGCGACGCAGTTGTTCGTGGATCTGCGCCGCGTTGAGAAGCTGGACAACGTCAAGCACGTTTTTCACGCGGCGCAAAAGCATTCCGCCAATCCTGTGCTGCGCAAGCAAAAGGCGTGGGAACCGCTCTACGGAACATGGGGCACGGTCCTCTTCGACGCCGACGAGAAAATCTTCAAAGCATGGTACGGCGGATACGGACGCCCAACGGGCATCGACAAACCGGGGTGGCAGAAGGATCGGCATGTGCTCTGTTACGCGACGTCGCAGGATGGCGTTGTTTGGGATCGACCGGAACTGGGGCTGCACGCGGTGGCGGGCTCGACGAAAAACAACGTGGTCGTCGGCGACGAACATCACGAAGGCATGGCCCACTGGGAAACCGTGCTCAAGGATTCCGCCGAAAGCGATCCCCAACGGCGATACAAGGCCATCAGTTGGTCGAGCTACGACTGGGACGGTCCGCGGAGCGGGATTTACACGATGACTTCGCCCGATGGACTCCGTTGGACGCACACGCCCGAACCGATCTTTCGCTTTCATCCGCGCCCCGGAACCAAAGACTACGGTCCGGTCGGCGACGCGCAATCCTTGATGATCGACCCGTTGCGGCGGCGCTATGTCGCGTATCTGCGCACGCTGCCTCATCGGGCGATGAGCGAGAGTTCCGATTTCGTTCACTGGACTCCGCCCAAGACTTGCCTGCCAGCGCAGCCGGGCGAATCCTCCAACATGGTCTACCAGCACATGGGATTCGTTTACGGCGATCAGTATCTCGGCTTGCTCACCTATTTCAACCGCGATCCCAAGGACGCGTTGTGTACGGTGCGCCTGCTGTCGAGTCGCGACGGCGACCAATGGGAAAGACCCACCGACGAGCCGTTCATCGGCGTCAGCGACATCGGCGAGCCTGACCGGTTTTTGAACATGGTGACCGGCGGACCGCCCACTCGCGTTGGCGATAAGCTTTACATCTACTACCGCACGCTCGCGGTGCGACACGGACCCTTCGAAGGAAAAGACGACCCCGCACGCCAATACCCCGGCGGCCTTTCGCTGGCGACTCTGCGCGTGGACGGTTTTGCGTCGCTCGGTGCCAGCTACGACGGCGGCATCGTCACGACCAAACCGTTTCGGTTCACCAGGAAATCGCTACGCGTCAACGTGAAGTCCGACTTCGGCAAGTTGACCGTCGAGGCTCTTGACGAGCAGAGAACGCCGATCGCGGGCTTCACACAAACCGACTGCGTTCCCGTTCGCGTTGACAGCATCGATCAAGCCGTCAGCTGGAAAGAGCAACCCGATCTGCGTCTGCTCGCGGGTCGCGTCATTCGACTCCGATTTCATCTTGAGAACGCGCGGATTTATTCATACCGCATTGTGTAAAGGCACTTTCAAAACCCGTCGCTGAAGTCACAAGACTTCAGAAAGCCGACTGAAGTCTTGCGACTTCAGCTACGAAATGATTTTTGGCGACTGCTGCCACGCGACTCGGAAGGGAAAAGTGGACCAGACAGTCAGATAAGAGTTGCGTCCCGAATGGCACTGCCGCACTCACTGAGTGTAGGGTCGGCGCGCAGCAGTAGGACGCACGCGCGAGGGTCGTGAGAAAAACGAGTGATCGGCGTTGATTTCCCGGCGCGGCGGGGGAAGAAAGTGTCTGATTCTCCCGCCTACTCAAAGTCCGGGATTCGTTAAGTGCCATTCGTGTCAGGAACCTTTAATTCCCCAAAGGTTCCTTTTCTTTTTGTTTTTGAATCAGCCATCGATCAAACTTAAGACTGTCGCTGACACTTTTAACTCCTAGTGCCATTCGTCGCTGACACCTTTCACCTCCTCGCTCCGGTGACGATTGGATTGCCGGTTCGCTGCTGGCTCCAGCCCGGGGTATTGCCCTTCGCCGTCGCATCGGGAACATAGTCCGTGCTCCAGCCGCACCATCCGTCGGAGTAATTGCGAATGTTTTGAAGCCCAGAAGCCACGCCTAGAAGAATGCGAGGCTTGGGCTTCCCCGCGTTTGATGGGCGCTGGGTTAGGGATGTAACAGACAGGGTGACATAATCAGGAACTCCGTAGGAATTGGGGGTGCCGTGGGAAGTCTTTTTCGCCGTGAGTGGACATGGAATTCAAAACAGACGCTCACGGCGAAAA
>CAMAWN010000216.1 GCA_945861865.1 Candidatus Kuenenia stuttgartensis | reverse complement strand
GTGACCGTATTGCCGGGCGGACTGGCGGGGCTGGTGATTGCCGCGATGCTGTCCGCCGCCATGTCGAGCCTGTCGTCGGGGATGAACTCGGCGAGCGCGGTGATCACCAGCGATTTCATCGGCCGGTTCCGGTCGGTCAAGTGGACGCCACACGAGGAAATTCGCGTGGCCCGCTGGGCGTCCATCATCATCGGGATTGTCACGGTGCTCCTGAGCATGTACGTCGGCCAATTGGCGACCAACTTGCTGGAGCTATGCATCAAGGTCGTCAATCTGCTGACGGCACCGCTGTTCGTGCTGTTCTTCCTGGCGTTGTTTGTTCGGTGGTCGACGCCGCTCGGAGGCATCGCCGCGACGGTGGCCAGTATCACCGTTGCCGTGGGAGTCTCCTTCTTCAAATGGGGCGGACTGGAATTTCTCTGGACCGCTCCAGCCTCGCTGCTGGCGGGCATTGTGGTCGGGGCCGCCGTCAGCCTGATTTCACCACGAGCATTATCTACGGATAAAGTCACATCCTGAATTCTATTCCGGGAGGCTTCCATGTCATCGAGAGTCGTCTATTTCAATGGTCAATTCGTGCCGGAATCCGAGGCCCGGGTTTCGATCTTCGATTCCGCCCTCATGTACGGCGACATGGCCTTCGAGATGACAAGAACTTACAACCGCCGGCCGTTCAAGCTTCGCGAACATCTCGATCGATTGTACGGATCGCTCAAGTTGTTGGAGATCGATTGCGGACTGACCATCGACGAGATGGAACGCATCACCCTGGAGACGCTGGAGCGTAACCTGCCGACTGAGTCCGCCGACATGGACTGGCAGATCATGCACGATGTCTCGCGCGGGCCGCTGGATGTCTATCGCACGGCGTTTCCCGACGGATTGCGACCGACCGTGTCGATCAACTGCTGGCCGCTGATTACGCACATGGGCGGCTTCGCTTCGAAGTATGCGAGTGGTGTTCACATGGTGATTCCGGCTCAACAAGCGTTGCCAGCTCACCTGATCGACGCCAAAGCGAAGACCCGCAGCCGTCTGCATTACCAAATGGCCAATCTGCAGGCCGCTCGGATGGGCGCAGGTCGCTGGCCCGTGCTGCTCGATCCCGACGGGTTCCTCGCCGAGGGACCCGGTTGGAACATTTTCCTCGTTAGGAACGGCGAACTTCTGACTCCCGAGCCGCGGAACATCCTGCTGGGAGTGAGCCGCGCGACAACCATCGAGCTGGCTCGCGAATCAGGCCTCCCGGTCCGAGAAACCAATCTTGGCCGTTATGAGGCGCTGCAGGCCGACGAGATCTTCTGCACCGCCACGACCTACGCCTTGGTCCACGCGACCACCTTCGAAGGACAGACGATCGGAGATGGCAAACCCGGGCCGATCTTCAACCAGTTGCTGGAAGCGTGGAAACAATCTGTGGGTATCGACTTCGTCGCCCAAGCGTGTGACTACGCCGAGCGATTGCCAGCTTGGGAAAAGCAATAAACATTTCCACGTATTCGAGGTGACGATCATGCAACTTCGACCACTCGGTTCCAGCGGCCTGCTGGTCTCGCCCATTTGCCTGGGCACCATGACCTTCGGCACGCCCGTCGGTGAGCCGGACGCAATCCATCTCATTCACGCCGCCATCGATCTGGGGATCAACTTCATTGACACGGCCAACGTCTATGAAGGGTACGCGCGCTATCTCGGCAGCCCTGGCGGGGTCGCTGAGGAGATCGTGGGCAAAGCACTCCGTGATCGCCGCGATCGAGTGATCCTGGCGACCAAGGTGGCCGCCCCGGTTGGGCCCGGGCCGCAAGATCGCGGATTATCGGCGGTTCACATCCTGAGCGAGTTGGAACGCAGCCTGAAGCGGCTGCAGACCGAGACGATCGATCTCTACATCATCCACTGGCCGGACAAGCACGTTCCGCTGGAGGTCACTCTGCGGGCGATCGACACGGCGTTGCATCAGGGCAAAATCCGTTACTTTGGCGTGTCGAATCATGCGGCATCGCAACTCTGCGAGATGTTGTGGCTGGCGGACAGGAACCAATTGCCGCCCGTGGTCAGTTCACAGATTCCGTTCAGCCTGCTGCGTCGTGAATTGCAGAACGATTTGCCGTTCTGTCAGCAGCACGGCATCGGCGTCACGCCGTACCAGTCGCTGCAAGGCGGTCTGCTAACCGGGAAGTATCGCCGAGGCCAGCCACCGACAGTTGGCTCGCGAGCCGCCGAAAAACCTGATTGGGTCTGGAAACAGGACGACGCACTGTTCGACCGGCTGGAAGCAGTCGCGGGGCTCGCCGCCGAGGCCAGCGTGCCGATGGCGCAGTACTCACTGGCTTGGACCCTCGCGCAACCCGCGATGAGTTCGCTGATTGTCGGCGTCAAGTCGCTGGAACAGATCCAGGACGCGATCTCCGCGGCGGACATCGTCATTCCACCCGAGCACCTGCCCAGGCTGGATACGATTTGTCCGCCGCCGTGGCGACAACCCGATCCAATCCGGGGAAGTTGACCTCTATGTCGAGCGGTCCGATTCCTAACCAGGTGAGTAAGCCGACAGTTGCGTCCTTCGGAATGCGTCTCCGCGTGTTCCTGCGACTGCTGTGTGGTCTGCGCAAGCATGACTTCCGCGCGGCAGCGACGTGGATCAACACGATGTATCCCGGTGTTTCGCCGGTCGGGCGACTCATTAAGTTTCTCCGCTGGTCGCTGTGGCAGATGTGGTGCGAGATCCCCGATGCACTCTGCACGGCGAAGTTCGCCCCGATCGTTTCACGGACGCCGATCTGGCTGGCCGCCGGAAATCCATTGGAGAATCATCCGTGGGGATCCCGCCCCGACGCAGCGCTGCCGAAACGAGTTCACATCGTCGTCATTGGCGCCGGGTTCACCGGGGGCGCGCTGGCGTATCACTGGTCTCGCCGCGCCGCCAGCAATCCCGATTTGACGATGACCGTGCTCGACATGGGCGAAGCGGCCAGCGGGTCGTCGGGACGCAACGAAGGACTCGTCGTGATGGGCCGGTACTGCCACATGGTCGAGCAGACGGTCCTCAGGCACTTGCCAGCGGTGCGGCCGAATCTTTCGGAGCCTGATCGCCAACAACTTGCCCGGCAGTTCGCCGTAGCTTACTGCAAAGCCGCTTATCGGAACGGCGACCTGATCGAGGAGGCGATCCGGCGCGAGGGGTTCGATTGCGACTACGCGCGCCACGGCTGGGTTCAGGCACGTGACGCCGATCAGCAGGCGGCGCTGGCCGAATCCGTCCGCACGGCGCTCGACACCGGCCTGACCGATTGGACCAGCATCCCGCCCGACGAGGTAAAACTCCGTAGCGGCATGGCGGTCACGCACAATGCCGGTTACTCGATCGCGGCCGCTTCGTTCCATCCAGCGAAATGGGTCTGGTCGTTGTTGAATTCCTCGCTCCGCTCGGAGAAGATCGAGTTCTACTCCCGGACCAAGGTGCTGAAAGTGGAACTCGTCGGCGAGGATTACCACGTCCACACGACACGCGGCCTGATCAAGGCTCACACTGTCGTGAACGCGACCGAGTCCTACACGCCGCTGCTCCACCGGCAGTTCCACGACCGGATTCTGCCGACCCAAACGCAGGCGGCTTCCGGCGACGGCGGACCGGCGGCCATGCCGCCGCACATTGGCATCAGCGGTACGCGAGGCTTTTTTGGCAAGCACGGCGACAAGGTCATGGTCGGCTCGGACGCCACCCGCGTCCCCGACCACGAAGCGGGCCGCATTCAACCGTCGCGGTTCATCACCAAGTTCCTGCTGGGCGAGATGCGGCGTTACTTTGGCGACAGCCGCTACCACATCACTCACGAATGGAGCGGCACGGTGAGTTACACCCCCGACGAATACCCGATCGTCGGAGTGATGGACGGCCACCGCCAGTACATCATTGCCGGCATGGCCGGATCGGGAACGGGCGTCGCGTTCAACGCCGCGCGGTGTGTTGTCAATCGAATCCTGGAACTGATTGACGAGCCGGACGACTATCCGCCGGAGTATTTTGCCCCGACACGCCTGCTGGACCCAGAGCATCACACCTGGCCAAAGCTGGAGCGTTCGCTTGGCGGCTGATTCCGTTGCTCGGAGTCATTGCCGCCCACACGAAGGCGTTGCCGCTGATGACGAGGCCGGCGCTGCGCGCGGCGAAGAGCGACTTCCGTCGCCGACCGCACCGACCCGAAGAGATTGGACATGGCGCTGCGTACCTTTGGCCGAGCCAAGGCGACGATACTGCTCAAACGAGTTCGCGAATCGGTTCGTGGGTTTCCAAGACGTACTGCGGGCGGCCATTAAGATCAGGGATCGTCGTGCGAACGGTGTCGATGCCAAGGTTGCGATAGAGTGTGGCCATCACATCCTGAAAATGGATCGGCCGCGAAACCGGTTCCTCGGCCAATCGATTGGTCTCGCCGATGACCTGGCCGGTGGTCATGCCTCCGCCCGCCAGCATGGCGAACGTCACACGTGGCCAGTGGTCTCGTCCGGCGCTCGTGTTGATCTTGGGAGTCCGCCCAAATTCACCCCACACGACGACGGACACGTCGCGATCGAGCCCTCGTTCGTGCAGATCCGAGACGAGCGCCGCCAGGCCCTGGTCGAGCAGCGGGATCACTTTGCGACCGTTCGTGAAATTGGCTCCGTGCCAATCGAAGTCCGCAAACGCCACCGTCACACAGCGAGCCCCCGCTTCGACCAACCGCCGAGCAGCCAGAAACTTCGACATGTGAGCTTGATAACCCTTGTTCGAGTACGGCAGGCATTCAGGATCGTCTTTCCCGTAACGCTCGCGGATGCGAGGATCTTCGCGCGACAGGTCGAGCGCCTCGACAATGCGGCTCGATCGGAGAATCCCAAGGGCTTGTTCGGTGAATCGATCGGCATCCACCGCCGACGCGGCTTGCGTGTCCGCCTGCCGACGAAACCGATCGAGGCTCGCCAGCAACGAACCGCGATCGGTCAGCCGGTCGAGACTGACTCCTTGCAACACCATATCGTTCATCGACTCACCCGACGGCTTGAACGGGGAATGCGCCATGCCGAGGAACCCTGGTCCCGGCAGGTTGTACGGCAGATGCTCCATGTGCATCGAAAGGTCGACGGCGGGCGGCACCGAGGGATCGACCGGCCCGTGCAGTTTGGACAAGACCGATCCGATCTCCGGCCAACCTCCCTGCGGTTGCGAACGAAACAGCCGGCCCGTCGCACACTGAAACGACGAATGCCGGTCTTCGGCACCGACCAGCGAGCGAATGATCGCAAACTTATCCATCATCGCCGCGACGCGCGGCATGAGTTCGGAGATTTGAATCCCCGGCACGTTGGTCGCGATCGGACGGAACTCGCCACGGATTTCGGCGGGAGCATCGGGTTTCAAATCCACCATGTCCTGATGAGGCGGACCGCCGGTCAAATAGACCATGATGATCGACTTGTGCGACCGACGAACTCCGGGCTGAGATTCCGCTCGCAACAATCGTGGCAACGTCAGTCCTCCGACTGCCAACGATCCAATTGTCAAGAAATCGCGTCGCGGCAAGCGATCACACAAGCGAATCGTATCACCGGAAATCGTCAGCACTTGTTGATCCTCGTCTGCTACCAACGGGCCAAGTCGTTCATGTCAGCCGAACAGTTTAACACTCAAGGGCCGAAGTCCAAACGTTAGTCGCCAGTTCGAAATTGGAACGAATACAGGTCTGCATCCTTGACCTCGAAGCGTAACCGCACCGGCTTGCCAGCCAGCGCTCCCAGATCGGGATTCCCGGCCCAGATTACGGTTCGATCCAGATCGTCGCCGTACACTTCCTGGCAACCGGCCAACGCGAAGCCGGGCAGCGGTTGGCCGTCGGCGTCTTGAATCTCAACGCGCACCGAACCGGCGGCCGAGGTCGAGGCGTTGAGCGTCAGTTGATTGCCGGTGAACGTGAGCGGCCGCGTGATCAGTTCGCCGCCGATCAGCGGGGCATGCAGCGAGACGAAGCCGTCGATGCGCAGGCTGTAGCGGCGCAGCACGCCGCCGGCCTCTTGCATCGTGCGTTCGGTGGCGTACAGAGACAGTTCCGGCGGCGCGTCGCCGATCGCGGATTTCGTTTCGACCAGCCCCCAGTTCTGATAGGCGTCGCCGTAGAACCAACTGTCGCGCGTGCGCAGTCCCGGGCGCAAGAAGGACTCCGGCCAGACCGAGAACTGCTGGCGGTCGCGGCTGGTCATGAACATACCGTCGGTCACGGCCGTTCCTTCGCGGCGCGAATCTTTCGCTCGCGATTGACGATAATCGTAACGCGGCAGCGACTTGACCGATTCGGTCCAGCCGCGGTCGATGTACCGCGTGGGGAAGCCCAGCAGCAGATGCGGCGCGCGGTAATACGGCGCGATTTGATTCGTGTAAAGTTCGCTGACGCGGCCGAACGGGTACTTCTCGCCGACCGGGTCCTTCACGTTTCCCGGTTTGCCGTCGCGGTGACCCGGTTTGACGTTTGCCGAGTAGCTCAGATACTCCGGCTCGGTCCATTTCAGGAAGTCCTGCGAAGTGCCGGTGCGGATGTCTCGACCTTCGCGGAAGTCGCGATGGTATTCTCGGTACTCGCCCCGCTCGGCATCCCAGAACGCGACATTCTGCGAATCGAACGCCCCCTTGGTGATGACCGGCTCGGGGTGCATGAGCGTCCAATGAATCGCGTCGGCCGACTGGAAGGCATACAGCCCATGCTTTTTGCCGCCGACGCCAAGCGCCTTGTACTTCGCGTCGGCCGCGCAGTTCGGGTTTGTGTCGCGAAACGGCACGAACGCGTGCGCCCCGACGCCGTCCCACACGATGTTGTTTTTCTTCGAGCTATTCCATTCGAACAGCCCCAGCTCCGGTTTCGTCCAATGCACGCCGTCCGAGCTTTCGGCATAACAATAAACGTCGCGTGTGTTCGGCCGGTCTTTGCCGCCGAGATAGGAAAAGTGACTGCCGCGGTAGTACATGCGGTACTTATCGCCGTCCTGAAACACGGTGACGTAGTTGGTCGAGTTCCCTTCCCACGCCTCGCTGGTCTCCAGCGCGACGTCGCACGGCGTCGGTGGATGCAACCGCAATTCAGCCCGGCCCACGAGTCGTTCGACGAGCGCGTCATCGACGAACAACTCTCGCCGCGAGCCGATCTTCACCGGCTCTTCAGCAAGAGACATCGCGTTGACACCCAACAACGTGAGCAGAATCAGAAAGCGAATCATGAAATCTCTCCGTTGGCCCCAGGGCAATGAACCGTCATTTCTCGTTGAGGTCATAGCTGCTCTCCTTCGGTACTGGCGTCGCCCACGGTGGATATTGTAAGAAACGAATCAACGGTGACGCGACCGATGCTCACACTTTTATGACCAAAGGCCCGGCGGACCACTACGAGGAAGCCCACCGATGACGACTTGGCGCTGTGTTATGGAATTGGATGCAAAACGAAATGTCGTGGCAGGCAGCACCCGGGAGTTGACCGACGCCATCGGGCGCGCGGCCGACCTGCGGATCTACACCGAGTTCCTGCATAACGAACACATCGATGTCGACTCGCCCAGCGCCGAGCGCATCCGTGAGGTCGCCGAGTTCGGCGTCACCTACCGCGTCGATCAGACGTGGGTGGCAGGGATCATGAGCCTGCGACAGCCGATCGAATTGCCGGTCGGGTTCGGTCCTCGGTCTTCGATGTCTTTCTTCCTCTACAACCAAGACGGCACGCAGGCGATCGCCCGACCGTATCTCGACGGCGGTCCGGTCGAGGCGACGCTCGGACCGGCACCGGTGCAATCGCAGCCCAAGATGCCCAAATACCATGTGCTCGATTCTTGGGACGCCGGGACGAACGCCCCCAGCCAGAACTTTGTCTATGACTTCGACCGGTTTCGCTACTGCGTCAACGACTCGTGGCGCGAAGTGTTGAACCACTCGGTGGATGGCCACGTGACGTCCGGCTCGCTGGACGAACTCGTTGATGCGTTCTCATCCGGCTGTGCGATCAAGCTTGGCATCAGCAACCTCTGCGCTGACCTGGGCGACGCCCCGAACAGAGTCCCGGACCACGAGGTCTTCGTGCAGGGCGGCTCGGCGTATTACTACACGGATCAGAAGCTGTTCATGATCGGATCGCATCCGCTGGTGCGAGTTCGGCCGAGCGTGCCGATGCGGTACGCGAGCCACAACTGGGACTTCGGATGGTTGATGCTGCGCAGCGATGGGCGAGTCGTCTATCGTCGCTGCGATCCTTACACACTCAAGTTCTCCGACCATGCTTCGCAGCACGCGATTCGCTGGTTCGTTCGCTAGCTCTGTCTGTTGAAAAACTTGGTGGCATAGGCTTCCAGCCTGTGATGTCTCAACAAATCTGACAGGCTGGAAGCCTATCCCACGGACTTTCATCAACGTACCTGCCACGCCATTTTGACAACCCAAATGCTGTTGGTGTCCCGGGACTCCTGGGGGATGGCTTGCCAGCCGTGGGGAATCCGGTCGTAGATCACGATCACCGACTGCTCGTCGAGCGCCACGACTTCGGTATACGAGGTCGTCTGGTCGGCGCGCGTGATGGCGTCTTGGGGATGATTCTCGTTGTGATGGCTTTGCAGATCCACCTGCAACCAATCCTTGCCGTCGCCGGCGCGGTTGATCCAGGCGAAGATTCCCGGCCGGCCGCCGGTCAGCACGAGAGAGCTGTCTTTCATCAGCGCCAGGCTCGGCTGCACGGAATGAGCATCTTTCATGGCCACTGGTGCGGACCAGGTGCGGCCATCGTCAGCACTGAAAGTCTGGCCGTAGGGAACATTGGAGGCCAGCCGAAAGACGTTCATCAAGCGGCCGTCCTTGAGGCGAATCGTCTGCGACTCGCACGGTCCTTCACCGCCGGCAAGCGGGCAATCGGATCCCGCAATCAGCGACCGGAATTTCCAGGCGAGGCCATCGGTGGATTCCACCATCACCAGGCTGTAACGACGCTCGTCCTTGAAGTAGCCGTACATCGTGGCCAGATACTCGTCCGACTTGCCCGTGAGACCGTGGCCGTTGAAGCCGAACCCCGACAGGCCCAGTTTCTC
>CAMAWN010000215.1 GCA_945861865.1 Candidatus Kuenenia stuttgartensis | reverse complement strand
GGAATCTCTGGAGTCTGACGGCCCCAGGAAATGCGGATCGCGGATTCGATCGCCACTTCGCTCAGGCCCATCGCTTGCAGGACGTGGCTTGGTTTGTAGCTGGCGGACGTGCAGGCCGAACCGTTGGAGACTGCGACGGCGTGGCGGAGCGCCATCATCAGGGCTTCGCTGTCCAGGCCGGGGAAGCTGACGTTCAAGACGTGAGGCAAGCAACGGGTCGGATCACCGTTGATGTGATGCTCGACGGCTTGCAGGTCGCGGAGTAATTGGTCGCGAAGGCGTAACGCGGCAGCGCGGCGGGCTTCCCATTCCAAGCCCGCCAGTCGAGCGGCCTCGCCCAAGCCAACGGCCAGCGCGACCGGGACTGTGCCGGGACGCAGACCACGCTCCTGGCCGCCGCCGAACAGCAGCGGCAGCACTGGCCGCTTCTGCATTCCACGACGCCGCACCAACAGCGCGCCGATGCCTTGCGGAGCGTGAATCTTGTGTCCGCTGATCGAGACCATGTCGGCTTTCAATGATCGCAACGCCGGCACTTCCTTGCCGAAGGTTTGAGCGGCATCGGTGTGGAGCAATGTTTCCGTGCCGCGCAGCAGTTCGGCAATCTCGTGGACCGGTTGCAGGATGCCAGTCTCGTTGTTGGCGTGCATGACGCTGACCAACAGTGTGTCGGAACGCATGCGGCGCTGAATCGTTTCCGGTTCGACGTAGCCGCCGGACGTGACCGGACAGAGTTCGATCTCAAAGCCGAGTTGCTTCATGCGGTCGAGCGGTTCGAGGACCGCTTTGTGCTCGATTGCTGTCGAAAGGATGTGCCGCCGTCCAGTTCGCTCACCATGTTCTGCCAGGCCGAGAATCGCGAGGTTGTTGCTCTCGGTCGCGCCGCTCGTGAAGAAGACCTCTTCGGGCGGCGCGTTGAATAGTTCGGCGATCTGCTGACGAGCATTTTCGACGGCGTCTTTCGCCTTCTGCCCATAGCTGTGCGTGCGGCTGCCGGAATTTGATGGGATCAGAAACCACGGCGTCATGACCTCCAACACTCGCGAGTCCAGCGGCGTCGTGGCGTTGTAGTCGAGATAGATCGGCTCGGATTGCGATTGTTTCCAGGCACGCAGTTCGTCGGGTGAGCCATTGAATTGCCCAGGCGGGCCGACACGAATCTTCCGAACTTTGGGGAGTGACCCTGCGGGCTGCTCTCTCAGAGTCAGCCAGAACGATGCGACCGAGTGGCCGTCGTCGTCCTCGACCATTCCGGATTCCGACCCGGTATCGCCGTCGTAAACGGTGACGGTGTGTTCGGGGAAGATGCGCCGCAGCTTGGCGAGCGCGTCGTCGTAGGTCATGAGCTTGGGCATGGGAACGCGCTTCGATGAAAGGTTGGGCTCCCGCCGTTACCCCAACGGGCAACGCCGTCAAGGATTTTGATACCGGCGAATACAAGCCCGACGCGCCAGCGAGTGCGTGTATTCGAACCGTCAATAGACGCACTCGCTGGCGCGTCGGGCTTGTATTGGTACAAATTGCGTCGAGCACGGGCGGCAGGCTAGTCGCTCGGTTGACTTGTTGGAAGTCAAACGACATCGTGTGGAAGTCAACAACTTCACTTCCATTTGACGAGGCCAGCCGTGGCGGGATTTGAATACGTCTTTCCGTCCATTCGCGGCGTGCAGGCCGGGCGCGAGTATTACATCTCGATGTGCCCCATGCGGCTGATCCCGCGGATCTTTCTGTTTGATGAAGAAGAACTCAAACCGGAATTGCGTGCTCAGCGGTCTCTGAACAAGCAGCGCATTCCAGAGATGTCCCGATACCTCCTCAACAATCCCAAGGGCTACACGTTTTCGGCCCTGACGGCTTCCGTGGATGGGAAGGTGAAGTTTGAATCGCTCGGACAGGCGGACGACGATCGCAACGTCGGGCATTTGCATATCCCGATGACGGCCCGCTTCGTCATCAACGATGGGCAGCATCGCCGAGCGGCTATCGAGGCGGCGCTTCAAGAAAATCCCGATCTGGGGGACGAGACAATTTCGGTGGTGTTCTTTTTGGATGTCGGGCTGAAACGCTGCCAGCAGATGTTCGCCGACTTGAACCGCTTCGCCGTGCGCCCGACGACCTCGCTGGGTCTGCTGTACGACCATCGCGATCTGGATGCGCAAATCGCCAAGAGCGTGGTGGAACAAGTGCCGGTGTTCAATGGATTGACGGAAACAGAACGCAGCACGATTTCCAATCGCTCGATCAAGCTCTTCACTCTGAGCGGCATTTGTAATGCCACGCACGCGCTGCTTCAGGATGTTGGCTGTGAGACTTCGGAAGCCAAGATTGCGTTGTCCGTCGAGTTCTGGATGGAAGTTGCGAAGCACATCGCCGATTGGGGATTGGCTCGCGAGCGAAAGGTGACTGCGGCTGACCTGCGGCAAGACTACATCCACTCGCACACGTTGGCGTTGGCAGGTTTGGCGCGGGCCGGCAACACGTTGCTCCGGCAGCACGCCAAAGATTGGAAGTCGCGGCTGAAGAAGCTCAGCACGCTCGACTGGTCGCGAAGCAATACGCAGCAATGGGAAGGCCGGGCAATGAATGCTGGCCGGCTCTCAAAGCGGAACGTCAACGTGACGTTGACCGGCAACTTCATCAAAGAGCATCTAGGGCTGGTACTGACAGCCGACGAACAACAATTGGAAACTCAGTTCAAGAGGACTCGACATGGCCGCCCAAAAAACCGCTGAGAATGCGAACTCGGCTTTCGCCGAATTCGGCATGGCCGCGACTGTGAAGGCGATCTGCGAAGAGATTCGCAAACTGTATCTGTGGGACGAAGTTCCGTGGGTCATCGGTTACAGCGGCGGCAAAGATTCCAGCGCGGTGCTGCAACTTGTCTGGCTGGCGATCCGCGAGTTGCCGGTCGAACAGCGCCGCAAGCCGATTCATGTCATCTCGACCGACACGCTGGTTGAGCAACCGCTCGTGGCCGCGTGGGTCGATGCGTCGCACGCCAAGATGCGTCAGGCCGCCGCCGAGCAGCAGATGCCGGTGACTCCGCAGAAGCTCACGCCCGATGTCAAAGACACGTTTTGGGTGAACCTGATCGGTAAGGGCTATCCGGCTCCGCGAAAACTGTTTCGTTGGTGTACTAGCCGAATGAAGATCAACCCGTCGAATGATTTCATTCGCAACGTGGTCCGCGAGAACGGCGAGGCGCTGTTGGTTCTTGGAACTCGCAAAGCCGAGAGCCAGCGTCGCGGCGGGGCGATGCAACGTCATGAAATCAAGAGCCGCGAAGATGCGATTCGTAATGAGCGGCTCACGCCCAACGCCAGCCTGCCGAATTCGCTCGTGTACACGCCGGTTGAAGACTGGAGCAATGACGACGTGTGGCTGTTCTTGATGCAGGTCAAGAACCCGTGGGGTCACACCAACAAATCACTGCTGGGGATGTATCAGGGAGCATCGGCGGATGGCGAATGTCCGCTGGTCGTGGATTCGACGACTCCGAGTTGCGGCACCAGCCGGTTCGGTTGCTGGGTTTGCACGGTCGTTGACAAAGATCGGTCGATGGAGGTGATGATCAAGAACGACGACGAAAAAGTCTGGATGACTCCGCTATTGGAATTGCGAAACGAGCTGGGTGATTTTTCACAGGAACGTACTCGGCGTGATTACCGCCGGATGCACGGCCGCGTCGATCTGTTCGGCAAAGATCCGGACAACCAGGGTCTTATTCGCGGCCCGTACACGAAGAAGTCACGCGAGCATTGGCTGCGTCGGGTGCTGGAGGCTCAGAGTTTGGCGCGTCGGCTGGGGCCGGCAGAGTTCGCTCAGTTGGAATTGATCTCGTTGCCGGAACTGTACGAGATTCGCCGAATCTGGCTCTACGAAAAGCACGAGTTCGACGACAGCCTGCCGGGCATCTACGAGGAAGCCACCGGCGAGAAGCTACAGACTCAGGCCGCCGACGACAGTCCGTTGCGCGGGGACGATTGGAAACTCCTGCGGGATGTGTGCGGTGCGGACGACACTTTCTTTGAGATGCAGGCCGCGTTGCTCGACGTCGAACGCAAGTACCGCGGCATGTCTCGACGGGCAGGAATCTACGAAGCGTTGGAAGACCGGCTGCGAATCGGCCAATTTGGAAACGAAGAAGAGGCGCTGGCGATTCGCCGCGAGGAAGAACGCCGCCGCAAAGAAGCGGACGCGATCGAGACAACGTCTGGCTTGGTTCAAATTTCATTCGGAGTGTGACTCCGATTCTTGCATTCGCTGTCTCCCTAAATTCGCTGTCGATCTTTCATTCCAGGCGAAGAGGCGACAGCGAATTTAGGGAGACAGCGAATGGGAAGCCTGCGGAAACCTTCGTGACCGCAGGTTGCATCCGCAACTGGTTGTGAATCGCAGGCGGCTAAAAGTTGTGTAGAGACCAATGACGCAAGGTCGGTGGCGTCAGTACAAAGGATCGGAGCGACCTTACCCCATGATCCTCAATCAACTCACGCTGCGAAACTTCTGCCTGTACCGCGGCGAGCACGTCCTCAATCTCGCACCGGCGAAGCGACGCGGGCGGCCAGCGCCGATCATCTTGTTCGGCGGCATGAACGGCGGCGGCAAGACGACATTGCTGGACGCGATTCAGCTTGTGCTGTACGGCAAGCGAGCGCGGTGCTCGAAACGCGGCGACAAGCCGTATGAGCAGTTCTTGCGAGAATCCGTGAATCGAGCGACCGATCCGTCCGAAGGTGCGGCCATCACGCTGTCGTTTCAGTATCACGCCGAGGGCGAGGAACACCTTTACGAAATCCACCGCTCGTGGTCCGGCAGCGAAACGGTTCGCGAGCGCGTGCAGGTTTCTCGTGATGGCGAGCCGGATGCGTGGTTGTCGGAGAATTGGAATCAGCTTGTCGATGAGATGATCCCCATCGGGATTGCGCAGCTTTGTTTCTTCGATGCCGAGAAGATTCGGTTCCTGGCCGAAGACGAAACCAGCACACAGGCTCTCGGCGACGCGATCAAGTCGCTGCTGGGCTTGGACCTGGCCGAGCGACTGGTTGCCGATTGTTTGGTCCTTGAAGGCCGATTGGCGAAACGAGCCAAGAAGACGCCGGAACTTGAAGAGCTTGAGCGACTCGATGCGGAACTGGCCGCCAGGCAAGCGGAGATCGGCCGGTCAGTCCAAGAACAACGAAGTCTGGAAAACCCTCGGCTGGCTGCGCAGCGGTGCGTTCAAGAGGCCGAAGAATTATTCGCTCGCAGCGGCGGCAAGCATTGGGAACGCCGCGAAGAGCAACAGCGCAAACGTGGCGAACTGGAAAGCAAAGCTCGCGAAGCCGAAGAGCGCTTGCTCGACTTGGCCGCCACCGAGCTTCCCATGTCGCTGGTCAGCGATTTGCTTCGCGACATTTCGCAGCACGCCGATCGCGAACGCCAGGCTGCGGACGCGGAGATCATCGTCCGATTGCTTTCCGCGAGAGACGAGCAATTACTCCGACTTCTCAAAAGAGATCGAGTCAAAGACGAAACATTGAAAGGCGTCCGCGACTTTCTGGAGTCGGATCGAAGCCGGCACGCTGATCAATCCGGGTTCGAGCAATGGCTGGAACTGTCCGATGGCGGACGAAAGCAACTCACGCATCTTTTGGAGCGAGGACTCGCCGAGCGGCTGGCAGAAGCGACTGGATTGCTCGACCGGTATGAATCCTGCCAGAAGGAATTGGAGAATACGGAACGAAGTCTGGCCGCCGCACCGAAAGACGATTCGATCCGCGACATCGTCGGTCAATTGAAAGCCGCAACAGGTGAGTCGGCGGTGCTGGATCAACAGGCGAAGCGATTGGAAAAGCAACTGGATGGGCTACGGTTCGAGCGAGATGAACTCACCAAGCAGATCAAGAAGCTGCGACGGAAAGTCGTCGATGAAGAAATCGGGGCCGAGGAACAAACTCGCGTCAAAGATTTGCTCGTTCGGACTAACGACACGATGAAGGAATTTTTGAAGCGGGCGACGGCCGCCAAGATCGACCGGCTGTCGCATTACGTCACCGAGTCGTTTCGATTCTTGCTGCGGAAGAAAACGCTGGTGCAACGAGTCATGATCGACCCCGATTCGTTCGCCGTCACGCTGATCGACAACGCTGGCCAGCTCGTCGCGAAGGACCAGTTGTCCGAGGGGGAAAAGCAAATCTTCGCGATTTCCATTCTGTGGGGATTGTCTCAAGCGGCGGCTCGGCCGTTGCCGGCGATCATCGACACACCAATGGCCCGCCTGGACTCCGAACACCGGCAGCACTTGGTCGAACGCTATTTTCCCAACGCCAGCCACCAAGTCATCGTGCTCTCCACCGATACGGAAATCGAACGCGATTACTTCCATGCTCTCTTGCCGCACATCGCTCGCGCGTACCACTTGCGGTACGACGAGCAGACTCGCGAGACGCAGCCGGAGGAAGGCTACTTCTGGGAACCGGAATTCGCCGCCGAGGTACACGCATGAGTATCAAACAAATCCGTCTTTCCAACCAAGCCAAAGACCAACTCATTCGACTGAAGACCAAGACCGGAATTCAGCAGTGGAACATTCTCTGCCGCTGGGCGTTCTGCCTGTCGTTGAATGAATCAACTCCGCCAACCCCCATCGACATCCCGGCCGACAGTAACGTCGAGATGACTTGGCATGTCTTCGGCGGAGAGCATCACGAACTCTATCTCGCGCTGCTCAAGCAACGCTGTCTTCGCGATCGTCTCGACATTTCGCCGGAGACGCTGAGTCGCCAGTTCCGACTGCATCTTCATCGTGGCATCGGCTACCTCGCGACGCCGAACCGAATTAAGTCGATCGCAGACTTGGTCGTGCTGGGAAAGTCTTCAACGTGATGGATGCCGTTGCCCCAGAATGGACTGCCAACGGTCATTGGTTGACTCGTTCATCAATCAGGACATGGACCATGCCGAAACCGGCTGGCGGCTCCGACGTAAATCGCGGATCACGCCCCATCGCGCCGGCGGAGGCAAAACCAGCGGGTTACTTTCCATTTCCGATCACGCTCACATCTTTGAGCCGGATGTTTCCTTTCACCGGTTTCATTTGAGTGAGATCGAGTGACTGGCGATGTGTCTGCACGTAGAGGCCGACGAGCTTCAACGGGTAGTCGAGGATGCCATCGGTATTGCCTTGCCACTGGCCGATGCCGGCACCGGGTTCGACCTGCCGCGCGGGTGATTCTCGGATCAGAGGAAAGGTGACGAAGCACCAGTCCTCGAAGTCAATGGCGGCTTGATTGGCCCAGTCGCCTCCATCGAGGTCTTTGGAGGAGCTCCAGCGCTCGCCCTTGGCATCCTCGATCTCCCAGAAAATGCGCCCCCAACTGCTGTCCCCCTTGACCCACACGCCAAAGGTGTGTGGCTTGCCGGGAATGGGCAGCGGCTGCTTCAAGCGCAGTGCGGTGTATTCGCCGACGACGTGTGGCACTTCGCCTTCGCGTTCCAGTTCGAGGCACGCGCCTTTCTCGGTGTCGTTGACCTGACGAAGGTCAAACTTACCTGGCCGCCGTAGCGGAGTGGCGATCTGTTGCTCATCGGAGACGAGTTGCCATTGGGTCAGATCATCCATGCGGCTGATGACCTGCGTTCCGACGGGAGGCTGATGGTTGGGGAAGGCCCGCTTGCCTGCGGTGATGCTCGTCGCGGCGATCGGACTGATGATGTAGTTCACGGCACCTGCGGCGGTAATGGTGAGTCGCTTGCCATTCGTT
Organism: Candidatus Kuenenia stuttgartensis; assembly: GCA_945861865.1. Taxonomy (GTDB): domain Bacteria; phylum Planctomycetota; class Planctomycetia; order Planctomycetales; family Planctomycetaceae; genus SXKJ01. The sequence goes on along the minus strand of CAMAWN010000215.1, from coordinate 1,357 downwards.
TTCAGAGAGTGCTGTCGTCCGTAAAACTCGACCTGCGTCACGGCGGTATCGGTGGGGAACTCCAATTCCATCTCACACTCCCCTCGCGGCGTCCAGACCGCATAGATGCGATCGTCGCCGCGCTCGAACTCCAGCGCGCACACGCTCGATGAGCCGGAGGGCATCTGCCGAACGAGCTTCACACTATCAAGCACCTTCGTGAGCGTGGCGAGCGCGACATAGGCGGGCTTCGGGTAGTGCAATGGATTGCGTTGACAAAGTCCCGATGCTCCCCAGAGGTAGTCATAGTAGCAGTTCCCGACATCTTCGATCCCGGCTGCCGAGATGGTCGGGAAACGGTACGCGAGACCTGTGAGCAGATCGCGTGCATACCACTCCGCGTGCCGCTGCGCCCCGAGATCGCGCTCGGCGCGACTGGTAAACTCAAAGCAGGCGGTCAAGGGAATGTCGTAGCCGAACTTCCGCCCTGTCTCGCCCATCAGCCAGATGCCTCCCGTGGCGTTCGGGTTGAGTTTTTCCGGCGCGAAGGTCTGGCTAGTTGTCTCACTTCCGAAGTAGTCGATGAGTTCGCGAGGGAAGCCGCGCCGCAGCAGCACGGCGATCATGCCGGAGGAGCCACCGCTGTTTCCCGCGATGATCTTGAGCTGAGGGAACTTGGCGCGAATAAATTTAGCCGCCTTCAATCCCAGTTCGAATAGTTCCTCATCGCGCGCGGCTTGCACGGCATCCTGGGCCACATACTTCTCCCCATAGATCTCCGGAGGATACACGCGCGGGTCGTAGCTCTCATGAAACAGATCAATGTATTGGCAGTGCGGGAAGCGCTTGAGCATCCCGCCAATGGCCAGCTCGGCACGAGCCTCCGCGGCAGGCCAGTTCTTGAGATCCGCGAGACGGAAGGGCCACTGGATCTGATTGACCGAGAGCTTCCAGGGCGCAAGATCCTGCTCGGTGGCTTTGGTCCATGCCACCGTCGTGCGACGGAAACCTGCCTTGAAGAGCATCGGCCCGGCAACTGCCGGATCCTGCGTCGTGTAATGGGCACCGCTGAACCACCATGTGCCGAACGGCGATTCATAGCCGGCGGCGCGCGTATCCTTGCCGAGCAGCGCAAAGGCCGCCTCATGCTTGAGCAGCGCATGTCCGCCGGCATCGGCGAGTGTCACGCTCAGTCCATACCAGCCGGCGTCCGGCATGGTTAGCGGCAAGGTAACGTCCGCCTCACTGCCCACGGATGGAAGCTCGACCGTCTTCGCATTCGTCACAAGCACTCGGCCATCGACGCTGGTGATCTCCCAGCGCAATTCGCAGCTTCCCGCGGTGTTCGCGCGAATGGCGAAGGTCGTCTCTGGCGTCT
>CAMAWN010000214.1 GCA_945861865.1 Candidatus Kuenenia stuttgartensis | reverse complement strand
TTTGCAGTCACTCTTTGAGCCGACAACCCATCGTTGACGCATTTTCGGCCCCCGCTAGAATCCGCCCGCCCATCGGGATGTAGCTCAGCTTGGCTAGAGCGCTACGTTCGGGACGTAGAGGTCGCAGGTTCAAATCCTGTCATCCCGACCTTGGAAGCCTTGCTCGCAAACTCTGTGAGCAAGGCTTTTTTGCTTGGTATTGTGGGGTTTTCAGCATTCGCCTTCCGCGTCGTTCGACGATCAGCGTTTCCTGATGTGACGACAGCAAACGACTCCGAATGGCCAGAAACGTCGGCGGCAGGTGTCACCGTTGGTGTCACGGATGGTTTGGCCGTTGACGCCCTCAGATCGTCCGTCCCGGTCGCTTTCGCGACTTCGCGTTGTGAATGCGGAGCATCAGTGAGCGGCAACGATGGCAGAGAATCCAATGCGCCTTGCACGTCCAGCAACTTCGGATCGGTGTAGGTCATCATCGTCAAGTGGATGTCGGAGTGACGCATCGCCGCTTGAGCCGTGCGCGGAGCAACCCCGCCCTTGCTCAACAGAGTCCCGAACGAATGCCGCAGTGCGTGAACGTCGATCGTGCGCCCTCGTTCGTCACGCTTCGGGATGCCAGCCGTGGCCAAGTCGCGGTCGAGGATGCGAACCAAGGCTTTCGGCACTCTGAACAGCGGCGTATCGAGCGGCAGAGCGTCGCCCGTGTCGCGTTGGAACGTCAGAGCGATTCGCTCGCCAGAAACATCGCTTGCCCCCTGTCGTTCGCTTTGGAGCGTTGCCAGCCATTTTCGCAGGTCATCGGCCAAGTCGGCGCGGAGCGGAATCTCGGCCCGTTGACGATTCTTCGTTTGGTCGGAGTTCATCACGATGACCGGCATCGGCCCGTTGTGTTCCAAGTGCCCGACCGTGACCGCTGCCAACTCCCCTTTGCGCAGTCCGGTCAGAACGAGCGTCTTGAAGATCAACGCCCGCTCCCGGCCGAGCCGGTCGAGTTTCACAACATGTTGCGGGCTTTTCTTGAGTCGCTCACGGCCTCGCTCAACTGCCGCGTTCAAGTCGGCCAGCGCCAAAGGCGCATAGGTCCATTCTTTGCGGTTCGATTTCTTGGCCGATTCGGTCTGTGATTCGCCGTCTTTTTTCTTCACGGGGATCGGTAGCCGGCCGAATTCGGCGAGCGGACGCCAACGAGCCACACGCAACAACGTGATCAACTCCGCTTCGGTCATCGACCGCCGCTTGCGTCGCGGGTTCGCGCTTGCGTCCAGCTTCTCAACTCCCTTGAACGGGTTCACCAACAGCCGTTTGTGGCGGATACACCAGTTCGCGAAGATGACCGCCTCTTGGCGAAACTCGTTGATGTTCGCAGGCGACATACCATCCGCCAGCCGATCCCGCATCCAACGGTCGAGAGATTCCGCTCGCAAGTCGGACAGCAGTTTGATTCCGCACTCGTTGGCCAGCCGCGTCAATCGAGCGAGCGAGTTATTCCGTCCCATCACGGATACGCCATTCGGTGCCCGCTTTGTGCGACGATTCAGGAACGCCTCGACATGCTCCAGAAACGGCACGTCTTGCTGATTGGAAACATTGTCTTGCTCCGGCGTCATCACCCGCGCCTTCACCAATTCGGCCCGCTTTTCCAATTCGCCGAGCAACGCCCGCGCCGCCGATTCGTCTCGGCAACCGGTCGCGACCGTTTGAACGTGTCCCGCGCCGTCGCGGTACTTCGCCGTGTAGGTGGGCGTTTCGACGGCGAGGCGTTCCTGCCCCGCATACTTCCCTTCCGTCGGAACAATGACAGCAGCCGTCCGGGTCTTCCCCTTCGCTGTCTTCCAACGAGCGAACCGCTCGCCCTTGCGGACAAAGAACTCGGCCCCGACCGGCAGCGGTTTCGTCGCAGTTCGTTTGAAGACGGTTCCCATCGTCATTTCCCTTTCCGTTCGACCAGTTCCAAGCCAAAGAACTCTGCCAGCTTGTCGGCGGCATCCAGGCGGAGCGTTGTTTCGCCTCGGACGAACTTCATCAACGACTGCCGCAAGACGCCCGTTTGCTGTTCCAGCGTGAGGAATGGCAGGTCGCTTTCCTCAATTTTTCGTCTCAGCACCTCGGTCATCGTCAGTCGTTTGGCCATGATGTAACGGAAATTACACAATCGCGGAGTTGCCGTCAACGCGACAGCAACCGGTGAGCGGACCAATCCGAGAATGCGACCGTGAGCCATGACGGAACTTCGCGACGATGAAAAAAGTACGTGAGAAAAAAAGTTTGGTGAGAATTCACGCAAGAAAAAAATTGTGACTCAGTTTTTCACGGCTCCCGCCGTTGTCGGTTCTGCCGCCAGCATCCAGCCGCCGCGTTCGCCAACCCGGCAAATCAAGTGGCGGGATTCCAACCGGGCGAGAATCTTTTGCGTGCCGCGTCCTGTCAGTCCCATCCGGTGAGCAATGTCGCTGGTCGAAACGGTCGGCCGGTCGGGAACGGCTATCGGAACCAGAGTCTTAATAGATCTATAAGACTCTGGTTCCGATAAGCCGGTGATAATGGCCAGTGCCGTGGTCTCGGACTCCGAGAATTCGATGTCCGTGTTGTTGACCACGGGAGAGCCGCATTCCTCAGTTGAGGCGATGGCCACGTCGCAACCGGTTTCGAGCAGCGTTCGGCCGCGTCCCGCCGCTTGCACGATCGCAGCTCGGACAAGACTTCGATGAGCACGCTCCCAAGCCGGATGACCGTAGCCCAAGCCGGTGACGATCACTTCCTCACCGGTCTCGGTTTGGCCTCGCCAATGGATTTCCCCCCAGCGTCCGTCTTCAGCGGCGGACGTAAAGTCACCGAACTGAATCAGCCGGCGTTGCACAACGTCGCTAGGAACGCGGGGAGTACCGCCGACGATGACCAGGTCGCAGCGGTCATGCCAAACGTTTGACGCCCGATCGGCACCGCTTCCGAAGTACGTCGATTTGACGATTCGTCCCGCGAAAGGCTCGACCAGTTTTTTGAGGGCAGCCACCAACGGACGATGTGTGATGATGCCCACGCGGCGAGCATCGGGAAACTCGGTGAGCACCCCGCGCACCACGGACAGAAACCGTGTGGGTGAGGCAAGGCGGGTCAAGTCGATCGTGTATTGCACGACTCGCTTCGCGTGGGCGAGATGACCGACCGGCGTGACGTCTTTGACCGGCCGCCCCAATAACGCTTCCAGGTCATCGCGGTTCGCGGTCGCATCCGAGAACAGCACGACCGCGTTTTCGCTCGGAAGGTTCTTCCAGAATCCGTGGAGCATTCGACGTTTCGTTGTGCCGGCTTTTGGCTCACTCAGATTTTGGCTTGTGGTGTTCATCGACGATGACTCCCAAAGAAAAAAGTTCGCCCGTGATTGCGGCCAACAACAGCCGCCACGGGCTTTCGGAGAATTCGGCTTTCGCTTCCAACAAGACTTGGAGCAACAGCCATTCGATGCCGTTGGCCTTCGCAATCGGAGCGAGCATTGTCGCGGGTTGCGTTCGCTCCGCGATTTGCAGTTGCACCAAGAGGGAATCAATCAGATCCGCCAGCCGGCGAACGAACTGGTTGAGATTGCTTCGCCTCTCCGCGAGGCGTTCGTCTGGGATCAGTACGCCGTCTTCGTCTCGACTCGCCGTCTGTCCCAACCAGTCGAGCCACTTCGGATCGGTGAGCATTCGGTTGACGATCACTTTCGCGAGTTGCAGGTCCACTTCCGAGATGACGGCATCGGGACAGACGGTATTCGCGCCGTCTTCGTGAACCGAGATGAATTCGCCACGTCCTTCAGCGAGTTTGTCAAAGCCGGTGAAGACTGCTCGTTGGTGTGTCGCGACGGCGACGGCGGCAGACTTCACGGCAGCCAACTCAGCGAGATAGCCGAGTTGCTGACACTCGGCCCTTTGCTCGCATGAGCGGCAGACGGCAGCCACCGCGGACAAACCGAGACGCTCCGCATCGTCGGCGAGTTTGTTCCGACAGTTGACGTATTCGCCCTCGGTCGAACGAGCCGGATACTTCATGGCGTTGATGCCGGCAGTGAGCATGTCGTCCACAATTTCCTCACCGTTCTCATGAGTCGGTGTCACGATCAACGCTCTTCCCACTCGCCGAACTGTTTCGATGTCTGCCGTCGATTTCCCCGAACCGGTTGGTGAGCGGTCGAGGTACATCCCCGGATGTCCAATCACGTCCCGCCGATTTCGCACGATGTCCCCACGCCACTCATTCAACGAGCGTTCCGGCCCCGTGGGACGTTCACCCTCTTTGATCGTTGGCGGTTGATTGAACGTGAGCGACAGTCGGCGGACAAAATCATGTCCGCGTTCGCTCATGGTCACTCGATTCGTTCGTCAGTCGGTTGTGAGTTCAACCACGCCCGCGCGTCTTTCGCGTTCTCTGGTGGAAACGCCCAAGCGATTTGACGGCCCAGCCGAACGGCTAACTTTGATGCCGTCGTCACCGCGCCGTACTTCCCCGGCCAACATGCCGAGCAACCATCGCATGTCGGCTTGTGCCACGTCTTTTGTGATAACGACAGAGCCTCGAAAGATTTTCGATCATGCTCGCCGACCACGACGATGATTCGATCCGTTGGCACGGCGCGAAGTAACTCGGCCAGTAATTCGACTCCACCCGTGTTATTTGGTCGTCCGACAACAGACAGCCCTTCTGTCAGTAACGCGGCGGTGTCCGACCCACCTTCGACAAGAAACACGAACTCCGGTTCGATCACCGACTTCAACCAAGTATTGGGGTCGAACGTCAGGCCCGCTTGCCCGCCCTGTTCGCGACGTTTCTGACCGTTGAGCAGCCGGCGATTGATGCCGATGATTTGTCCGGTTGCGTCCCGTTCGGGAAACGACCAGCCGCGAGTCACACCGAGCCAGCCCACGCCAAGTCGTCGCAAGGCATCGGCATCGACTCCCAGCCTTGTGGCCAATTCCTGCCGAGCGGCTTCCGCTCCCGCGCACTCCGACGCCAGTTTGGCGATGCGGCCCCAATCTTTCGTTGGCGACTTCGGCTCTCGGTTTGTCGATCCCTTCGGCCAACTTGCTGGGGCCATCGGCGGATCGTCACGTCGTCGCGGCCATGTCGGCGAATCGTCTCGCTCGCGCAGAACGTGAAAGAACTGTCCGCCGGCATTCTGTCGGATCGAACCCTCCGCGATGCGACCACACCAAACCGCTGCACCATCGCGAGACACCGAGCAGTTGTCGGCCCCTTCGCAGACGGGACAACGCCGGTCACGCGAAACACGAATCCAGTTTTCTTTCGCCATGATCGTTGCTCCCGAAGATGGAATGACGCCCGTTGAAAATTTGCGAGTCATTCACTTCGTTCGTCCGACTTGGCGAATCGGTTTGCAGCCGTTGGTTTCCCATTCATCCAGAGTTGAGATTTTCCAGCGCACGAGCCGGCCGAGTCGCGTGGGCTGTGGTGCCGCGCCGCGATCGACCAAACGCAGCCAGTGTCTTTTGCTAATGCCGAGTCGGCTCGCGCAGGCGTCGGCATCGACGTGAGTAGCAGTCGCGACAGCCCGCGACTCCGGCCCGCCGTTTCGCTCTGCGGCAGCGTTTAGAACTGCTGAGTTCATTTCACTTCGTCCGTTTCGGGTTCATGGCCCGGTCGTCAGCAACGCTGCGTACAACCGTTGGCCGTTTCAGACCCCGAATCGGACAAACAGACAAATTGAGAAACGCCGCGATTTGTCGGACAAAACTTGTTGCCAGAATTCTCAAAATGTCCGTTTGAGCAAAACAGACAGCATCCATTCACGTTCGCGGACGTCGGCTCGATCGGCGCGCACGGTTGCCGGAAGTGTTGTAGCGGCGAATCCCCGCCCGTCTCAGATAGGCTCCGAACGTGTCAGCATTGTCGGGAAGTCTCTCCAAGAACTCGCTCTGCATTTCGGGATGTTGCTGTATCGCGACGAACAACTTCGGAATGGTCATCGCGTCCGCCCCCGGAATCTGCGACATCGCCCAATCGTAAACTCCACGAACAGCCTCAAGCGTGGAAGTCATTCGGCCTTCGTTGCTCGCATTTCTGGCGTGCTCGGTCGCTTCCGCCTTCGGAGCCGGCATTCGGCTCTCACTTGCTGGGAACTCGTTCCCGTCAGCTTCCAAAGATGCGACATGTTTCAGGTGCAGCAAAGCCGTTCGCAACTCGTCGTGAATTGCCGGCAGCCGCTCGTGCATGTTGGCGAGGAGCCTCCGATCATCAGCATCCGTGAACTTGGCATTCGGCGGAAGGGAGCGGACGAATCGGCAAAGATGCCAACCTTCTTCGATAAGGTTCAACAACCCAGCTCCAAACTGAGTTCCCGTCTGGCCCGGCGGTGGGACTGTTCCGCGATCGACAAGCTCCTTGACGCGACTCCTCGAACGAAACAAGTGCTCGTGACAATCTACTAACTCGTTCATCGAATTCAGCCACGTGGAATGAACAAGGTCCAAATCTCGTAAGAACTGTCCCAACGCCTCGATGAGTGGTGAGCTTTCGGACAACCGAAGTCGGTGCAGGTCGGCGGTTTCGCCGTTCGGAGACTGGTCCGCCACAATTTCGCCTTTCTTACTTCGGGTCGGCCAGAGCCGCGCGGAGTGAAAGGCGACTAACTCTCCGCGCTGGCTCAAGCCATTTCTGCCGTCGCGGTTTGCAACCCTCGAACGGCTACCCGATGCAAAACAGATTACAGCAACCGGCCGGCACGAGGCGAGCAGTGCCTTTCATTTTGGGATTCAGCGGTCGCAAGCTTTCTCGCCACTCGCGCGGCAACCTACTCCTCTTTTCCCGGATGTTCGTCTTTCGGCTTGTTGCCCATCGCAATTGAACGCCATTCGTCCTCCAACGATGCCAGCTTCGTCGTAAAGACCTTTTGAACTCGTTCAATCGGTTCTGCATTCATCTTTTGCGGCCTTGCAAGTTCGTGTCCGATTCCTCTTTGGTCGTCAAGTTCCGCGACCAGCGACCCGCGTTTGGCCTGCCCGTAGAACTCATCACGACGAAGTTCGGCGTCCGGGCCGAAGAACGTGTCGTGGAGCGGGTGTTTCGAGAATCGTTTGCCTTCTTTGGCTTGGTCGTAGTGCGAGACAGGCCAGACTTTCGCTTGGTCGCGGTCGATCAACAGTTCTTCGGTCAGATAGAGTAGGATTTGAGTGTGCAGTTCGGGCGGGACGTAATAGCCTTCGACACGTTCAAGTTTCGCGGCGTCTTTTGATTTGGCGACGGCAAACGACCCCGGCGTCCAGAGCATTGTCGGCTTGATGAGCGGGTTGCGATCCGTTGGGAAAATGATGTGTTCGACTTCGAGATGAAACTGATATGGGGGACGAATTCCGCCGTCGATCTGTGCGGAATCCGATGGCTGCTGACGGAACTCGAAGTCGTACATCTCCACATCGCGACCGGACCAAATGCCGATGGATGATCTTTGGCCGCGCGAGTTCCGTTGCTTGGCCAGCAATTGAGCTTCGTCATAGATGGCGGCTCCGAAACCTTCCATCGGGGACTGCGCTCTGTTTGTGCCGTCTTCGTTATGCGCGGATTCTCGGCAGCGCAAGAGCACTGGCGGGCGTCCAGCCGCAAGGTCGGAGTGTGAGTCCCACACCATAACGAGCAACTTCTCAGCGGCGGAGTGGATGAGCTTGCCCTCTTTTTCTTCAAGGGCCTGCAAGTAGATGCCTTGGTTTTCAAGGTTGGACCAGTCGCCTGCGGTCGCGGCAGTCCCGGTTTTGCGCACGGCAAGAATGACCCTGATTTCGTCCAGTGGGGACGGTTCTGCTCGGTGGCAGCCTTTGTCAGTCCATTGTTCAAACGCCAATTTATTGTTCGGCGTCGCAGTGAAACACGCTGGTTTTACGAAAGCCGCCAACAAATGGCGGTTGACCTGGCTGGCGATCGACGAGTCGCTACCGGTGAGATGTTCCGGCGCGTAGTCGAGTTCAAACCGGAGCGAGGCTTCGACGTTGTGTGGTCGGCCCAAGCCGAGTGCTCGGCCGGACCAGTTGTGTGAGCCGATGTAGATGACCGATTTGTTTTCGCGGGGCAGTCGCAGATAGACGAGCTTGGAATGGAACAGAGCGATGCCATCCGGCTCGTCGGTCTTTGTGACCAACGGGTCCATGAAGTATTTGAGCCGGACGTCGGTATCCCCGATTTCGCACTGCAACTTGAGCAGCGGTTCGTAGCCGCAAGCACACGAGAGAGAACTCAGTCCGAACGAATCCTCGTGCCGCAGTGTTCGGACGAGAGCCGCTCGGTCGATGGCTCGCAATCCATCCTGTGAAATGTAGGCGACAAGAAAACGGCACAAGTCAGCTCGCTGCAAGTCTTGATTCAGTCGGTCGAGGTAGCCGGTCGAAATCAGTTGCTCGCTGAAGAATTGCATTGGCTCATCCTCGTTGGGCGACGTTCTACGAGTAGAACGCCTTGAGTTGATACATCTTCTTGCAGTACGGCACGAACAGTTGAAGCAGGATGTAGGCTTGCTCGCGGTCGATCAGGTGGCCCGACGGATGCCCAGACTGGTTTCGGAAGTTGCGGATGATCGACATGATGCCGGCGAAGTGCGTGTCGAGGTCTTCCTTGATGTCGGATGGAAGACTCTTGAGTTGCTGGTCGAGGATGTTTTTGAACTTGTTGAGCTTTTGCAGGATCGTCCGTTCCTTGCTCACCGCCGCGAACTTTGCTGATTCGGTGGCGTTCTTTTCAATCGTCTCGATCAGCAGAAGAAACGTGTGCTCGGCGGCTACGCCAAGCATCACGGACGACGAAAGCAAGCAGCCCGCCTTGAACGCTTGCATGGCTTCTTGAACGTAGAGCAGCGTCACGTTGTCGAGATTCGGGACAGCTTCCGTCAGCAGTTTTGTGTAACTCGAAACGTCGTGAAAGAAGTAGGCTTGGTGTCCATCAAGTATCCGACGACCGAAGGATGAAACTCGGAAGAATGGAAACTGACGGTTCGAGTCGTTGCAGCCAAGCGTGATGATTCCTTGGCGAAACAAGTCCCAAAACACCTCAAGAAACAACTCGGCGTCAGGCCCGGAAAGACGACCCTCCCCGGAAGACGCGAAGCTCATCGTTTGAGGGGTTCCGTCACGGCGCTGAAATGTTTCGGCAACGCCGATTAGTAGGTGTGGGGCAGGTGACAGCACCTTTAGGTCAGTGAAACGTTTCGTGATTGGCAAGTGACACGACCTTTAGGTCGGGTTGTTGGTTATTCGGTGAATCGTTTTTGAGGGAACTTGTAGTCGACGGTTTTGAGCAGGGGTTGGTCGTCGTGTTG
>CAMAWN010000213.1 GCA_945861865.1 Candidatus Kuenenia stuttgartensis | reverse complement strand
TTCGCTGACATGCTCGGCACGCTCCGTCGGCTCAGCGTCCGACAACAGGTTTTGACCTTGGCCCTCGCAGGACCAGGGTCTCGAAAAATCCAACAACTCCTAGAAAACGCGGTGGCCTTGGCCACCTAAAGTGCAAAAGTCGAATTAAGAGGCTGACAAAAAAACGGTGATCATCCGCCGGAACGATTCGGCGAGTCGAACCGTGTCTCTCCACGGTTCCATCGGTGGGCCAAGCAGGGGCGCGGTTTTTATTTTCGGGGATTGTTCCGTCACTGAACCGTCAATTTGCGAACTCGATAATTCTCACTGTCGCCGATGAAGATGTTGCCAGCCGAGTCCACGCAGACGCCATGCGGCCGAGCCAATCCGCAGGACTTCGGATCGCCATCCGGCCCATCATGCTTCTTGCCGTCACCAACTACGGTTTCAATGTTCCCCGTGTTGTGCCGAATGACACGAATCGTGTGACTCTCGGTGTCCGCCAAAACGATGTCTCCATTCGGCGCGACGGCGACTCCCTTTGGTCCGGACAAAGTTGCCGCGCGAGCCGATCCCCCATCGCCGGTGTAGCCTGGCTTGCCCGTGCCCGCGAGATGTGCAAACTGTTGCTGGGCGAGGTTGAGACGATAGACCGAATTCCCTTCACGCAAGGCCAGGATCATGTCGCCATTGGCGGCGAAGTCGATGGCTCGAGGGCCGGAGATTGCCGCGTTGACGAACGAGGCTCCATCCTTCGGAACAGCCTTCTCGCCGGTGCCGGTGAACGTTGTCACGACACCGGATTTCAAATCGACTCGGCGCACGCGATGGTTGCCGATGTCGCAAATGAAGAGTGCTCCCTTGCTGTCCAGCGCGATCGAGTGCGGTTTGTTGAACGTTGCTTCGCGAGCCGATCCGCCGTCGCCGCTGAACCCCGATTTACCAGTCCCAGCCACGGTCGCGATCACACCGCTCGACTTGTCCACTTTGCGGATGAGGTTGTTCTGCATCTCGACGAAGTACATCGAGCCATCGGCGTCGAATTTGATCTCGTAGGGTTCGTTGAGCAGTGCCTGCCTGGCCGGGCCGCCGTCTCCCGCGTAGCCCTTCTTGCCGGAACCGGCCACCGTCGAGATGCGACCCTTGTTGTCCACGCGACGGATGACATGAAACGCGATGTCGCAAAAGTAGAGCGTACCATCTGGCCCAATCGTCAAGCCGTATGGCTCGCCCGCCCCTGCCTCGCGAGCGGGACCGCCGTCTCCCGAATACTCCTTCTTACCAGTGCCAGCGATCGTGAGAACTTCACCCGCGATCAATTCGGCTTGGAGCGCGAAAACCAAAATGACCAACGACCAATGACCAACGACCAACGACCAATTCATAGCTTCTCCCAATTCCGACCGCGGTGTCCGAAGTTACACGCTTCTGGATGCAAAATCTCCGCAAGAATCTGAGCCGACTCGAAGAGCCTCGGTCCCGGCCGATTAAAGAACTGATGGCCGTCCGTGACAAAGACTTTGCCAGACCGAACGGCCGACAGTTGTGTCCAGCGCGGATCGGACGTCAGCACGCGGGACTCGGCACGAGCACGCGCGATGTCCCAACCGCAGGGCATCAAGACCAACACTTCCGGGTTGGCCGTCAGCAGTTGATCCCAGTCAAACCACGGGGAATGCTGCCCCGGTTCCGCTCCCAGATTTTGTCCGCCGGCGATCTCGACCAGTTCGGGAATCCAATTGCCGGCGGTCATCAGTGGTTCCAACCATTCCAGACAGACGATCGTCGGTTTGCGACGCAGCTTCGAAGTCTTCAGACGCAGGCTTTCAAACTCGCCTCGCAATTCGACAACCAGTTGGTGTCCGCGATCGGAAATGTGCAGCGCCATCGACACGACATGGATGTCTCCGAAGAGGTGTTCCAGTCGTTGTGGGTGGAGGTCGATGACGCTGGGGCCATTGTCCCCTTGAGTCAGCGCGGCTTCGAGATCTTGTGGCGTCACGGCGCAGACATCGCATTGAGTCTGGGTGAGGATGACATCCGGCCGCAATTCGAGCATCAGCGCGGTATCGACTTCAAAGATCGACAAGCCGGCCCGCAAGGAGTCTTTCACTTGACGGTCGATTTCCGCTCCCGACTTCGCGACGTCGATCCGCGGTCGGCTGCAGATCGGCCGGCTTTGCACGTCCGGCGGAAAATCGCATTCATGCGACCGGCCGACAAGTTGGTCGAGCATTCCGAGGGCGGCGACGATCTCCGTCGCGCTGGGCTGAAGGGAGATGATGCGGCGACGAGTCGACATAAATTGGGCTTCCTAGTTCGGACCGGTCTCAACTTTTATAGTCCCGCCCGGCCGAAGGGGAGTCATCACCGTAGGATGGGCACTCTTGTCCGCCCTCTGCGAAGTGGAGTCGATCAGTGTCGGCAAGAGTGCCCAACCTACGGAGTTCCGTCGTGCAAAGCCGTTTGACCGAACCGCAGCGAGAAGCTGTCGAGCATTTTGAGGGACCGCTGCTCGTGTTGGCCGGCCCCGGTTCCGGCAAGACCCGCGTCATCACGCAGCGCATTGCGAGGTTGATCGAACGCGGCGTGTCGCCCAGACGAATGCTCGCGCTGACATTCACGAACAAAGCCGCCGAGGAAATGCAGCACCGGGTCGAGACGCTCGTGCCCGGTTCGAGAGTCTGGGTCAGCACGTTTCACCGATTCTGTGCGCGGTTGCTGCGCGAGTACGCGGAACTCGTCGGCCTGAGCAGCAACTTCACGATCTTCGACACCGACGATCAGCGCGGCGTCATCAAGCGAGCTCTCAGTGATCTGAATCTCGACTCGACGCAGTACGCTCCAGCGAAGATCAACGCCGCCATCAGCCGAATGAAGAACGAGCTGATCACGCCCGAGGTCGTCGAGACTGCTCTCCGCGAGCAGTCGGCAATGGACTTCAAAACGGTCGTCACCGCTCGCGTTTACCCGGAGTACCAGAAGCGGCTGCGCGAATCGAACGCGGTCGATTTCGACGACCTGCTGCTGCACGTCGTCTCGCTGCTGCAAGGCAACCCGGAGCTGCGCAGCGAACTCGATCAACAGTACCGCTTCATCCTGGTCGATGAGTATCAGGACACAAACAAGGCTCAGTACGAAATCATCCGGGCGTTGGCTCACGACGTTCCGAACCTGTGCGTGACCGGCGATCCCGACCAGTCGATCTACGGCTGGCGTGGTGCTCGGATCGACAACATCTTGCGGTTCGAGTCGGACTACCCGGAGGCGCACGTCGTGCGTCTGGAGGAAAACTTTCGCAGCACGAAATCAATCCTGAGCGTTGCCGACTCGCTGATCGAACACAACGTCCATCGCAAGGCCAAGCGACTGCACACCGGCAACGAATCGGGTGACGAGGTGAAACTGCACCGCTTCTGGACCGGCAAAGACGAGACCGAAGAGATCGCCTCGCAGATTCGCCGCGACATCGAGGCGGGTGTCTGGGAATGGTCCGACGTCGCGATCTTCTACCGCGTCAACTGGCTGTCGCGCGAGATCGAACTCGCACTGGGCCGCAATCGCGTGCCGTATCAAGTCGCCGCCGGCCTCGCGTTCTACGAGCGAGCCGAAGTCAAAGACCTGCTGGCGTACCTGCGGACGATCGAGAACCCGGCCGACCGCGCCGCCGCTCTGCGAATCATCAACAACCCGCCGCGCGGCATCGGCAAGAGCACGCTCGAAAAGCTCAGCCGCTTCGCCGACAAGCACGAGCTGACACTGCTCGAAGCGGCCGAGCACTCGAAGACGATCCCCGAACTTTCCACCGGACCGGCGAAAGCGTTGCTCGGTTTCGTCGAACTGATGCGCGGCCTCCGCGACAAAGCCACCGGCCCCGTGGCCGAGTTGTTGCGTGCGGTCCTCTCCGAGACCAGCTATGGGGACGACTGGCGCGAGAGCGACGACGAACAAGAACAGCAGCGGCTGGGCAATGTGCTGGAACTCGTCCTGTCCGCTCAGCAGTTCGATGAGAAAGCGGGAGACGGCCGCTCGTTGCAAGCGTTTCTCGAAACGACCTCGCTGGTCAGTGATCTCGATGCCGTGGACGAGTCGTCCGGCAAGGTCACGCTGATGACGCTGCACGCGGCGAAGGGCTTGGAGTTTCCCGTCGTCTACATCGTCGGCTTCGAGCAAAACCTGATCCCGCACGAACGGGCGATGAACGAGCAAGACGACCTCCGCAAAATGCAGATGGCCTTGGAAGAGGAACGGCGGCTGTTGTTCGTCGGCATGACCCGCGCGATGAAGCAACTGCACCTGACGAGCACCGTCGAACGCTATTCGTTCGGTCGTCCACTCCGCACCGTTCGCAGCCAATTCGAAACCGAGATCGAGTGCGAAGAGATCGACCACACGGCGTTGCGACAGACGCTCGGCAGCGCGGCGTTCGGCAAGTCCGTACCGTTCGACGACGAGCACAGCCAGGAATCCCCGAACGACAACTGGCTGGATTTTGATTTCGGCGCGGAAACACCGCCGGTCCCTGCGAAGGAGTCGGGAGTCTTTTGCGAGTCGACGGAAGAGGAACCTTCCGAAATTTCGATGGCTGTCACCGCCGACTCGCAAAAGACGTCCGATCCCGCAACTCTGAAATCCAAGCTGACCACCGGCGCTGCCCTACTTCGTTCGCAGGCCGAGAACCAGGAGTCCCAGGCCACGTTTTCCGTTGGCGACGCCGTGCGGCATCCCCGCTACGGTTTGGGCGAAGTCGTCGAAGTCGGTTGGATGATGAAGCGACAAACGGTCATCGTGCGCTTCGATCAAGACGGCCGCACCGAAACCTTCGTGGCCGACAAGTGCCCGCTCACACCAGTCGGGCTGAGGTAATTGATCGTCGCGTTTTGAATTCACCGGCAGACGAAGTGTCCTCTCTCATGAGTTCCACTCCAACTGGTCCACCAGTTTTCGATCAGCCGTTGGAAGTGCTGACTTCGCGGCAGTTCACGTCTTGGCTGGCGGAACAACACGTCAGCTTGGCCTTCACGACGTATCAGACAGGCAAGCTATTTTTGATCGGCTGACAGCCGGAGTCGGCTGTCAACTCGATTCGTAACGAGGACATGCTCCGACTTCCGGCCTGTGTGCCAAAACGTCAGCGGACATCCTGATACCCATCCGCCGTGTCGCGAAAACTCACAAACAGGGAAACATCTCATTCAACGTCGTGAGTGGTACAGTCAGCTCATCGATGGGGGTGAATCACCATTCGGTAGCTCAGTCGTGGAACGACCGAGCTACGTAGGCGAGGCGTTCCACGACTTGCATTCCAACTCCCAAAACAAGAATTAACGAACCACTAGCTCTTGGCGGCTGCTAAAGCCGCTTCGTAGTTCGGATGGTCGGCGATCTCTTTGACGTACTCAACGTGCTTAACCTTGCCAGTGCCGTCGATCACAAAGATCGCTCGGCAGAGGCAGCGATCCAACACGCCGCCGGAAATCAAGGCTCCGTAGTCCTCACCGAACTTCGAGCAGCGATGAGCGCTCAGCGTTTTGACGTTGGCCACGCCTTCGGCACCGCACCAGCGTTTTTGTCCGAAGGGCAGATCCATGCTGACCACCAAAACTTCGACGTTCGGCAAGTTCTTGACTTCGTCATTGAATCGCTTGGTTTCGGCATGGCAGGTGGGGGTGTCGAGCGAAGGAATGGTCGCGATCACTCGCGTCTTGCCGGCGCTGGAAGCCAACGTGACTTCGCCCAAACCGTTGTCTTGAAGATTGAAATCCGGCGCGACTTGGCCGGATTGAATTGCCGCACCTGCGAGGTTGACGGGGTTGCCTTTGAGGGTGACAGCACCGGTGCGAGTCTCAGCCATCTGCATTCTCCTTGGCCGCTTTGGGCCGGTCGGCCGCGGCATGTTTGTGAGAGCGGGGAAACATCTAAGGCGTCCGAGTATCGCGATTCACCGGGTGGATTCAAGCGACTGAGCGAACCCGCCCACACCCTCCAAAACCATCACAGTTTTTGCCCGTGATAACGCACGAAACCTTCCAGAGCGAAGAACTCCGGAAGACCGAGATCGTTGTAAATTTTGGCGGTTTGCTTGGTGCGGTCTTCGGCTCGCATCCAGAACTCGCGGTCGTCGGAGCCCATGAACATGGCTCCGTCTTTTTGGCTTTCGTGACGCAGGATCGCCTGCTTTTTCTTGGCCATCACTTCGGGGCTGAGCGGCACAGCACGCTCGATTTCGTGCGGCTCAAATTCCTGCCATGCGCCCCGGTACATCCAGACTTCCGATGAGAACCCGTCGGGCTTCAGTCGGGCCAGCACCTCGATGATGATTTGGGCGCAGACCCGATGCGTGCCGTGCGGGTCAGAGAGGTCTCCCGCGAAGTAAATCTGATCGGGCTGCAACTCCCGGAGTTTGTTGGCGACGATCTCGATGTCCGATTCCCCCATCGGTCGCTTCTTGGCGCTGCCGGTTTGGTAGAAGGGTAGTTCCAGAAAGGACCGTCGATCGGCTGGGACGCCCACGAGTTCGCAGGCGTTCGCGGCCTCGGTCTTGCGGATCAGTCCTTTGAGTGCCAGCACGTCGGCAGAATCTTGATCGCCCGGCTTTTTTGAGCGGATGTCTGAGCGGCATTTCCTCAACCGAGCCGCCGTGTCGGGATGCAGTCCTCCGAGCTTTAGCGAACTCTCCTCGACGTAATCGAGATGCCGCAGACAAGCATCGTCGCGCACCGCGATGTTGCCGCCAGTCATGTAGGCAACATGAACTTCGTGACCGTGATTCACGAGTGTGAGAAACGTGCCGCCCATCGAGATCACGTCGTCGTCGGGATGCGGGCTAAAGATCATCGCCTTGATTGGCCGATCGCCACCCGGTTTCGTGCAGATCGTCCCCATGAGTTGTTCGAAGACTCGCTCGCGGATCGCGGCGACGCCTCCCTCAAGGTGCAGGATGTCGTACAGGTGATGTTGCAAGAAGTCCTTCATGTCGAGCTTGAGCAGTGGCTTGTTGCAGACCTGCGCGAGCCACACCATCGCTCGCGTTTGCAGCGTCGGCGTCCAGTCCACGATCCGGCCGCCAGTCCAGGGAGTGCGGACTTGCGTCAACTCGGCGCTGGCGGCCTCGTCGAGGATGAATGCCGCATTCATGTGGTTCTGCAAGAAGCTGGCAGGGACGTTCGGAGTCGGCTCTCCTTCCAACGCCTTACGGATGACGAAGGCCTTCTTCTCGCCGAGCGCCATCAGAAAAACTCGTTTGGCTTCCCAAATCGTTTGCACGCCCATCGTGATCGCGCGGGCGGGGACTTTCTCCTCGCCGCCAAAATCACCGGCCGCATCGCGCCGAGTTATCGGGTCCAGCGCCACCAATCGAGTCCGACTGTTGCGATCGCTGCCGGGTTCATTGAAGCCGATGTGGCCATCACGTCCGATCCCCAGCAACTGCAGATCCAACCCGCCCAGTTGAGTGATCTGCCGTTCGTATTCGGCGCATTCCCGTTCGACGTCGTCTTGTCGCGAAGTACCGCAGGGAATATGGACGTTTTCCGGCGGGATGTTGACGTGGCTGAAGAGGTGCTCCCACATGAAGCTGTGATACGACTGCTCGGATTCCGGTTTCATCGGCCAGTATTCGTCGAGGTTGAAGGTCACGACGTTTGAGAAATCCAGCTCGCCCGCTTTGTGCATCCGCACGAGTTCGCGATAGACACCGATCGGTGTCGAGCCGGTCGCCAGCCCCAGGACTGCTTTTTGCCCCGCCGCATTCTTCTCGCGAATCAGATTGGCAATCACGACCGCCACAAACCGAGCCGCATCTCGCGAATCGCTGAACACACTTGCCGGCAGCTTGCCACAGTGAATGATCTGAGCCGGTTGAGGTGCTCCGTCTTTGTACTTATCGTGCCACATGCCGTTGCCTTTGATCCGATGTCGCGGATGCGTCTCGCATCCGTCCGATGCGAGACGCGTCGACTACGGCAATGAAAACTGTCGAAAGGCGAGATTGCAATGCACCGCAGCGTTCCCACTCCGCGAGTCCTCGCGATTCACGCGCACCCCGATGACATCGAATTCCAATGTGCCGGCACGCTGGCGTTGCTCAAGCAGTGTGGTTGCCACATCACCACCGCTACTATGACGCCGGGAGACTGCGGTTCGGCGGAACTCGGCCCCGAGGAAATCTCCGCCGTGCGTCGAGCCGAAGCCCAGGCCGCCGCCGATTTGCTGGGAGCCGATTACCTGTGCCTGGAGTTTCGCGACCTGAGCATCACGCACGACAACGACGCCCGTCGCCGAGTCACCGAAGTCATCCGCCGCACTCGGCCCGACATCGTGCTGACCGCTCCGTCGGTCGATTACATGTCCGATCACGAAGTCACCTCGCGGCTCGTCCGCGACGCCTGCTTCAACGCCAGCGTGCCGAACTACAAGACTCAGCAATGGGAACCGGCTCCGCCCACCGATCACATCCCGCATCTGTATTTTGTGGACGCTCTCGAAGGTCTCGACTGGTTCGGCCGCCCCATCGAGCCGGAATTCATTCTCGACATCTCCACCACGTTCGACCTCAAGCAGAAGATGCTCGCCTGTCATGCCAGCCAGCGCGAATGGCTGCGGAAGCAACACGGCGTCGACGAGTACCTCGAAAGCTGCCGCCGCTGGAGCGCCGCTCGCGGAGCCAGCATCGGAGCCGCTTTTGGCGAAGCCTTCACGCAGTCCAAAGGACATCCGTTTCCGAACAACGACCTGCTGCGCGAAGTGTTGAGCTGACGGTCGAGTTCGTGCGTCCCGGCCAGCGAGTCCAACTGCGATTTCTCTCCACTCCAGGCGAACTCCGCGAAGGACAAGTCGAAGAGATTGCCTCGTCGCGTTCAGAGGATGTTCCCCGCGAACTGACGGTCGCACAGCAAGTGTTCGAACTGGCGATCTACTGCGACTTCGCCGAGGCTCCGAATCTGGAAGTCCGCGGCAACGACGACGCCTTCCAGCACAAGCTGCGGAGCATCGAGGCGTATCGCTCGCAATTGCAGATCGCGTCGCTGGCCGAGAGCATCCGCCAGGATGGACCGTACGAGTATCTTCGCGACGTCCACTTCCGGCTGTACTCATCCAAGAAGTACCGGACGCTGTTCGCCGATTAGGCAGTGTGGCTAACGTCCATGAGAAACCGGTGAGAGCGCAACCGACAATCAAAAATCAAAACCGCCTAAGTTCGACTTTTGCAGTTTTCAGCGTGTTGATAACTGATCTGCGGAAATAGCGTGAGCCTCCACGACAATGCTTGGGACATCACTCTCAGGCATCGAGCAAGGAGGCTCACGATGGAACTTGTACCCAGTTTTGCGGCTTTGTTGCA
>CAMAWN010000212.1 GCA_945861865.1 Candidatus Kuenenia stuttgartensis | reverse complement strand
CAAAAACTCGCTCAGAGTGGCTCGCAAACTCTCGATCTGTTCGACGGTCATCCTTGACCTCCCAACCCATTCGCCGACTTCCTCGACTAAAAACCTCAAAACCCTATAACACACGGCGACTTTCGCGAATAGTGCGCAGTAGTGCTAGTAGGTGGCGTGCGCGAAAGCGACCGGCGATGCGAGCCTGGCCTACATTCGGCCGACTAGCAAATCCAACCGCCGCCCATCACTCGGTCGCCGTCGTAAAAGACGACGGCTTGGCCGGGAGCGACGCCAAATTGCGGCTCGGAAAAATAAACCCGCACGCGGTCTTCGTCGAGCACCTGCACTTCGGCCTCGGCACATTGATGCTGCGAACGAATCTGAGCTTGGCAGGTAAACCTGTCGGGCACATCGTCGATCAGCCAGTTCAGGCGATCGGCTTCCAGGGTCGACTCCATGAGATCTTCGCGCGTGCCGATGACGACTCGCCGAGTTGTCGGTTGCACGGCGACGACGTACCGCGGACTGCCGAACGTGATGCCGAGTCTTTTTCGTTGACCGATCGTGTATTGCTGGTAGCCCTCGTGACGCCCGAGCACGTTGCCTTCCGTGTCCACAATTTCTCCGGCCGTGTCGTGGTGGCCTCGATAACGTTCCAAGAATCCGACGTAATCGTTGTCCGGGATGAAACAAATCTCTTGGCTGTCTGGTTTGTCGGCAACTCGCAGTCCAGTCTGCCGAGCGAGTTCACGAATCTCCGTCTTTGCGAAGCTACCGACCGGGAAGATGACTCGGTCGAGGATTTCCTTGCGAATGCCGAACAGGACGTACGACTGATCTTTCGAGCGATCGAGACCACGATGCAATGAGTGGCGAGTTGACGGAGTGTCTGCGTTGCTCGCCCCTCGCCCCTCGTCCCTCACCACTCGTGCATAATGCCCCGACGCGATGTGATCCGCCCCGACCGACTGCGCGAATTCCCACAGCTTGCCGAACTTCAGCCAGTTGTTGCACATCACGCAGGGGTTCGGAGTGCGGCCGGCGAGGTACTCGTCGGCGAAGTAATCCTTGATCCGCGTAAAGGCATCTTGAAAATTCAGCGCGTGAAACGGGATGTCCAACGAATCAGCGACTCGCCGAGCGTCCGCTGCGTCTGTCGCGCTGCAGCAGCCTTGCTTGTGAGCCTTCGGATTGAGAATCGGCAGATCGGCAGTGAGCGATGTTCGGCAGACGGTCGCTTCGCTGTCATCGGTCGCGCCGGAACGCATGAAAAGACCGATCACTTCGTAGCCCTGCTGTTGCAGCAAAACGGCGGCGGCGGAGCTATCCACACCGCCGCTCATGGCTAAGACGACACGCTTCGACATTTCAGTGGACCGCAACCTTTCCGGGACCGAGCAAACTTTGCTCCATGAAGTGTAACGCCAGCCGGAGGTTTGCCTGAGTCCACAGCAGCGGCGTGATGTCGTTCGGTCCCCAAATGCCGTTCTCGCGGTAGTGGGACTCCGGGCAACGCAGCGGCGGGAACGACGTATCACCGCCAGTCAGTTGCCTCAAGCTGCGGTTGAGATGTTGCGTTTGCAGTTCGAGTTGTCCGTTGTCGCCGGTCTGTTGGTATCGCAGGCCATGAATGACCGACAGGATCGGATCGAAGAGGCACCACTGCGCTTCGCCGCCCGGTTGCAGTAGGCGGTCGCGAGCGGACATGTCTTCGCTGACATCGACCGTGCGGTTGGCGGGATCGAGCAGCTTTTTGTAGTCGGCGCACCAGTACGAATCACCGAGGTATCGTCGCACACCGAACGGGCCGAGCAATTGCGTGACGACGTCAGTGACGATCGTTTCGGCCATTTCGCCGTCGACGATTTGCAACGGGTAGATCAGGAACAGCAACGCCGAGTCAGATCGCCGCCGCTTGGTCGGATCGTCTTGCACGCATTCGCTCGGCAGGATCGTTTCGAGAGCGGCGCGCCCGTGCTCGATCAGCCCTTCCGCGCGGTGGCAGGTTTGATCGATGAACGACTTCGTCGCGCCGAGCGGCATCTGCGAGGAGGCCATCGTGAGAAAATAATCTCGTAGTGCTGTCAGGCCGGCCGTCGCTGCGCCGATGCTGGAGGCTTCGACCTTGCGGACCTCTTCCCAATGTCCGCTGTCTTCGTCCTGCCAAAACTGAATGGCGGCCAAATACTCCACAAAATTGGCGAGCAACTTGATGTCAGCGCCGGTCGGCTGCCAATATCCTTCACGAGCCAACTTGCTGGCCAGCCACAACCAATAGCCGATCGCGTCGTTCTGCGCATGCGCCCATTGCTCCGAAACTTCGCTGAGCTTGTCGCCGTCAAAACGAATGTGTGGCCGGAGCATCACGTTCTGCGGGTTTGCTTTGCCGACGATGATGTCTCGCAGCTTGCCACGCTGCGTGTGCTGGAACCGCGTGATCGCTGAGGCAGCCTTGACCGCGTGATCGTGCTCACCCAGCACATGAAAATGATGAGCGATGTGGATGTTGTCGCGGACCCAGACGTTCTGGTAGCCGGTGTATTCGAGCTCTTGGTTCTGCGCGAGCGCGGCCGCGAACAACCCGCTGGACAACGTCGGAAATTGAAACGTGCCGTGCTCGATCAAGTGCCGAGTGATCGCGCGCACGTCATCGGCTCGGTAATTGTCTCGGATCAAACCATCCATGGGGTGTGTCATGTTTCCCTCTCGTTCGGATTCTCAAGGACGTATTCCGTCGTCAGTGGTTGATCGGGAAGGTCTTCGGGAGTTTCGGCCGCAGCTTCGATTCCTGGTGCGGTGTCCGACACTGGAAAAATTCGTTGACGCCGTTGTCCCTTCTGCCAGAACAAGCGGTCGTCAGTCAGGAGGCCGGATCGGTACGCGCAGTTGAGGCAGACCTTCTCCTCGTCGAATTGCAGGAACAATTCTCCATCGAGCAACAAGTGAAACCATTCCTCACCGAGATTGCGACGAGAACAGTACTCGCGCGGTCCAGACTTCACTCGGCATTCCCAGCCTTCGGCATCTGGAAAATACAGCCGCCGGTCGATCTTCGTTCCGGCGGCCGCGACCAACGAGTCTGCGGACCGATCGAGTTGGCCGTCTTCGGAAGGTGGCTTGGATGCTGAAGGCTCGTTCGCGACGAACACCTCGTTGATCGCGGCCTGCAAACGCTGAGCGATCCCCGGCAACTCGTCCGGAAGATCGTCATCGAGCGGTAGCGGATTCGCGGGCGTGGTCACAGCAATCTCCAAATACCATTGAGCGGCCGGCCAATCATAGGGACTTCGCGGCTGCTGTTGAGCCGCGAGCCAATTTGGGCGAGACGTGGCAAAGCTCGGACTTCGGTGACAACCGGACTTGGCTCGGCGATGTTTGGCGTGGCTTTCCCGAATCGACAAGATTTGATCCGTCTTCTTACGATACACTGCGAGGCGGCTGAATTGCTCAGCCTCAACGGTTTTCCGAAGGTTTCTTGTTTTCAAGTGTTTTTTGGTGACTGCTCGTGGAGGCCACGATGCTCAGCTTGCAAACTCAAGGCGTCCAACTTTGCGATCGCCTGCCGCGACGCGAAGTGCTGCGCGTCGGTGGGCTGGGAGCGTGTGGTCTGTCGCTGCCACAATTGTTGGCTCTGCAGTCAGCGTCGGCGGAAAGCGTTCCGCCAAAGAGCAGTCGTCCCGCGAAATCGTGCATCGTGCTGTTCCTGATGGGCGGACCTCCGCAGCAATCGACGTGGGATCCAAAGCCGGATGCTCCGAAAGAGGTCCGAGGAGAAATCGAGCCGATCGCCACCAAGATTCCGGGAATTCAATTCGGCGAACTGATGCCTCGGCTGGCCTCGCATGCCGACAAGCTGGCGGTGTTGCGAGCGGTCTCGACGAACGACAACGCGCACTCGTCGAGCGGCTATTACATGCTGACCGGCCGGCCGCATGTGCCGATGAACGCCGAGAACGCGAACCCCGGCCCGCCGAACGATTGGCCGAACTGGGGCTCGGTCGTGCAAAGTTTAGCGGGACCGCGCGGGCATTTGCCGGCATCGGTACGGCTGCCCAATCACATCTTCAACACAGACGGCTCGACCTGGCCCGGGCAGGACGGCGGACTGCTGGGACGCGGTCAAGACCCGTGGCTGTTTCGGTGCCAGCCGCATGCGGCCGATTATCGCATCAGCGAGTTCCAGTTGCCGGAGAGCATGTCGCTGGGTCGGCTGACGGCTCGTCTCGATCTCGTGCGGCGGTTTGATCAGCAATCCGAAGCGGCCGAGCGATTGGCGCGGTCGCGCGTGTTCGGCGAACAGCAGCAGCGAGCCTACGGGCTGTTGGCATCCGCCGCGTCGCGCGGAGCGTTCGATCTCTCTGCGGAAGATGAGAAGACTCGGCAGCGATACGGTGCATCGCCGTTCGGACAGAGCTGCTTGTTGGCTCGACGATTGATCGAGGCAGACGTGCGGCTTGTCCAAGTGAATTGGTTCCGCGGCCCGGACGAGCCGGCGTCGAATCCGTGCTGGGATTCGCACACGAACGAGACGAAACGACTGCGAGAAGTGCTCGTCCCGCCGGCCGACAATGGATTTGCCTCGCTGTTGGAGGACTTGTCGGAGCGCGGGATGCTCGACGACACGCTGATCGTCTGCATGGCCGAATTCGGTCGCACACCGAAGATCAACGGCGCAGCGGGCCGCGATCACTGGGGACCAGTATTCTCTGTCGCAATGGCTGGCGGCGGCATTCGTGGTGGCGTCGTTCACGGATCGTCCGATGAGTTGGGAGGGTATCCGCGCAGCGGACTCATCCGCCCGGAAGATATCACGGCGACGATGTTCCACTGCTTGGGCTACTCGCCCGACACCGAGTTCTTGGACAACCAAAACCGCCCATACGCGATCAGCCGCGGACAGGTGATTCGGCCGATTCTTGCTTGACCCTGGAGTACTGCGGCTTGACGCTGCCCTCCATTCACCTGGAATGAAGACGTTGATCGCCAAGTCAACGACCGTCGGTTCTAGGCAGTACGGACATTCAATCTGGCGGAGCACGGTGTTTTTGAGGAGTCTTTGTGGAACTCAAGGAGGAGTTCCGCCTGCGACGCCGACAAGAACTGACCGATGCTCAATGGAACCAGATCCAAGACCTGTTACCCGGCAAGGCAGGGGATCTCGGACGCACCGCCTCTGACAACCGCTTGTTCGTGGATGCGGTGCTCTACGTTTTGAAGACCGGCATTCCGTGGGAAGATCTTCCCGCCCGGTACGGCAAATCCAATACGGTGTGGAAGCGGTTTGATCGCTGGTGCGCGGCGGGAGTCTGGGAACGAATCGCCCGCGCCTTGGGAGAACCGGATCTGGAGGAAGTGCAACTCGACTCCACGAGTATTAAAGCCCATCCAGTGGCCTCGACCGGCCGTCGTCGGGCGGGGGAAAAAAAGAGGTAGCCGACCAGCGGCGCTGCCTGGGACGCAGCCGGGGAGGACTGACGACCAAACTCCACGCGGCCGTGGACCGACGTGGACGTCTGCTGAAACTGCTGGTGACCGCCGGACAGTGTGGCGACGCTCCGCAGGCCGAGAGGTTGTTGGAGGATCTGAAACCGGGAACGGTGGGCCACGTCCTCGCGGATGCGGCGTATGACAGCGACGCCATCCGTCAGCGAGTGCGACGGTTGCGGGCGCGAGCCTGCATCCGGCCCAATCCGACACGGAAGCGGAAGAAGAGATATCATCGCGGCCGCTACAAGAACCGGAATGTGATCGAGCGGTTCTTCGGCCGCATCAAACGATACCGGAGGGTGGCCACGAGATCTGAGAAAAAAGCCGGCGAACTTCACCGGCTTCATCTGGCTCGCCGAACTCCTGACACAGTGCTTTTGAATGTCCTTACTGCCTAGCACGACGCGCCAGCGAGTGGTCGCAGACACGGCATCGAGCATCACGCTGATCCACACCGCGGGAACACGCGAGACAATCCTGTGTTCCAACATCGAAGACATCGCCGCCACCGGCCAATCCCTGATGCCCCCCGGCCTGGAAGACCGAGTCATCCTACAAGAGATGGCCGACCTGCTGGCGTTTCTGCTGCCAAAGTAGCCCTCATCGCTCCGCGTGAGGAAAGCCGATCTCGCAAATCGCGTCCTTCAGCCAACCCGCGTCAATCGCGCGCTCGGCTGACTTCACGCGGAGCGATGAAGGCTACATTTCGGCCGGCGGCATTTGATTGCGAGCAGAAAGCCGTGGAACCAATCGTCCCGTCTGCCGCATGTATTCGTGGTATTCGTCTCCGAAGAACTCGCACATCATCTGTTCCTCGCGAGGCGTGCGCACGAAGTACATCACGGCGAACGCCACGAACACGGACCAGCCGGCCAGCCAGTTGGCCAGCAGCAAGCCTTGGGCGAGACTAAACAACCAGATCGAGGCATACATCGGATGCCGGATCGACCGGTAAACGCCCTGCGTGACCAATTGATGGTCTTTGCGAAGTTCCAACGTGACCGACCAGTTCACACCCAAGTCCGAATGAGACCGCCAAAACAGCCAGAGCGCAGCCGCCATCGCCACACCACGGAACAAACGCCGGCAGCCGGTAATCGGCGAACGTCAGCCAAGGCGTGAAGAGGTACAGCATCGGCAACAGCAGACTGGTCAAGATGACCATCACCAGCAGGATTCGCTCGCACGCATCGAATCGGCGAACCATCTTCTCAGTGCCTTGCGTGCGCCGCTCGAACACTCCGCGAATGCCCATGTACGCGATGAAGCCAATGAGAAAGACCAGGTTCCAAGGTTGCATTCGCATGATCCGCGATCATATCGAACTTCGCGAATTACCAAGAGCAGCCAAGCTCAATCGCGCGCTCGGCGCTGGAGTACAACAGCGCCACGGCTCAGGCATCCTCGTTGTCGCGAATCTGCTGTTCGATCTCGTCGCGATGTCCTCGGACGTAGGCCCAGGCGTGGACGATGTCCTCGGCTCGGAGCGTTGGATAGATGCCCAACAGTTGGGCCTCGGATGATCCCATTCGTCGAGTTTGTTCCAGCACCCACACGGGAATCCGAGTCCGCGCCATACACGGCTCGCCGCCACAGGCACCGGGTCGACTCTCGATGCCGGGAAGCTCATCGCCCAAGTCAACTGAGCACCGCTTAGCGCCTTTCAGTTCAAGAGCGGATAGACCCCATCGGGAACATTCCCTAAACTGTACGGCCGTGAAATGCCCACGCTGATGTACGCGATCCCAACACTGGCGAAGTTCGGAAGCAGAAGTGCAGGCAAGAGCCGCTTGGATCGAGCGTTTTTTTGGTCGCCATGAGTGCGATCGGCCACTCGACCAATGTGCTGACAAAACCGGCCAAAGCACAAGTTGCCGCCCACGTCACCGAGTTAAACGTCCCGCAAAATTCTTGATCCGTCGCATGAGCCCAATACCACCCCCACCATGTTATACGCATCCCAAGAAATAACCGCGCAGTCGCATTCGCAAAGACTTCCGAAGTCTCGACGACTTCAGAAGTCTGTCGAGCGCGACTATTTCTTGGGATGCGTATTAGGAGACGCCACCCCACGAGAGACGACAACACGTTCATCGAGATCGAGACCACTGCACTTCGGATGCGGCTTAGACGCAGCAGCCGATTCAAAATGAGATACTCGGCCACCAACCCAAGGCCGATTGCCCACCAAGCGGCAAGGCGATCAATCAAATACAACGCTGACCAAACGACGTCGGCAAGGACGCCATAAATCACAAAGTTTGGTTCGTTCATCACCGCGTCCTCGGACAACGCGATCTAACTGAGGCTCAGCGTTCCCGTGCTGTCGCCCAGTCTGTCGAGGTTGACTTCCATGCGGTTGAGCATAGAGACCCAGAGGTTGTTGAGCGGCGTTTCCTTCGGGTAGATGGTGTGGCGGCCGGGTTTGAGCGTGCCGCAGCCGCCGCCGGCGATGAGCAGCGGCAGGTTGTCGTGGTTGTGGGCGTTGCCGTCAGAGTTGCCGCTGCCGTAGGCCAACATGCAGTGGTCCAGCAGCGTGCCGTCGCCCTCTTTGACCGAGTCCAGTTTTTGTAACAGGTAGGCCAGTTGGGTGACGTGGAACGTGTTGATGTCGCGAATCTTTTCCATCTTGGCTTTGTCGTTGCCGTGGTGCGAGAGGTCGTGATGCCCTTCGGCGACGTTGATGAACGGATACGGTTTGTTGCTGCCCTCGTTGGCCAGGACGAACGTGCTGACACGCGTGCTGTCGGTTTGAAACGCTAGCACCAGCAGGTCGCACATCAGACGGATGTGCTCTTGGAAGTCGCCGGGGATGCCGGTCGGCTTCGGAGCGTCGGGCGTTTTCGCGGGTGGCAGCTTCGTGGCTCGTTCGATGCGAAGTTCGATGTCGCGCACGGAAGAAAAATACTCGTCGAGTTTGCGCACATCGTTGACTCCCAACTTGCCGCTGAGGTCTTTCGAGTCCTCACGCACGAAGTCGAGCACGCTCTTACGGCGAACGTCCCGTTTGATGCGATCCGCGTCCGGCACTGAACTGAAAAGCCGCTCGAAGACCAGCTTCGGATTGACCTCTTTCGGCAACGGCTGCGTCGCCGATCGCCACGCCATCGTGGACGAGTACACGCACGAGTAGCCCGAATCGCAGTTGCCTGCCATCGCTCCGGCCTCGGTGCCGATTTCGAGCGACGGCAGCCGAGTCTTGTCCCCGACGCGCGCCGCGGCGACTTGATCGACCGACGTGCCGGCCTTGATGTCCGTGCCGTCCGTCTTGCGTGGCTGAGCTCCGGTGAGGAACGCTCCCAACGCTCGCGCGTGATCGCCGCCGCCATCGCCGTGCGGCCGAGCCTTGTCGGCGGTCAATCCGGTCAGCACTGAGAACTTCGACCGCACCGATTCGAGCGGCTTCAAGATTGCGGGCAACTCGTAGTCGGTCCCCTCGGTCTTCGGAGTCCAATCGGCCATGTTCTTGCCGTTGGGGACGTACAAAAACGCCATCCGATTCGGAGCGGCCTGCTCCGGCTTCGTCGCTCCGTCAGCCCAAGCGGTCAGCGGCCCCATTGCCTCCAACCACGGCAGAGCGATTCCAGTTCCAAGTCCTCGAAGCACGGTTCGGCGGGTGAGTCGGGCAGCCATGGTGGATTCCCTTAGCAGGATGAAAGGCAGGTTTTACCACAGAGTCGTAGAGGAGACAGAGTTCTGATTGCCTTTCTCGGTGCCCTCTGAGTTCGACTTTTGCACTTTAGGTGGCCAAGGCCACCGCGTTTTCTAGGAGTTGTTGGATTTTTCGAGACCCTGGTCCTGCGAGGGCCAAGGTCAAAACCTGTTGTCGGACGCTGAGCCGACGGAGCGTGCCGAGCATGTCAGCGA
>CAMAWN010000211.1 GCA_945861865.1 Candidatus Kuenenia stuttgartensis | reverse complement strand
TACGAGTCGGACGGCCTGCCGGAGGAGTATCTCGGCAACCTGCTGGTCACCAGTTGGGGCGACCACCGCATCGACCGTTTTCGCTTGCAGCCGAAGGGGACGTCGTTCACGTCGCTGG
Source organism: Candidatus Kuenenia stuttgartensis (assembly GCA_945861865.1). Classification (GTDB taxonomy): domain Bacteria; phylum Planctomycetota; class Planctomycetia; order Planctomycetales; family Planctomycetaceae; genus SXKJ01. Next base: position 9,234 of record CAMAWN010000211.1, on the reverse strand, counting down.
CCGAACCGCTCATCACCGGCGGCGAGAATTTTCGCCCGGTCGGCCTCGCGACCGCTCCCGACGGTTCGCTGTTCTGCACCGATTGGGTGCTGCGAGACTACAAGCTGCACGGCCACGGACGAATTTGGCGGATCGCGCCGAAGGAAACTCGAAAGACGCCGGCCATCGACCTCGTTTCGATCCCTCAGCGTCCGTCGAGCGAACTCAACGGCTTGATGAAGTCACCGCGCCGCGAAGTCAGACGCATCGCTGCACGATCGCTGGCACGCCGGCCAAATAAAGGTGAATTTGATTTTCTACTTCTACCGCAACAGGCCCAAGGTCGGATGGGTCTCGAAGCTGTTTGGACTTTGGAGACGGTTCAAATCGCGGAAGCTGTTTGGTTAATTAAGTTAGTTGACGACGACGACCCGGTTGTCGGATGGTCGGCATCAACGCCAGGAACCACTTCGCGTATCGGCGATTTTTTTGGACGTGGTGATAAGGAAGTGCTTGCTCGCCTGATCAAGGAGGCGTTTGCCGACCTTACCAACAATGGTGGAAAGCGACTCGGTGACTTTGCGCCCGCTGTACTGGCGAAGTTCGCTTCTGACAGACTCGATCAAAGTGACCGTGCAGAATTACTCAGACTGTCAATGTCGATCGATGATCCGTTTGTTTTTGGCACGGCAGTGACCACGGCCGCCAGGCATTTCAAGCAAGATGACTTTGCAAAGTACCTCATTCCCGATGCCACGCCGGACGTGAAAGCGAGTGCTCCGAGAGTTCGGCAGGCGATGTTGCTGGCGGCTCGGAAGCAGGCACCGCGGGAAGACCGGTTGCTGCGAGTCGCGCTCGCCGACCACGACCCGGACGTGCGGCGGCTGGCGGTGCAGTGGGCGGCCGAGGAGAAATTGACGGACCTCAAGCCGCGCGTCGCCGCGATGTTTGACAGCAAAGGCATGACGACCGAGCTGTTCCTCGCGACGATTGCCGCGCTGGAGATGCTCGACGGCAAGAAGCCCGAAGATTTTGATAAGACGCCAGCCGAACAATACGTCGTCCCGCTGCTCAAAGACGAACAACGCTCCCCCGCCGTCCGAGCACAAGCGCTGCGACTCGTGTCCCCCACCGACAAGTCGCTCGACGCGCCGTTGTTCGCCAGCCTGCTGAAGTCGGACCACGAAGCTCTGCGTCTGGAAACCGTCCGCACACTGCAAGGCGCGAAGCCGGAACTGTCCGCGCCGCTGTTGAGCGACATCCTGAGAAATGAAAAGCTGGACGTGACGATTCGCACGGAAGCGATGGTCGGCTTGGCCGCCGTCGCGAAGAGCGAACCGGTCGGGGGACCGACTCGCAAATTGCTGCGCACGTTCTTGACCAACACCAGCCTTGTCCCGCTGCGTGTCGAAGCTCTGCGAGCCGCTCGGTCGCTCATCAAAGACGATCTGGAACTGCGCGACGGGGTGCTCGAAATCGCCAAGACGATGAGGCTCCTCAACGACGGTGCCCTCGCCAGCGAACTCGCGGATCAAGTCGCACTCGCCTTTGCCGAAGCGAAACTCGAACCTCCGCAGGAACTCCAGCTCTTCACGCCCGCCAAGCCGAAAGACCGCGCCGAATGGCTCGCCCAACTGAACCGCGACCGAGACGGCGATCCGGCCACGGGACGGCGAGTCTTTTTCCATCTGAACGGGGCCGGTTGCTTCAAATGCCACCTCGTCGATGGCCGTGGTGGACGAGTCGGTCCCGACCTGTCGCGAGCGGTCGGAACGATGAATCGCGACCGGCTGATCCAGTCAATCCTCGAACCGAGCCGCGAGATCGCTCCGCAATTCGTCTCGTGGACGTTCGAGCTAAAGGACGGCAAAGTCGTGACCGGCATGGTCGTCCACGAGAACGAAGGCAAGACCATCGTCGGCAACGCCGAAGGCAAGCTGATCGAGATCAAGACGATCGACATCGAGACCCGCACGCCACAGAAGATTTCCGTCATGCCCGAAAAGCTGGCCGAGAGAATGACGCTGCAAGAACTGCGGGACGTGCTCGCATTCTTGGATTCGCGACGGTGAAAAGTAGGATGGGCACTCTTGCCCGTCCAAACGGTCAGGTAAGAGTGCCCATCCTACAAATCGCGTCGATGCTCGTCTCTGAAAGTCTCTGTCATGCCAAGTTCCAAATTTTGGTTGGTGAGTGGCTCGATTCTGGCGGGCTTGGCGGTCGCGCTGGGTGCGTTCGCGGCTCACGGATTGGACAAGGTCTTGAACTCGGTTTACTCCGAGACCGATATTCGCACGATCGCGGGGCTATCGGTGCCGGCGGCCTGGAAATATCTGCAAGACTTCAAGACCGCAGCCGAGTATCAACTCACGCACTCGCTGGCGTTGCTCGTCGTCGGGTTGCTGGCGCGAGATGGCACGAGTCGGTCGTTGGCAATCGCGGGTTGGTCGTTTCTCGGCGGGATCGCGTTGTTCTCCGGCAGCTTGTACGTGCTGGCAGTGACGGGCCTCCGAGTACTCGGGGCGATCACGCCTTTGGGGGGCGTCTTGTTTTTGATCGGTTGGGTGAGCTTGGCTCTAGCAGCGGTGCGACTACCATTTCCGTCCGCAACGGCTGCCGAGGAGCGGCGGTCTCCCGTGTGACTTTGAGAATTGAGAGCGGAGCACTTCATGGAGTTTCGTCAGATCGTCGCGTTTCACGGGCCGAATCGTTGGTCGGGTGTGCCGACGTTGGAAGTGCATGTCGACTTGGGTGCTCTGCGGACGTGGCGATCGAGCGATGATCCGTTGATGGTCGCACGTCTGTTGTCGTGGCTGCCGGCATTGGACGATCCGCCTCAGCAGGCTCCGTTGGCGGGTGGCGACTCGCCGCCGCAGGAGTCGTTTCACAAACTCGCCCAACGCGGTTTGCCGCTGATCGATGTGTTGAGACGAGTGACCTGCGTGCTCGAAGCCGCTGCCGGAACGCCGCCGCATTTCAGTCAGTGCGAACAATCGACCGACAGCGCACCCGGACGGCTGATGTTTCAGTTCGAAGAAGAATTGCTCGGCAGAGCTTGTTTGGAGTCGGCGCGGCAGTGTGTGCAAGCGGCGTTATTGGACGCCGCCTTCGACGCGCCGGCGGAGCTTCGCAAGCTGGTCGATTTGGCGGACGACGTGCGGCTGGGTCCGAGCACGCGCGCGATCTTGCGAGCGGCGGCGACTCGCGGCATTCCGTGCCGACGAATGACTGATGGGAGTCTCGTGCAGCTTGGCGAGGGCGCGAAGCAACATCGCATCTGGACCGCCGAGACGGACGAGACCGGTTCGATTGGCGAAGACATCGCTCAAGACAAAGAACTGACGAAAATGTTGCTGCGGCAAGTCGGCGTGCCCGTGCCGCAAGGCCGAGTCGCCCAAACTGCCGACGAAGCGTGCCAGATCGCTCGTGAGATCGGCTTTCCCGTCGTTACCAAACCGCGCGACGCGAATCACGGACGAGGCATCTCATTTGACCTGCGAACTTGCGAAGGGATCACCGAAGCCTTCGATCATGCGCTGGGCGAAAACTCAGCCGGCACAACCGGCGTGATTGTCGAGCAGTTCGCGCGCGGGCCTGCTCACCGGTTGCTGGTCGTCGGTGATCGGCTGATCGCAGCAACTCGCGGTCAAAGCGATGTTGTGATCGGGGACGGTCGCAGCACGATCACAGAACTGATCGACGAGGCGAATCGCGATCCGCGGCGGGGCGAGAACTACACCGACAAACTGGACACGATGGCTCTCAACGAAGCCGCGGAGTTGAGGCTCAAACGCAAAGGGCTGACGCGAGAATCGGTCCTGGAAGTCGGACAAGAGATCATCGTGTGTGTGAACGGCGATCTGACGACCGACGAAACCAGCGAAGTCCATCCCGCCGTGGCGGAGCGTGCGGTGCTCGCCGCGCAAACCGTGGGCTTGAACATCGCCGGCCTGGATGTTGTCGCGACGGACATCAGTCGTCCGCTCGAAGAACAAGGGGGCGTGATTATCGAGGTCAACGCCGGACCCGCTCTGTCGATCCACGTCGAGCCGCTCTACGGACATCCTCAGCCAGTCGGTGATGCGATCGTCGAATTGATGTTCCCCGGCGGCGATGATGGTCGCATTCCCATCATCGGCATCGCGGGCGGTTCGGAAGCCAGTCAAATCGGCCTGTTGATCGCCGGACTGTTGCGCAAGCTCGGCCGACGAGTCGGCATCGCCTTGGGTTGTGAAATATCCGTGGACGGCCAACGTCCGTACGTCCTGCGCGGCTCGGATCAAGATCGCATCCGCTCACTGTTGCTGCACCCGCGTGTCGAGGCCGCGATCTTCGAAAGCCAATCCGAAGAATCGCTCGCCATTGGCTTGGGCTGCGATCGTTGCGACGTCGCAGTCCTCACGAATCTCGTTTCCGCCGAACCTGCGACGTCGATCGACGGGGTGCTGTCACTCGTTCATGCCATCCCGCCCGAAGGTGCAGCGATCGTCCCCGCAACCGCGCCGCACGTCGAACGGCTGCTGTCTGCCTGCCGAGGTCACACACTCCTGTACTCGACCGCTGGAGAAACCGCAGGGCTGCGCGACCATCAGGCACGCGGCGGCCAAGTTGCCTTTTTCTTGCACGACAGTTTGATCCTCGGCACCGGCCCCAACGCATTTTTTCTACCGCTCAAGGGGATTGCGTCTTCCGGACCGATCGTTCGCGAGCACTTGCTGCCCGCAGTCGCCGCCGCCTGGTCGGCCGGAGTCCCGGTCGAACTGCTGCGAGACATCCTCGCACGGACTGGGCTTTGAACGATGAGCCGGACCAGCACGTCGTGCTACCCCGGCTGACCAGCCTTAAGCTTCGTCTCGACCTGCTGAATCTCGTCCCGCAACTTGGCGGCACGCTCGTAGGCTTCATCGGTCACGGCCACCTGCAATTCCTTGCGGAGCTTAATCAGCCGGAATTGCTCCTGGCTCGACTCGCTGGTTTGGTACGGAGCCTTGCCACAATGCTGCGTGTCGTCGTGGATGTTTTTGAGCAGTTCGTTCAACTCGGACTCGAAGACCTCGTAATCATGCGGACAACCAAGCCTCCCGTTCGCTCGAAACTGACGGAAGTTGATGCCACAGTGCGGACAGGCCAATTCATCGACGGCGTCGAATGACTCGTCGGTCGCTCCACTCGCCAAGACTTCGTCGTCCGACTCTTGGTCCGACCGCAAATACTTCTCAGCACAGGTCTCGCACAGGTGAAGTTGCTGCACTTCACCTTTGCGAATCTCCGTGATGTGCAGAGTGGCAGGCTTGGAACAGCGACGGCACTTCTTCATCATGTCACCCGTAGGAATGGGCCGCAGGAACTCCGTTGGTGCGGCGATTGGATTCTAGTGGTCGCCTTTGCTTGGTCAAACGTGGCCGGTGATGTGGGGGGATTGCAAATTGAAAATTGCAAATTGTAAATTGCAAATTGAAGAACAAGAGTCCTTGCAGCTACGCATGGCCTCGTTCGCCAATTTGCAATTTGCAATGCTCGGCTTCCTCAAGACGCGGCTTCCTTGAGGACACCTCATGCCAAATCACCTTCCAGATTTCGACACCTTTTGCCGCATGGCTCAGCAAGGTGATCTCGTGCCGGTCTATCGGCAGTTGGTCGCCGACACGCTGACGCCGGTCAGCGCGTTTTGCAAATTGCAATCGGGATCGTGCGCGTTCCTGTTTGAGAGCGTCGTCGGCGGCGAGAAGATTGGACGCTTCAGCTTTGTCGGCACCGATCCCTTCCTGCGTCTGGAAGCGTTCGGCCATGAAATCTCGCTCACCGAATACGGCGAAGCCGGGCAGCCCGAGCGGGAAACTCGCCGTCACGTCGATGATCCCCTCAAAGAACTCGAATCGCTGATCGCCGGCTATCGGGCGGCTCCACATCCCAAGCTGCCGCGCTTCTGCGGCGGAGCGGTCGGTTACGCTGGCTACGACATTGCCCGCTACGCGGAACATCTGCCGAACGCACCACTCGACGACCGCAAGCTGCCGGACCTGTCGTTCGCGTTTTACGACCGCATGGTCATCTTCGACCACGTCCAGAAGACGATTCTGGTTGTCGGCCACGCACGCACGAAGGGCCGCGATCTGCGGCAGGCGTACGACGAAGCGTGTGGCCGAGTCGATGCAACGTGCCAGCAGTTGCAGACCGGCAAGGCCGATCTGACACTCAATGACATCGACCTGACCAGCGAGCCGCAATTGGCCTATCAATCGAACTTCACGCAGTGCGAGTTCGAGGCCGCTGTCGAGAAGTGCAAGGAATACATCGTCGCCGGCGACATCTTTCAGGTCGTCATCAGCCAGCGGCTGCAACTGGAAACGAAGGCGACGCCGCTCGACATCTACCGCGCCTTGCGAATCGTGAACCCCAGCCCGTTCATGCTCCTCTTGAAGACGCCGCACACCACACTGGTCGGCAGTTCGCCAGAGATCATGGTCCGCGTCGAAGAGGGCGAAGTCACGATCCGCCCACTCGCCGGCACTCGCAAACGCGGAGCAACCGACGAAGAAGACAAACGCCTCGAACAAGAACTCCTCGCCGATCCGAAAGAACGTGCCGAGCACGTCATGCTCGTCGATCTGGCCCGCAACGACGTCGGCCGAGTCGCTCAATACGGCAGCGTCAAACTCAGTGACCTGATGACCGTCGAGCGTTACAGCCACGTCATGCATATCACCTCGAACGTGCAAGGCCAACTCGTCCCCGGCCTGACCGCACTCGATGCCCTCCGAGCCGGCCTGCCCGTTGGCACGGTCAGCGGCGCTCCGAAAGTGCGTGCGATGCAGATCATCGACGAACTCGAACCAACCCGCCGCGGCCCGTACGCCGGAGCGGTCGGCTACATCGACTTCACCGGTAACATGGATACCTGCATCGCCCTGCGAACGCTCGTGATGACCGGCCCAACCGTCTACATCCAAGCCGGAGCCGGCATCGTCGCCGACAGCGTCCCAGAGAGCGAATACCACGAAACGCTCAACAAGGCCAAAGGGTTGCTTAAAGCCATCGACATCGCCGAACGGCAGTTGTGAAGACAATGCGGAATCTGTTCCACGGCGAGGGCGTCGAGCCATTCGCTCAGTGATTGGTCTTGGCCTCGCAGCCGGTGGATCTGACTCAGCGTCTCGCGCGCCGCACGCAGTTCCGGAGTCCCTGGCGTGCGAACGCGCTGGTCGCCACTTTCGGCTCAGGGGCTTGGCGGAGCGGGTGGGCTGGGTGGATGCGGGCTTTGCGGTTGCGGGCCAGTGATCCGGTCCAACAGGATGACATCCGCGTCGTCGCGCAGCAGGCCCCGGAGCGTCTGCAACGCCCGTTTGTTCTTCTCGTCCAACGGCTGCACTTTGGCATCGATGGAGATGAGCAACGGACGGATTTGGTCGATCAGCACGTTCAGCGCGGTCAGATCGCCTTTCAGCGATTCCGACTCTGCTTGATAGCCCGCCATGGCCATGCCGGGCAGGCCCTGATAGGCCGCTCCCAACTGCCCCATGACGCTGAGCGTGGTATCCGCGCGGGCCACAATCGCCTGCGCTTCAGCGTCCGTGTGTTGACGGTCGTACGGCACTTCAATTCGGGTCGCCATGACGGGCCTGCCTTTCGTGAACGTGGAGTTAGGTCGAGAAACGGTCCGACAATCTATTGAGACATTCTCCAGAGTCCCAGAAAACTTCACGAAAGGCTCCTGAGAAATCCCTGTTTCATCAGAAGAAATCACAACTTCTCAAGATGTATTCTCAATCAGCTCTGAGATATTCCAGATCAGGTCAGAGGCAATTCAGAAATCGTCAGAGTGAATTGTCATTGAGTCTGGAAAAAGAGGAAAAGTCTCAGGAGGAATCTCAATCTCTTCAGGGCCACTGGAGATTGTCTCAGGAGCCAGATCGAGTTTGTCACAGCCTCTCAATCAGTTACGTCAATCGACCCGTCGTGGCACGAAAGTCATCGACTCGACGTAAGTCCCCTGAGCATCTCCCGCCGGAAGAATGGACGGGGCATTCGCACCGCGGTCCGTCCAGAATTCCGCGTCCTCGAGACGATCAATCATCGAATCGTGCTCGTCCATCGAAATAACCCCTTACCGGCCGTGCTCACTTTTGGCTGAGCCGCATTCGCTCGAATGTCGTCAAGTCCAGACGGACAAGAGTAACCAGGCAACGCGCTGCCATTCTCAGAACTCGGAGGGGTGACCCCTCCGTTCGCCTACACCAACTCGCGCATCGGCTCGCGTTGTTCAACGAGGTACTGCGGGCGGCCGGTCGGGTCGATCAGCGTCGTGTTGCGCGGATCAATACCAAGGTTGTGGTAGATCGTGGCGATGATCTCTTGCATGTGCGTCGGGCGGTCTTTGGCGACTTCGCCCAGACGATTCGTGCTACCAATCGCTTGGCCGGTGCGCATTCCGCCACCGGCAAGCAACGCACAACTGACTTGCGGCCAGTGATCGCGGCCCGCACCTGGATTGATGCGCGGCGTGCGGCCGAACTCGCCCCAAACGACGACGGTCACATCGTTGAGCATTCCGCGCTCTTCGAGATCTTGCACCAGCGCAGTGACGGCTTGATCGAGCTTGCCGCCGTGATCGCGGACCAGGTTGAAATTGTCGCCGTGACTGTCCCAGCGGCCGAACGTCAGCGTCACACAGCGGACACCCGCCTCGACCAATCGCCGAGCCATCAACAGATGATCGTTGCACGTCGGCGCACCGTCGTACTGGAATTGGTACGGCTTGCCGTCGCCGTACTTGGCTCGGACCAGCGGGTCTTCCTTCGAGACATCGAGCGCGTCGGCCAGCTTGCTGGAAGTCAGCACGCCGAACGCCGCTTGATTGAACGCATCGAGTCCTTTCAACATGCCGCTCGCGTCCGCTTCGCGCTTGAGCAGATCGAGTCCGCCGAGCAACGACTTGCGGTCCTGCAGGCGGTCAAGCGTGACTCCATTGAGCGTCAGATCGGCCATGCCCTGCCCGTCCGGTTTGAAGGACTGACAAGTTGCTCCGAGGAATCCAGAGCTACCCGGTTCGGACCACGGCGCATGCTGAGTTTTGGCCGCGAGAGCCACGAAGGGGGGCATGGAGCGGGTGACCGGACCTTGCAGCTTCGAAACAACCGCACCGATGCTCGGACGACCGCCAATGGAACGATCTTGATTGCGATGCCAGCCAGTCAGACATTGATAACCGTCGTGGTTATCGACGCAGCCGACCACCGCGCGAACGGCCACGAACTT
>CAMAWN010000210.1 GCA_945861865.1 Candidatus Kuenenia stuttgartensis | reverse complement strand
GTCGTGAACCGCAAAGTCTGGGGCGGCAACCGCACCGACACCGGCGCTCAGCACCAGTCAATCCTCACGTCAGTCCTCCTCACCTGCGATCAACTCCTCCGAAATCCCCTCGACTTCCTCGCCCAAGCACGACGAACCGCTCAACCAATCCCTTTGTTCGCTCCGACGCGGTAAACAATCACACTTCCGAGCACACTCTTGATCGTTTTTTGAGTGGCCATCGGCTTGCACGCTATTGCCCAGCCTCATCATCCACACCCGCTCGCAACTTTTCGCGTTCGAGTTTGTACTCTTCGAGGGCCTGGACCTGATTGCTCAGCTTGAATTCGGGGCCGGCCGGATAGTACTGGACGTCGTCCTTCAGGTAGTACGGAGACGGGAGCGTTTGCCCGCCAACGGTGGTTTGGCAGCCGGTCGCGGCCAACATCAAGGGGCACAGCAACGCCATCGTCACGCTCGCCGAGATTCCGTTCCACCGCATGATTCGAGCCTCTCACCAAGTCTATTTGGTCCGATACACACCTTCTTTCATCGGCCGTTACGACCGGAATCTTCGGAAAAATTTGCCAAGTTTGACAGGAATGGTGATCGGCGAGGAGCGCGGTCTTCCTCTGCGAGAATCTGCGTAATCTGCGTTTCTTAGCTTGGTCTCAACACAGATTACGCAGATTGTCGCGGAGAGGTTCTGTCACCGGGCCGCGTCCGATTCGTTCGATGGCGGTAGACGATCGGCCGCCTCCTTGGACCGCTCATTCTTGACGTAGTGCTGCAAGACTTGGCCGCGATAGGTTCGCAGCGGGCGGACGAGTCGGCGTTCAAGGAGTTGCTTGCGAGCGGACCATTCTGCGACTGGCACGACGCCTTCGGCAGCCAGCGTGTCGAGCGTCGTGAAGGACGCTTCGGCGGCGGCGATGCTGCGTTCGATGTCGTTGAGCGCAACTCGCGAGGAGGTCGGGCGGAACTCGCCGCGAGCGGACCAGCGGGACAGCAGCATTTGCAGAAGCGCATTGAGATGATCGAACCGCTCGGCTTTGTCCGATATCGCGGCCGGGGTGGCGTTCACGAATTGTATCGCGTCGGTCACGTTGCGAATCGAGCGGTCGGCCGGCGTCGAAAAGTAGATCGCCGCCAGTCGATGCCGCAGTTCGGCAGTCGGATCACGATCCGAACAACGGGACGACAGCTCGACGATCTCTTGATGCAGGAACGGCGTGACGAGCGGATCGAACGGTGACTCAAAGCGGCGCAGCCGGTCGAGGTCCGCTTCGGCGAGCTGCGAGTTTTTGGCAAGTTCCCCGATTGTGCGGAAGTAGCGCAGCCGACGGTCATCGTCGGGGTGCAAACCGGACTCGGTTTTCGAGTGGCTGACTTGCTGAATCATCGCGCGCGTTGAGCCCGTCATGTGATCTTTGACTTGCTTGCGGTACGCCCAGAACTCGTCCTGGTGCCGCCGGATGATCGCTCGCGACAATTCCCATTCGCTCAGCCGAGCTGCGACGTCGGCGTTCTGCGCCTCGTCGCCACCCCAAGCCAACAGGAAGCGGCTGTGTTTGCCCAACTCGGTTTGCACTTGTTGCAGCTTGTTCTCCCAGCGCATGACTTCGGCCGGCAGACGGAATGGCCACGTCGAACGAGACGCGAAGTTCACGACGCCCCCCGGCTGATTCGCAAGCTGCTGAATCGCCTCGCCATTCAGCATCATCAATCGCAGCGGAGCACACCAATCCCAACCGGCGGACGCCAGCAACTGCCGAACGTGCGGACGTTGCCAGCGCTCGACGAACCCTTCGCGAGCGAACCCGCGTTCGCTCTGCGTGCCGAGGAACAGCAATTCTCCCGGAGCGATTTCAATGGCGGCGATCTCACGAAACGCTGCGGACATGGTTTGAGCCAACACTCGAATCGAGTGCGTGCCGAGGTCAATGTGCTGGAACCGGATCGCGAAGAGACCCTCCTCGTTGAGGCATCGCGCGGCGGATTGCAGCGACTCGATCGTGAACGTGCTGGCCGCCTGCGGCAACGACGGTTGATCGGCCGAACCGACGATGACATCGAATTTTTCGTTCATCGTGCGGATGGCCAGAGCCGGGTCGCAGATGCGCGTTTCCAGCCGATCATCGTTCATCGGAGAGATGTTTTCACCGCGTGATGTCAGCATCCGGCACATCGCATTCACACCGCGATCCGCCTCAATGCAGACGATCCGTTGCACGGGAAACACGGTCGTTGCCGCCAGCGGTTCACCAGCTCGCAGGCCGAGCAACAAGACGCTCTGCGGTCGCTCGTGTGTCACCAGCGGCAGTACGATCGGCAGCACATCCGGAACATATCGCGGTGCGAAGCTCGCATTCGTGGCCAGCGTCCCTTTCGGGATGCCGTTTTCACGCAGCAAGAATCGCGAGCCGGCGAACTTCCACGCCGTCAGTGTCCCGCGATCTCCCTCAACGACGACCGCCGCGCGGCCTTCGTCCAAAACGGGAAGTTGTTCCCACGGAGTCACCGCTCGCGAGGCGACGAAGACTCCTGAATCAAACAACACCTTCGCCGCCAGCGCCGGTTGATACCGCACCCAAGCCGGAGCGGTCAGTGTGAAGAGAATCATCGCGGCGGACACGCAGCGCTGGGCTGTAGGTTGGGCACTCTTGCCCGACCAAAGACAGGCAAGAGTGCCCAGCCTACAAAACACAACCGCGACCAACAGCAGACTGGTCGCGACCAACGCGAGATTCCACACGCCAATCGACGGTAAAAGCCACATCGCCACAGTCGCGGAACCAATCACAGCCGCAACACCCGCGACGGAGCCACGTCGCCCAATCAATGCTCCACAACTCAGCGCGACTGGCCCCAGGACGATGCCGGCCATCGCCAACCGCAGCGACTGCAACAACCAGACTTGCGAGATCGTCGAGTTCTCCCACAACGCCAAACGGACTCCGAACGGAAACGCCGCGAGACACAGCCACATCCAGCACGACAGGCCAATCCCACAGACGATCACGTTGCGCCGGCGATCACCACTCGACAGCCACCCGCCGATCGCGATTCCCGCCACGAGCACCGACCAATCGAACGTCATCAAGGCGAACGAGTCGGGAATCAATTGCCGGCACATCCGCTGCCCGATCAGCCACAGGACGCCGACCGAGATCAGCGCGGCGACGTGGGGCAGGTTTTCAACCAGCCCGTTCTTCGACGATGAGTTAGCTGGGGCGGGCAGGTTGGAAACTTGCCCCACGTTTCGCGACCAGCGCACCAGCCATGTCACGAACGCGATCAACCCGCTCGCCGACGCGATCAACCCGCAGCCGTCGGGGCCGATGAACGTCGCCAGCAGAACTCCACTAACGGCGGTCGTCAGAGCCAACGAAATTCCGAACGAGGCGCGTCGCTCCGGTGAACTCAGTTGCAATGAGCACAGAATTGGCACGCCCAAAGTCACAACGGCCAGCAACGTCAATGCGACACCCTGTGCGATCACAGATGTCGAAAGATCGAAACCCGATGCTCCGATCAGACTCCACGAAACGCCAAATAAACTCGGCAAAACGATCGGCCACGTCGAGAGCACGAACAGCCGAATTGCTTGGGGCCACAATCCGTCTCGCCACCGAACCGGCATCACGACATTCGCGACGACGGACAAAAGCAAAGTCACAGCCAACGCCGTTTGAGCCGGCAGCGACGTCCCGGCGTTGAGCCAAAATTGACAGACGGCGGAGACCAGCGCAAGCCCGCTCACGCCACCAACGATTCCGTTCCACCAACGCGAGTTCTGCATGGGCATCCTTGCCGTTCGTAGGATGGGCACACTTGCCCGTCCGCCCGCTTCATTTGGGACGAGCAAGAGTGCCCATCCTCCACGATGTCTGGGGCTTGTACCGCATCCGTAAATTGCACGACAAGCCGATTCTTGGCGAACGGATCGACGCCCGTTACCCTGCCGAACCGCGCGGCGGCCGGTCGCCGTGGCAGACGTGAAGACATCCAAAAAACGCATCCGCAGAGCACCTCATGGCCAAGAACAGTTTTTTTTCGAACGTTCCCGCCAAGATTCCCTTCGACCCAAAAGCCAAGAAGGGAGCGTTGGCCTTCAAGCACTACGACGAGAACAAGGTCGTCGAAGGCCGTTCGATGCGAGACTGGCTGCGGTTCGCCGTCTGCTACTGGCACACGTTCCGAGGAACCGGCTCCGACCCGTTCGGTCCCGGCACGATGCAGCGTCCGTGGGACGACGGCAGCGACTCGCTGAAGAACGCACTGAACCGAGTCGATGTGGCGTTTGATTTCATCTCACGCCTCGGCGCGCCGTATTACTGCTTCCATGATCGTGACGTGGCTCCCGAAGGAGCGAACCTCGCCAAGTCGAACAAGAACCTCGACGCCGTCGCCGCGAAGCTCAAAGAGGCTCAGGCCAAGACCGGCATCAAGCTGCTGTGGGGCACGGCCAACCTGTTCTCGAATCCGCGATTCATGCACGGAGCAGCGACCAGCTGCAACGCTGACGTCTTCGCGTACTCGGCGGCTCAGGTGAAGAAGGCGATCGAGGTCACGAACGAACTCGGCGGCGAGAACTACGTCTTCTGGGGTGGCCGCGAAGGCTACATGAACCTGTTCAACACCGACATGAAGCGCGAACTCGATCACCTCGCCAAGTTCATGCACATGGCTCACGACCACGCGAAAAAGATTGGCTTCAAGGGTCAATTCCTATTCGAGCCGAAGCCGAAGGAGCCGACGAAGCATCAGTACGACTACGACGCCGCCGCATGTCTGAACTTCATTCGCGCGAACGACCTCGAAGGGATCGTGAAGCTCAACATCGAGACGAACCACGCGACGCTCGCCGGCCACACGATGATGCACGAACTGGAGTACGCCTCGATCCAAGGCGCGCTCGGCAGCATCGACGCGAACACCGGCGACTTGCTGCTCGGCTGGGACACTGACCAGTTCCCGACCGACATCTACCTCACGACGCAGTGCATGTTGGTCATCATGAAGCAAGGCGGACTCGCGCCCGGTGGAGTCAACTTCGACGCGAAGGTCCGTCGCGAATCGTTCGAGCCGCTCGATCTGTTTTACGCTCACGTTGGCGGCATGGATGCGTTCGCGCGCGGCCTGAAAATCGCCGCCGCAATCCGCAAGGAGGGCATCTTGTCCGACATCGTCAAGCAGCGTTACCGCAGCTACGACGCCGGCATCGGCCAACAAATCGAACAAGGCAAAGTCGGATTCGCCGAACTGGAGAAATACATGCTCGGCAAGGGCAATCCCAATCCGAATGAGTCCGGCCGGCAGGAAATGATCGAAAACATCATCAACGAGTATCTGTAGTCTTGGAGTTCCCTGTGTCCGACGGTCCTGATTTTTCCAAAGCGGAATTGATCCCAGTCATCGCTCAAGACATCGCGACCGGTGATGTTTTGATGCTGGCCTACATGAACCAAACGGCCTACCAGGAAACTCTGCAAACCGGCCGCGTCTGCTACTGGAGTCGCAGCCGTCAGAAGCTGTGGCGCAAAGGCGAAGAGAGCGGCAACATTCAAGAGCTGAAAGAAATTTACTACGACTGTGACGCCGACACGCTGCTCGTGAAGGTAACCCAAATCGGTGGAGCCGCCTGCCACGAAGGCTACAAAAGTTGCTTCTTTCGTCGCATCGATCCGGCGACTGGAAGCGCCACTGTCGTCGGCAACCGAATCTTCGACCCGAAGGCGGTCTACAAGAAATAGGTTTTCATGTCCGACAGTAATTCAAAGATTCTCAAGCTGGGCATTCCTGCCGGCAGCCTGCAAGAGGCGACCGCCGCGCTGTTTCAGCGCGCGGGGTACAACATCAAGTTTCAATCGCGGAGCTACTACCCGACGATCGACGATCCGGAAATCGAGTGCATGTTGATCCGCGCTCAAGAAATGGCGCGGTACGTTGAAGAGGGGGTGCTCGACGCCGGCATCACGGGATTCGACTGGATTCAAGAGACGAACGCGGACGTCACGGAAATCTGCGAGCTGATGTTTTCCAAAGTCAGCCGCAACCCGGTGCGCTGGGTGCTGTGCGTACCGAATGACTCTCCGGTGAAGACGGTCCAAGACCTGCAAGGCAAGCGAATCGCCACCGAAGTGGTTGGCCTGACGACTCGCTACCTCGCGAAGCACGGCGTGACCGCGAAGGTTGAATTCAGTTGGGGAGCAACTGAGGTCAAGCCGCCGAATCTGGCCGACGCGATTGTCGAAGTCACCGAAACCGGTAGTTCACTGCGAGCCAATAACCTGCGAATCGTCGAAGAACTCTTGCAGAGCACGACGCGGTTCATCGCCAATAACGTCGCTGCCGCCGATCCGTGGAAGCGAAACAAGATCGACAACATTTCGCTGATGCTCGCCGGCTGTCTGAATGCCGAGGGCAAAGTCGGCCTGATGATGAACGTCCGCCGGGCCGATCTCGAAAAAGTGCTCAAGCAACTCCCCGCGCTGCAGATGCCAACCGTTTCGTCGCTGTCCGATCCCGATTGGGTGGACGTCAACACAATCGTCGATGAGTCGCTGGTCCGCACGATCATCCCGGCTCTGAAATCCGCCGGTGCTCGCGGCATCGTCGAGTACGGCATCAACAAGATCATCGACTGAGTTCGTAGGATGGGCGTCATTGTCCTGAAACTCGGCGGCAGTCTGCTTGATCTCGCCGATTTACCAGTTCGGTTGCGGGCAATGTTCAAGACGCTCGGCAACGACCGGCCGCTGCTTGTGTGCGGCGGTGGCGACGCGGCTGACCTCGTGCGGTGCTGGCATAAGGTGCACGCGCTCGATGAAGAGCAGTCTCATTGGCTGGCAATGGAATCTGTGCGGCTCAATCAGCGGCTGTTGCTGACGCTCTTGCCGGAACTAGAACTCGTGTCGAATCGGGCCGCCGCCGAGTCGGTTTGGTCTCGCGGCCGAGTACCGCTGCTCGACCTGATGGCGTTCGTCGGCATTGAGGAATCGCAGGCCGAAATCGGGACGCAACCACTACCGCACACGTGGGACGTCACCAGCGATTCGCTCGCTGGATGGGTTGCGATCCGCTGGCCGGCGAGTCGGCTCGTGTTGTTGAAGTCGGTGGAACTGCTCGCCAGAGAGAGCGATTGGAGTCTTCAAGACGCCGCCGATGCCGGATTGGTGGATCGCCATTTTCCAGCACTTCGACCGAATTTACCTCCGACTTTCTGGTGTGCCCTGCGAAGTGAACGCGAATGGAAATTTCAGCCGCTCGTTTGATGAAACGAGAACGCGCAGTGCGAGTCAGTCGATTTTCGGAGCGGACAATTTTGGGCGATCGAGGCAAGGATGTTGGAACGGGAGTTGGCTACCGCGCCAGGCACCTTTGGCATCGTGCTTGAGTTCCGCGTACTTCTTCGCGAGATCAACGACCGCGTCGTCGCTCTTGTCGACGTGCAATGACAGCCAGTCTCCTTCGACCCCTCTCTTTGCGACTCGAATGCCGGCGGCAAGCCGACCGCGGTGATCGCCACCCGCGCAGTCTGCGGCGACGAGCGCGGCCATCAAGCGATCCGCGAGACTGCCTTCCGTGTCTTCATACGCTCGCGACATGGAGACGACGACTTCTCGTCCGCTCAGCGTGTTGCCTTGGCAAGAATAAAAGCGGCCCGTCATTGCTCCCCAGTAACGGCTTCCGGCGGGAGCCTCGGTCGGATTGTGGACAGCGGCTCGGCCTTGCATGTCGATGATCGCCAACTGACGCAGGCCGGGGTCTTTGTCGTCCTTGAGCAGTTCAAAAATGACCGCTTCCGGATGCTTGCCCGCTTGCAGCAGATTCAGAGCCGGCTCGCCCCACTTGGGAACGTGATGATGCTGAGTGCAGAACGCACCGACGTCTGCTCGGACATACGGCACAACCTTGCCGACCGCCGGATACTTGCTGGCGACCGCCGCTCCGCAGACGTGACTCTCTGGATCAACCGCGACAATCGAAAACGTGGCCGTGATCTCCGGCGGAGCGGCATCCAGCGATTGGCTGACCCATGACACCAACGAAACAATGGTCACCAGACAGATTCGATTCATCGTGGGTCTCCTGAGTTGCTGCGCGAGACGTGTTTCGCACCAGATCATCAATGCAAAAACCTGTATTGGTCAACGCTGCCGCCAAAACCTCTGGAGACTGATGCCCTGCTGGGATCAAAGTGGATGCGAGTGACGAGTCGTTTGTCGGCGATGCTGCTTCTGTTGGCTTCGCCCGCATGTGCCTGCTGTCTCGGCGGTTGGTCGAGCGGGGCGTCCGCTTCGTGCAGTTGCATTCCGGCAGCGGCAGCAAGTGGGACGCTCACAAAGGGATCGAAGCGAATCACTCGAAGCTGTGCCGCGGGACCGATCAACCGATCGCCGGCCTGCTGCGCGATCTGAAGCAAGGCCCAAATCCGCCCCGCCAGGCTCCCGGAAAGACCCCGTGGGAGGCTGGTTTCCGGTCGGCGGAACGCCCGGTTTGGCGTCGGTTTTCCGGTCTCGTCGCTCACGGATTGGGAGTGGGCGGGACGACCGGGGGATCCGCCGGGGTGCGGCGGATGTCGCTCCGCAGCCGAGCCGCTTGTTTCCCTTCTTCCGTGGTCTTGCCCAGCACGCCGATGATCGCGTCCAGTTTGGTGGAGCCGTTGTTATAGACGGTGGTCAACGCCGTTTCGGTTTCGTGCGTCAGGGTTCGCAACTGAGCCTTCAGGCCCTCCTGCTGTGTGTTCTTGGCAACGGCCGTATCGCGCTGCGTTTCGAGTTCGGTGATCCAGTTCGTGACCGTCAAGCCCTTGGCGGCCAATGTTCCCTGATTCACCGTCAGGTACTGCAGCAAGCCTTCCAGAAATCCCAGCGTCTCCGTCGTCGTCATCGCCATGTCTGAGCTCCTTGAATGCGAGAAAAGGAAAACACCAGCACCGGTAGGCCGCACGCGCGACGCACCGACTGAAAAACATCACCGCCACATCGCCGGCGGCGACGACTATCTCCTGTAAGTCCTCTTCAACTCGTGACTTCATGTTCAATCGCCCTGATGTGAGCGGTCCCTGATTGATGCCCCCTTTTGTTTCAATACCGCCACAATGCCGTCACGTATCTTTTTCGCCGTCCTCTTTCCCTGCCCGAGGTCCAGATTGAAAAAAACCTGTTTTTTGAGATTCACAGATACACGACACATGCCGTTATCCTCTCTTATGACGTCAACTCTAACATGATACCCGTAGCTGAATCCTCCTCGTGGAATCGACAGGGCAATTGCACATGAAGTCACGAACTGAAGAGGACTTGCAGGAGATAGTCCTCGTCGCTGGCGGCGATGAGTCGTTTGTTTTTGACACCGATTTTGTGGGTGAGGTTGTTTTTGAGCAGGCTCAGTCCGGCTCGGCGGAGCAG
>CAMAWN010000209.1 GCA_945861865.1 Candidatus Kuenenia stuttgartensis | reverse complement strand
TGGGATTGGCGGCGATGCAGACGGCTCGGATGTGGCGGCCGAATTGGTTTGAGCATGTTCCTCACGCCGCCTGGTTTGCTTGGAGCCTGTGCCTGATTGCCGGCTTCAGCACGATGCTTGCCAACGCGGCGGGTGGGATCATCGCACTGTACCTCGTGAGCGTCTCGATGCCGAAATTGGAACTGGTGGGGACGACCGCCTGGTTCTTTCTGCTGTTGAACTTGTTCAAGGTTCCGTTCAGCGCCCACCTAGGACTCATTGGCATGGACACGCTCATGCTCAACGCGGTGTTGACGCCGATGATCGTGCTCGGACTGCTGGCCGGGCGCTGGCTAATTCACCGCATCCCTCAACGACAGTTCGACAGCTTGGTGCTGCTGTTGTCGTCAATCGCCGCGTTGCGATTGATCGGTGTGTTTTAAGCAGATGCAGTTGCAGAACTCGCACGAAGCGACAGTGAGTGGTCCAATTCACGCGGATTCAGACCACTCACTGGCGCGTCGTGCTGGTTTCTCGGCAGGTCTACTTTCCGAAGCAATACAGCCACTCTTGCCGTTTGCCTCCGGAGCGGGTTGCGGTGCGGATGAAGAGTTGATTGCCGGCGACGGCAGGACTGGGGAAGGCTTCATCGCCGAGTTGGTTTTCGGCGACGAGTTCAAACTTTTCGGGGTTTGGCTTGAAGACGTACCAAGTGCCGGCTTCATTGGCTTGGTAGATATGACCTCCCGCAAGCACAGGTGACGAGCTGACCGGTCCAGCGAGCCGCTTCACCCACATTTCACGGCCGTCGGTCGCTCGCCAGCAGAACAAGATGCCGTCGTCGTCAAGGGCGTAGACGTAGCCATCGAGTGCCAGCATCGACTGTTCGTAGCATTTCTGTTTGTTCCTCCAGAGCACTTTGGCACTGCCGTCGGCTTTGACAGCGATGGTCTCTTTATCCGGGTATCCGCCGCTGGCCAAAACGATGTCGCCAGTCCAGACCATCGTGCCGCAGGTCGCGTGAGTCGTGCCGGCGACATCCCACAGCAACTTGCCGTTCGCGGGATCGTAGCTGGCCACCTTCTCGGCCCCGCTGATCAGCAGTTGATCCTTGCCAGCGACGTGAGCGACGACGGGCGTCGAAAACGTGATGCTATTCCGACGTGGAGCCTTCCAGAGTGGTTTGCCGGTCGCGCGATCGAGAGCGGTGATGGCGCTCGTGCCATCGAACTCGGACGCGATGATCACCGAGTTGCGATACAGCGTCGGCGACGGAGCGTAGCCGTACTCGTAGCGTTGCGGATTGAACGGGCCGACGACCTGCTGCCAGACCTGCTTGCCGTTAAAGTCGAGCGCCGTGCAGACGACCGTCTTGGCATGGAAGAACGTGACGAACAGCCGCTCGCCATCACAGGCGACAGTCGGAGTCGCTTCGGTGTTCTTCGGGTGATTCTTGGCCGGGAAGCCTCCCTTGCTGAGGTCAGTTTTCCAAAGCGGCTTGCCGGTCGAGCGATCGAACGCGGCGACCGAATGCTGCTTCGCCTGCTCGTCGGAGGTCTCCAGCACGATCAAGTTGCCGACGACGGTTGGCGACGAATGGCCGCGTCCCGGCAACGGCGTCTTCCAGGTGACGTTCTTGTTGTCGCCGAACTCGGTCGGCACGGATTGCCCTTCGGCCGCGATGCCGTTTCGCGATGGGCCTCGCCAGTACGGCCAGTCCTTCTCGGCCGAGAGTTTCGGAAAGTCGGCGATGCCTCGATCAGCGGCGAGTCCTGCGTCATTTGCGAAGAATCCGGCGAATGAAATCAGTCCGAGAGTCATAAGCCAGACGCGAAAGCTCAAAGCACGCATGTCGTCGGTTCCTTCAAAAGTTCGGTGGGCGGACGAGGCCGATTGTTGGTGTCGCATCCCGCGACCGGGAACGGCGGCGGGAGTATATTCCGTCGCAGGCCGAAGTCACATTCCGACCTTGGCGTCGTCTGAAAAGCCGAGGGTGTCAGGGCTCGATGTCGGACCATTGTTCTGGCTCTAGTTTTGTCCGTTGGCGATGCGATGGGAGACGAACCGGATCGCCGATTTCCGCTCTTTCAGTATTTAACCGGCTCGCCAGCGGCGACGATGGTGACGTACACGCCTTCGCAGTTGAACCCGCGACAGGAGGTGAATCAGCAGCGATTGGCGACGACTTCTCTTCGCGCGGATTTGGAAGCACTACGTCCGGCATTCGATGGACTGGTGTTGTACGGCTATCACGAAGCCGGGACTGATTGCGCGGGCGGCTGACGCTCCCGAAACGCGAACCGTATCCAGCCTTTGACATCTGGCGTGAAAGTGCCGACAAGTCGAAGTGATTTCCGTGGGGTTCTAATCCGCTTCGCAGAAGTTGATTGCACTTCGGAGCGCTCGGCTCATCACGCGGAGCGCGATTTTCAATTGGGAACGCATCAATGATCGATCTGAAGCAAATGACGACCGACACCGCCACGCTTCCTACCGAGTCGTTCGAGTGGGGCACACTGACTTGGTTGTGCAACGCCAAGCTGTCGCCGGGGGCGGAGCAGACCGTCGGGCTGTGTCACATTCATCCTGGCCGAGGCAATCCAGTGCATTACCACCCGAACTGTGAGGAGGTGTTGCACATGCTCTCCGGAACGGGGCAGCATAGCCTCGATGGCGAATCGATAGAACTTCGTGCCGGCATGACGATCCGCATTCCCAGTGGCGTGAAGCACAACATGACGAATGCCGGTGATGAACCAATTACCTGCTTGATTACGTTCGATTCGGGTGATCGCGAGACAGTGTTCCTGACGTGAGCAAATTCAACCTGTCCGCCAGTGTGCAAGCAAGTTGAAAACCGGCTACGTCGCGTCGGGAATGTCGTCGCCGCTGTAGTGCTCGTAGAACAGCCGGCCGATTTCTTCGCTCAGCCTCGCGAGATACTGCTGCTTAAAGGTCGCGAAAGGGACTTCAGTAGCGGCTCGTGGAGCGATGGTTGGGAATCGCGACGTGATCTCCTTCGTGTAGATCTTTTCGCCCTCGCCGTCCGCGTCGATCTCGAAGACGCTGACGACTCCCTCGGCATGGCCGCGGAGCAGGTCGTGGCTGTGTTCTTCCCACAGGTTGAAGCTTTCCAGGTCGATGTAGACGACGTACTTCACACCCAGAGCCTTGCCGATTTCAGACGGCTCGTCCCAGTTTTCGGAGTTCTCGTCCAACCAAGCTCGCACTTGATCCGGGTTGGTGACTCTCATCTTGTGCTTGACCAATTGGTACGTGAGAAACTTCGCGAGTTCATGATCGATGGCGGAAAAATCGTACTTCACGTCCAGAGGCGCGTAGCAGACGACGGCGACGGTGGCCTCTTTGGCGGTCATCGACTTTTTGGTCATGACGTCAAAGTCCGGTTCGATCGACGGCGGCCCGCCCAGCAGGTAGCCCCAGAAGATCAACGGCTTCAAGCAACCAGTCAGCGCGAGTGGTAACAGCAGTAGAGTCGCACAGACTCGGAGGCGAACGGACGCGCGAGCTTCGGGTTTCGTCATTCGAAATTCTCTCGTCATTCGAGTTTCGTCATTCGTCAGTTCAGCCATCACATCTCGTCTCCGATGCGGTAGTCGTAGAAGCGGCTACCGAGCCTGTCGCTGAGATGGTCAACGAAGCGCATCTCGAACATCTTGCGCGAGAGCGAATCGACCGGCACGGGGCCGTGCGGCGGATACTGATTGCGGAAATTGCCGGCGAAGACTTGTTGAGCGTCTTTCGAACCGGCGATCTCTCGCACCTGAAAGACTTGCATCTGTCCGGACGCGGAACCGTGATACAGATTGGGGCTGCCCGCGTCTTGCAGACTGAACGTGTCCACGTCGATGACGGCGATGAATTCCGTGTCGAATTCACGAGCCAGTTCGCTGGGGTGATCGAATCGCCCACCGTTTTTGTCGATCCATTTGGCGACCTCGTCCGGGTCCACAACTTGCACGCCATGCAGCTTGAGCTTGCGCGAGACGGCGTCGATCAGATCGACTTCCAACGACGGGAGATCTCCTTCGATCGATTGCGGTGTCCGCACCACGACCAACAGCTTCTTTTCGTCTTTGGTCAAGTCGATGCCGGTGCGGTTCGAAAACTCCGAGGGAATTTTTGGATCGCCGAAGATCGCGCGGCCGGCCATGACTCCCAGTGAACAACCGCCGACACTGCCGAACAACGTCAACGCGGCCAACAGAGCCGAGCAAACGCGCCAACGAACCGACATCCATTTTGGATCGACGGAATAATTCATGGTCGATGCAGTGCGAGGAATTTGAGAGGGAGTGACAGCTCACCCAAGAATCGGGCGAACCACTAGAGGCGGGCTGAGAGGCAGGATCGAGAAGAGGGCGGGTTGATAGCTGCAATCGAAAAGTGCAGCAAGAGGAAGTCGGAGTATCGAAGTTCACCTCGGCTCATACACGCCGGAGCAAACTTCGACGGCCGGGCCGGTCAGGTAGACCTCGCCACTGTCGGCCCATTCGAGTTGCAAGTCGCCGCCTCGTAAATGCGCTGTGACTTTGCGAGCGGTCAGCCCCGTGAGGACTCCGGCGACTGCCGACGCACAGGCTCCGGTTCCGCATGCCCAAGTCTCTCCGGAGCCACGTTCCCAGACTCGCATGTTGAATTCCGTGGGCGAGAGAACCTGGATGAATTCGGCATTCACACGGCGTGGGAAGGCCGGATGCTTCTCAACGAGCGGGCCGATGCGCAGCACCCAGTCGTCGTTGATTTCGTCCACGAACGTCACGCAGTGTGGATTACCCACTGAGACGCAAGTGACCTCGAACGTCTTGTCTCCGGCAGTCAGTTTTTGTCGAATCGGCGGGTCGCCCGGCAGCGTCGTCGGGATCTCGGCACTCTTGAGAATTGGTTTGCCCATGTTGACGCGGACTTGTCGGACGCGGCCTCCCTCGACGTCGCATTGCAACGTCAGCACGCCACGGCCGGTCTCGATGCGCAGCGTGTCTTTGCGCGAGATGCCGTGGTCAAACACATATTTGGCGACGCAGCGAATGCCGTTGCCGCACATTTCCGCTTCGCTGCCGTCGGCGTTGAACATCCGCATGCGAGCATCGGCGATCTCCGAAGGGCAGATCAGGATCAACCCATCGCCGCCGATGCCGGTGTGTCGATCGCTCATTTCAATCGCCAGCTTCGCGACGTCCGCCGGGAACTTCTCTTCGAAGCAGTTGACGTAGACGTAGTCGTTGCCGGCTCCGTGCATCTTGGTGAATCGCATAATCGTCTGGTCCTTGCAGTTGGCGAGCGGAGGGCGTCAACCCATCGAGTTTGTTCGGAGTGCTGTTCTCGGAGGGTTGGCACCCTCCGCTCGCCAAGAGTTTCAAATCAACTCGCTGATGAACCGCGCAGTCGTCGGCAGCACGCGGATGCGAGCGCCGGCAATTGTCGTCACGGTCGGGTCTTCGCCGAAGCCGAGGTTGTGGTACAGCGTGGCGAGCACGTCTTGGTAGTGGATTGGGCGGTCGATAGCCGAGTCACCGAACTTGTCGGTCGCGCCGAGCACTCGGCCGACACGCATTCCGCCCCCGGCCAGGATCGCGCTGTTGACTCGCGGCCAGTGGTCGCGCCCGGCGTCTTTGTTGATCTTCGGAGTCCTTCCAAACTCGCCGATGACGCAGACGGTCACGTCGCGGTCCAAGCCACGAGCGTAAATGTCCTCGATCAACGCCGAAATGCCGGTGTCGAACAGCGGCAAGTGATCCTTGAGATATTTGAAATTCTGGCCGTGAGTGTCCCAGAAGCCGTAGGCCACGGTGACGCAGCGGACGCCCGCTTCGATCAATCGTCTTGCCTGCAACAGTTGATCGTTCCACATTGGAGCACCGTCGCCAAGATGCTTCTTCGAACCTTTGCCGTACCGTTCGCGGACCTGCGGGTCTTCCTTCTCGACGTCGAGCGCGTCAACCAGTCGGCTCGACGTGAGCACGTCGAACGCCTTTTGATAGCTCGTGTCCATGCCGGCCAGCGAGAGGCTTTCGACCTCACGCTTGATACCGTCGATCGACGCCAGCAACTCGCGTCGAGTCCCGAATCGTGACGCATCGACGAATCGCAGTTTCATGCTGTCGATGTCCTCGCCGTCGGCACTCACGCCGCGAAACGATGGTCCGAGCATTCCCGGCGACGGACTGTTGTACGGCCGATGCTGCATCGTCGGGAACAAGTCCACGAACGCCGGAGTGATCGCGTCCTTCGCCCCCATCATGTTCGAGACCGCCGATCCGAAGTTCGGCCAACCTTCGCGATGCGCCGTGCTCATCGTGCGTCCGGTCAGACTTTGAAAGCTGCTGTGCTCGTCGACTTGTCCGACCACGCTGCGAATGATCGCCATCCGATCGGTGCAGCCGGCGAGCTTCGGCAGTAACTCGCCGAGTTGAATCCCCGGCACTTTCGAGTCGATCGGCTTGAACTCGCCGCGAATTTCGTCCGGCGCATCCGGCTTCAAATCGACCGTGTCCTGATGTGCGATTCCGCCAGACAGATATACGACGATGACCGACTTGTTCGACGGCTTCGCGGCACCGCTTTGTTCGGCTCGCAGCAGGTCCGGCAGAGTCAGTCCGCCGGCCGCGAGCGAGCCGATCTGCAAAAACGTCCGCCGCGACAGACCATCGCAAAAACGTGATCGTTGTTGGGATGATGTCGAAACAGTGAGCATGGCAACGGCCTCGTTCGCAATTTGTCGGATGGGCACTCTTGCCCGTCGTTTTATTCGGATGACGCGGACGGGCAAGAGTGCCCATCCGACAAAACACTCTTTGAAACATCGGCAAAATAACGCCCGGGGCCGCACCGACGGAAGCCTGTATCGGCTCTTCGGCTGGTCATTCCAACCGTTGAAGTCGGTCGCGCGGAGTGGTTGAGGCTTCGCCACCTCGATTACAACGACGGCATGAACGCATTCTTGACGAACTTCAGCCAGCGCCGCCGGTGGGCGGCCGATCAAGCGATCAGCTTTTTGATGCAGCAAGGGGTCGAGCACCCGCACGTCGTGTCGCTCGCGGCCGGACTGGTTGATCCCGGCTCGCTGCCTGTTGCGGAAGCGATCGAAGCCGCGCGCGGCGTGCTGTCCGACGACCTCCGCGCACAATCGACGTTGCAGTACGGCACGACGCAGGGCGATCAGCGGTTGAGACAACACCTGGCCGACTACCACAACCGTCTCGAACAGACGTCCGCGCCACCGGCGGATCGCCGAACCTCGCAAGATGAGATTGTCTGCACGACCGGCTCGCAGCAACTGCTCGCGCTGTTGGCCGACGCACTGCTCGATCCGGGCGACATCTGCCTCGTCGCCGCACCGACGTATTTTGTGTTTCTCGGAGTGCTCGAAGGTGTCGGTGCTCGGACGATCGCGCTGCCGGCCGACGAGCACGGCCTGCGAATGGATGCACTGGCTTCCGAACTGCAACGCCTCGAATCTGTCGGCGAGTTGTCGCGAGTCAAACTGATCTACGTCGTCAGCGAATTCGAGAACCCGACCGGCATCAGCCTCTCGCTCGAACGCCGTGCCGAGTTGGTCGAGATCGCGAAGCACTGGTCGCAGCGGCGAGGCGGGACAATCTACGTGCTGGAAGACGCGGCCTACCGAGAACTGCACTACGACTCGCCACCACCGCCCAGCGTCTGGTCATTCGACGCTGCTGGCGACGCGGTCATTCACGCCGGCACGTTCTCGAAAAGTTTTGCGCCCGGGCTACGAGTCGGCTTCGGCCTGATGCCGCGTGAACTGCGCGACGCGATCAACGACCTGAAAGGGAACCAGGATTTCGGCTCGGCCAATTTCAACCAGCAATTGCTGGCCGAACTGCTCGCTTCCGGCCGCTTCGCGACGCATGCCGAGGAAGTCCGCGCGGCCTATCGGATCAAACGGGACGCGATGCTGTCTGCCGCCGCTGAATTCTTTTCCGATCTTCCTGGTGTCTCGTGGGTCCAACCTCATGGCGGCTTGTACGTCTGGATGTCGCTGCCGCCGCACATCGCCACCGGCTTCGATTCGCCGCTGTTCCGCCGAGCCGTCGATGTCGAACAAGTGATGTACGTCCCTGGCGAACTCTGTTTCGGCGGCCCGTGTGAAGAGCGTCAACGCAATCACATGCGGCTGAGCTTCGGCGTGCAACCGCCGGATGGAATTCGCCTGGGAATACGCCGATTGAGCAACGCGGTTCGCGCGATTGCGTGAGACTAAAACGGTATCACGGTTGTCGGTGACTGGCCGGAAGCCGTTGGCCGAACGCCGACAACCGGGATATCGTTTTTCCAAGCGTCACTGTGCCGCGACCTCCTTCGCCATCTCGATCAAATGGTCGAGCAGCTTGTCGGACGCATTGACCTCCAACCGGTTCGTACCGAGCCATGTTTCGTAGCCGCCGAGTTGATGTTGTCTCGGCGTCGGCAGATAGCCGAAGTAGCCGTGAGCCAGTTCGACCATGAACGAGTTCGGCAGGGGCGAGCGGCGTTTGAAGTCGAGGCCGATTTCGGCGAAGACCTCGCAGGGCATCGTGCCGAGACAGACGTCACCGATTCGCAGAATGTGCAGCGGCACGGTTGTCGTTTCGGGGTATGTGGAGAGCCGCGAGATGCGTTCGGCATAGATGAACGACAAATCCTGTTTGCTCTTCGGTCCGGCCGCGAGCGTTTCTTCCATCCACTTCTTTTGTTCGGCCGTCGGCCGTCGCCAAGCGATGACCGGCTCGCGGTAGCGGGCGGCCAGCGAAATGTTGTCGCGGTACTCCAGCTTGGTCATCGCCGCGTGAACTTTCGCGGCGACGTCTTCGGCGACGAATCGAATCTGCTCGTACTGTTTCTTGCCTGGACGCGGAGTGCGGAAGTTGATGTTGTTGATGTCGCCGCTAGTCCCGTTGGCCATCATCGCCACAAACGGCGGGCGATCGACTTGCTGGTCATTCGGCTTGCCAACTTCGATCAGCCGCTTGAGGTGTTCGCAAAAGACGCCGTAATAATCGGCGGAGATGTCCGCGGCTCCCACGCCTCCGACGTAGTGCAGCGAGTACGCCGAGAAGACGGAAATCATCGCACCGTTCGGTTCACGCACCGCGATGAACGAAACGGTCGGATCGGTCGAACCGGCCGGCTCGGTCAAGTTCGGGCTGCCGGCGGGAGGATTCATCTTCACCAGATCGCTGCCGCCGAACGGATTCACCGGCACGGTTCCCGGCCGCATGTGCCAGCGACGGTTGAAGACATGTTCCGGAGCTTCTGCCGTTCCAAACGCGATCTGCGCTGGACGCCGATTGTTGAAGGCTCGCGCCACGCCGTCGGCAATGCGTCGAGCCACGAACTGCTGATAGTTGTCCAATGTCTGTTCGGGCTTGAGTCGATCCTTTCCCAACGCACTGGTGGCCGAGTGCGTGTGCGTCGCGCTGATCATCACGCA
>CAMAWN010000208.1 GCA_945861865.1 Candidatus Kuenenia stuttgartensis | reverse complement strand
CTACCAACCGCGATTCGGCGTCGAACGAAACCCGAACCTGCCGCTGATTCGCGACCTGCAAAAAGCGGGCGTCGAGATTTTCGTGTGCGGGCAAGCTCTCAACTACAAAGGCTTCCCAGAGTCAGCCGTAGCGACGGATCTTCCGATCGCAGATGCGGCGTTGACCGTCACCGTGAACCGACAACGAGACGGCTACGGCTACCTTCCGGTTCCTTGATGCCGTCGCGCGACCGTAACTTGGAAGTAGTTCGGACGCCCACGTCCGAACGGCCAGCAGACCGGACGTGGGCGTCCGGTCTAGTGCCGCTGGCCGTCGTCTTCGACTTCAACGCCTTGCGTTTGCTGCATGCGGAGCCGGGCACTTCATCCGATGTTCGACCGACTCGAAAGCCCGTAGTCGCCTGAAAGGATTTTTCATGTTGAATCTGCTGCTGCGATTTGTGATCGCCGGCTCGGTCGTGGTCGGAGTCACTGAACTCTCACGGCGCTCGCCGCGAATCGGTGCGTTGTTGCTGACGCTGCCCATCACCAGCATCGTGGCGTTCGTCGCGACGTGGCGTATGAACCACAACCTCGCCCACATTTCCCTGTTGGCGAGAGAAACGCTAATCCTCGTTCCGCTCGGCTTACCGTTTTTCGTTCCGCTGGCATTCGCCGAACGATGGGGCCTCGGCTTTTGGTCCGCGTTCGGCCTCGGATTGCTGCTGGCATCGGCAACGATCGGCTTGTGGATGTGGCTGGGACCAAGGCAACTGTGAATGCCGAAGGGCAAAGCAGATTTACTCGACAAGGTCGTCGAAGATCTCGTATACGTTCTGGCTCAGTGACGAGCCAGAAGATATCTCAAGAATAGGAGTAAAAGTCATGAAGAGAATTCAAACCGTTGGCCTCGTGGCGATGACCGCTCTCACCCTCGTTGTCTCGGTGTTCGCTGCCGAACATACGAAGGACTCATTGAAGGTCGTCAAAGAAAACATCGAGGCGAAGAAGGCGGTGCTGGTCGATGTCCGCGAAAAATCGGAATGGGACAAAGGCCACATCGAAGGTGCGATCTTCCTGCCGCTGAGCGAACTGCAAGCGGGCGTCGAGCCGAAGTCGCTCTCCGAGAAACTGCCCAAGGGGATGATCGTTTACACGCATTGCGTCGTCGGAAAGCGATCCGTCACGGCCGGCAACATTCTGGAAAAGCACAGCTACGACGCGCGGCCTCTCAAGGCGGGCTACGAGGAACTCCTTCAGGCCGGATTCAAGAAGGCCAAGAAGTAGTCCGTGTTCGACAGGAGAAATCTCGTGAACTCGAATCCAAAAACCGAATCCTGTTTGTCTGCTTTGGAAACGCCAGCCGAAGTCAGATGGCAGTAGCGGTCGCAGTGAATCGCCACGGCAGGGAGCGAGCACGCTCATTGGCGCTGTGATTCTTGGAGCCGTCATGTCGGCAGCGTGCGTGAAAAATTCCCCGCCGCTGCCTCCCGTTCCGGCGGCTCCCTATGACTCGGTCAAGCAACCGCTCGATACCTGCCGCCGTCCCTTCAATGCCCCGAAGATTTGAGCCATGCCCACTCCGCAATATGAGGCTGCCATCCGCTTCGGATGTTTCTTCGGAACACTGCTCGTGATGGCCGTGTGGGAATTGCTCGCGCCGCGACGGCCGCTGACGCAGAGCAAACCGCTGCGTTGGTTCAGCAACTTGGGATTGGCGGTGTTGAACAACGTGGTGTGGCGAGTGCTCATTCCGGCCGGAGCGATCGGCTGGGCAATGACCGTGCAAGCTCGCGGTTGGGGGCTGTTCAATCAGGTCACGTTGCCGGAATGGTTCGAGATCGCGGCGTCGGTCGTGCTGTTTGACCTCGCGATTTACGCTCAGCATTGGATCTTTCACCGAGTTCCGTGGTTGTGGCGGCTGCATCTGGTGCATCACGTCGATCTCGACTTCGATGCGACGACCGGCATCCGCTTCCACACCGTCGAGACGCTGCTGTCGTTCGCGTGGAAAGCCGCCGTCATCGCACTGCTCGGCCCGGCGACGTTGGCGGTGATGATCTTCGAGATCCTGTTGAACGCGACCGCTCTGTTCAATCACGGGAACGTCCGCCTGCCGCCGTCGCTGGACCGAGTGCTGCGTTGGCTGCTGGTGACTCCCGACATGCACCGTGTGCATCACTCCGTCGAGGACCGCGAGACCAACAGCAACTACGGCTTCTGTCTGCCGTGGTGGGATCTCTTGTTCCGCACTTACCGCTCACAGCCCGCCGCCGGTCAGGATGGATTGGTCATCGGACGCCCGGAGTACCGGACTGCCGACACGGCCCGTCTGTGGTTTCTGCTTTGCCTGCCCTTTCGACGAGAACTCCCGCCGTCGCCATGTCAGCGAACTCGGTCGTCCAAACCTAACACCGCACCCCCATCTTCCATCTCGTCGAACTCGTCCCCATGATCGTTTGCGTGGAGTCCGGTTGTTGAAAGGAGCCACGTCGCTACTGGAATCGGAGAGAGGCCATGAACCTGTTGCTTTTGTTTTTGTTCGGCGTCTTTGTCGGCGTGCTCAGTGGGCTGATGGGAATTGGCGGAGGCATCGTGTTGGTTCCCGGCTTGATGCTGCTCTTCGGATTCTCACAGCCGGAAGCCCAAGGCACGAGCTTGGCCGTGCTGATTCCGCCGATCGGACTGTTTGCCGCTCTTGTGTATTACCAACACGGCTATGTGCGACTGCCGGTCGTCGGCTGGATTGCGTTGGGCTTCATCGTGGGAGCACTCATCGGCGCGAAGCTCGTTCCCAGCATCCCACCGACGGCGCTGCGCATCGCCTTTGGACTTCTGTTGCTTTATGAAGGATTCACGTTCGTGATGGGTTCCAGCACGGCCCGCAAAGAAGTCGCTCTGCCAGCGGGACTCGCCACGATCGGCACGGCGATGACCGCTCGCTTCGTTCGCCGCGCACGCGACAAGAACCGCCCGCAACCGCCTCGACCGGACGAAAGTACCGAGTACCACATTTGAGACCGCGCCGTGTGCCGGCGTCTGCGAGGTCGGCTCTCCTAAGCAAACTCGCAAGCGGTGGCTCCACCGTAGAGCATGACTCAGAATCGCAATCCTTGTATCGAACTCGCACCGCACAACAAAGCACGCCGCGATTGTCGTTGACGAACAGCGTCCTCTATAAAGTTGGGCAATGGAATCGACGAGATGCTGGTCGCATCAGCGAGAACTTGACGAATGACGTGGCGCACGGAAATCGGAGAGCGGACATTAAAGGGAGCCGAGGCGACTCTGTTCCGCGAGTCGCTTGGAAACGTCGTTGATATGGTTGAGGCAGAGCTTGCTGGAGACAGCGACCTTTGGGAGTTTGGAATCCCAGTGTTTGACCAGTTGGGGGCGCACGCGAAACTCGCCCTGTTGGCTGAAGTTGGCTGGGCACTTTTGCGGGACACGGACGCCTGCCCCAAATTGACCGCGATCAACGAAGCGGCCGTGGCCATACTTTTCGCAAACATCGAACATTCGCTTCATTTTGAAGTCGATGCCCAGAAAGATGGCTTCGAGGACTCACAGTTCTGGCGACCCTTGGTGCTGGCGGCCTATCACCAGATGGGTGATACAAATGACTTGCCCGACCCCGACTGCACCGATACCGAAGATTGGGAACTCTTGGTGGATGTGCTGTCGCAACGAATCCTCTGGGACGATGACTTCAATGATGCGGACCGCTTTCTCGACGCGCCACCGGACGAGGCCGAATCACTACGCGACAGATTTGGGATCGACGACGACTACTACCGAGCCATTCCGCCGGATCCCAGTGAAATCGAACTTCCAGGCATTCGTGCCAAGCTCAAAGAGCTGTATCGAGGGCCGTGATCCGAAAGCCACAGCGGTCTTCAAAAAGGAACGGCGGTCAGTGGACCTGACGACTCCCGAAGCGACTACTTCAGCGACCACAGAGTGAATTTGTCGGCAAAGCCCTTCATGGCGATGCCCTCGTGCGATTCCCATTTGAGTTGCTTGTGCTTCACGGAACCAAGTTGTTCAACATCCTCTTTGGCTCGGTCGCTCAACCAGAGTTCCGCATCTTGGATGGCTCGTGCGTGGTCGAGGACTTCGTCGAACTCGCGGTTCCGATTGGTGACAGACCGACTAAACGGCGATAGACCGACTAAACGTAGAATCGAAACGAATGCTGGCGATCTCTCGGCGCAAGTCCTCGATTCGCGAGCAGAATCTCACCAATTCGCTTCGAGTACTTGATCGTGATCGGCTCCGCTTCACCGTATCCACACGCGTTGTAATTCAGCTTCGTCAAACCAAGGATGTCCCGCGCGATCTGCTGGATATCCGCGTCGCCGTGCTGGAGTGAAATCGAAAGTGGCACTGGTGTTTCAAAACCCTCGTATGTCCCAAGCCGCGGTACGAAACCCGTCGTGTAGAGCAGTCCGAATCGCTCCGTCCGTTGCCAGAACAAACCGCGCAATGGTGGGCGATCACCGTTCCGAAACAGTCGCGGACCATTTCTGTCCTGGCGAACTCGAATCGCGACAAGCCGACAACCTGAAGGAACCGCTCGAAGGTAGCCGCTGTATTCCTCGTCGCTGATTCCAGAGTTTGAATGAAGAAAGACTTCCTTCAGCGGGCGGCCGTCCTGCGCCTGATAAGTCTCAATTGTGCCACGAAGCAAGTCCTCGGCCGCAGTCGATGTCAAATGAAATTGTTCATCTTCGGGTGAATACCAAGGGCCAAATTCTCCAACAAAGACGACGCCGTCACCGCTATCAAGAAAGAGTTGTGCCGCGCAGCAGGCATCTCGCTTCTTGTCGTCAGATTGTCGGAACGCAAGGCCCACATAGCACACACCATCACGCGCGGTCGCGAGTTTCCACGGCTTCTGGCCGCACTTGTATGACAACCCGGTGCTCAGATTGAAAAGGCGATCAGAAAGCGGGTTATTCCCAGGCTCACCGTCTTCGATCTTCTGTGTGACTTCGAGCGTTGACTCGCGAATGATCTGAACCGGGATGCCAAAGGGCATGACTTTGGCCTTCAATTGCCTCCGGAAGTCGGGAGAGAACGCAAATGGTTCGAGATCGACTTCGTCCTCAGCATCGTCTCCGAATCTAAATCGAGTTTGTCCGCTTCGCTTGTCGGCGAGTGCGGATCGCAGCTCATTCTTTTCGACGGTGGATCGAGGAATATCGCTTTTGTCAGAGACATAAGACTCTGGCCGACAGTTGTCGTACACATAATCAGGCACCACACAGATTGCGACGACAGGCGTCGCGTCCAGTTTTTTCATCTGTGGAAATGGTTCGAGATAACAGGCGACGGCACCAGCAGCCCGCTCGTATCGGTCACTCTTGTGCGACTCCTGATTCAGTTTTTCTTCGTTCATCTGGAAAACGCGGACGGGTTCAGGCCACGGGCTTCCAAACGCGACATCGAATCCGGGAAAGGGGGGCCAAGCACGCAGTCGCGAGCGATCTTTACACGCTGCCGAGCGATTCATCCGCACGCGCCATTGCTGCCAAAGTTCCAGGCCCCGACTCGTGCCAATGACGACATGCGTTGAGCGGTCTTGTCCCGATGATCCATAGCAGCCGAACAAACTGAGTCCGTCGTGAGGATCCAATGTTTGGTGGCCTCCGCCAAACTCCAAGAGTGGTTCATCAATCAGCACAAGAGTTTCACTCATCGCTCGGTTCCGTTTCTTCGTTGGAATCCACCAGCGATTCTCTTGTTTGTTTCTGTTCCGCCATCATTCGTGCGATCGCTGCGGAGTCGATGGAAACAGGGCATATCCATGACTTCGGCTTCGTACTGACTTGAACAGAGCGATCGCCGGCACCAATCATGATCACGTCCTGATCGCCGCCGAGGTGCTGGATCACGGCAAGCGTCTTTGCGAACCAATGTTGATTGAACCATCCTTTCGCTGCCGCTTTTCGCCGTGTGGTCACGGCACGTCCTGAGTGGGGCATGCCTGAGTCGTCGGTCATTCGGAGAAACAGCCGCATTCTCACTTCCCAGGAATCCAGCAAGTTCCGACCTGACGCGGCGAACTTCGGCGAGAGAGAGTACCGGTAGATTTCGTTTGGCTCCGGGCCGGGTCGAAACAAGGACTTCTTCCCGGTCACTCCGTTTCTTCGCTTTTCGCCTGTGACGTCCCGGTAGCCAATCATTCGCGAGTCCTGACCGTCGTTGGAGAAATAGATCAACTCACGATCGGGACACCACTTCAATCCAGCTCGATAGCAGGCCAGCTCCATGCAGCGGCGAACCAACTCGGACACGACATCCCCCGGTCGCCGTCCGTTGTAATCTCGTGTATGCAGGTGGGAAGACTCTACATAGCGACGGGAGTTGATGATCAACTCGTGACTCGGCGGGTGTTGGAACGAAAACGCCGTCTGGCCCACAAGCACAAAGGCCCATTCTTCGCGGAGAGCCTGCAATTGCGCCGGGTTTGGCGACTTCCGAAGCGGGACGGTCAGAATCGACTCTGGGAGCGATACCACCGGGAAGGCATTGGAATACAACTCTTCGGGTTCGTCCTTGGTGAGCGGCTCTGGAATGATGGAACTCAGCGCCGTCGCTCGACCGGATTGAACATCCCATGAGAGTGGGACGTCGTGCTTGCGAAGTAATTGAAGCAGGGAGGAAAGGCCCGACGCCCAACCGTCCGCAAAGCTGATCGGAATGGTCTCACGAATTCGTTTGCTGAGACTCTCCACTTGGATCGAGTCCGACACGATCGGGAGAAAGCAGTTGGGAATTGACGCCGCAGCTTCGCACCTTCCTCGAATATCGCCGTCTGCTGCGCCGCTCGGCGACAGAATCGCAATGTATTTGGCTGCTCTGCGATTCATCAGCTTCCGAACGGACTCGTCGAGATTCAATCCACCGAACGGGGCCAGGCCATTGCAGCAAACATGGTATCCAGCAATTTCGAGGCGTCTCGCGAGCCAACATGCAAACGCGAAGTCGAACTCAACGTGGTCGATGAGGATCAGATCGCGTTGCTCCTTCCCGATCAATTCACCGCCGACGTTCTCAAAAAACCGAGGCGAGAAAATTTCTGGATAAGCCGAAAGGAGATGATTCGCGCGTCCGGCAAGTTGCGTTCGCAGTCGTTCGAGTCCGTAGAGGTCGAGTTCCCAGCCAAACTCTGATTTCAAACGAGCGATGGCGGCATCGCGTTCGGTTGGAGTTGGCTGCTTGATGAAGGCGAACACGATCCGGTGACAGACATGGCCAACGTCACGGATTCGTTCGCAATCCTGCTGGAGCTTGACCTTCCAATCCTTACGCAGTGAGTACGCGAAGATCGTACAAACACCAGCGGCATCGCGTGTCTTGTGAAGTGCATCACGTCCACCATCACCCGTTCCCCCGATCGGTTCAATCGAGTCGTATCCGTCGCAACTCAACACATCACAACACAACGACTCAAAGGCACGATCATCTGTCGCGCGTTCCAAGCAGTAGCGGATTGAGTCGACAGACATTGCGATCTACCCCAAACGCGATTTCGCCAAGCATACAGCGGATCGTACACGAATCTGAACGTATTTCCGAAGCAGCGTAACGCGCGTTCGACGGCCGGCTTGTCGGCGTGGCGCTGAGCACCCGCGAGTTGTTCTGTCCTTCGGTAGCGACCAACCACGGTCATCGGGTTTGAACAATCGCTCAATCTGGTCGCTAAATAAACGCCTCAAACACGTCATATCTCTATGAGGGGATTCCTTATCTCTTCGGAGCCACGGATGGGTACTGCTCGGCGACGGAGCTCACGAGCGAGAGCGAACAGCGATTGATGGTCGCTGGGACAATTCCACGGAGACGTCTGGCCTCGACGTCGCGGCAATGGTTGCCGCGATGTCGGGGCCTTTTCATTGGCAGTGACATCCGAGGGAGAGAGCACCATGACGCAAGCGGAGTTGAATCGGGCGGTGGCGAGAGCAACCGGGGAATCCATCGCGGAGGTGAAGCGGATCGGCTTCCTGTTAGCGGAGCCGGACACGGAGATCCCAGATCCGGACGACGAGGACTTGGGGCCGAGCGTTCTCGATTGGGACGAGTTCGACGAGATGCGAATGGCGGCCAGCGAACGACAAGGATCGTTCGCTCCCGCGTGTGTGTGAGGACGAGGTCGCCATGTGGCGGCCTCGCGGCGTTTTAGAAATCAGGCAATCCAGTCATGTTCAAGAAAGGCATCTATGAGAATCCTGTTCATCAACAACGACGGCGGCGGCTTTGCAGACTATGTGGAAGTCGAACCGGGGACGACGGTCAAGCAGTTCTTCGACCAGCAGGTCCGCACCGGCAAGGCGATCAACTACCTGATCCGAGTCAATCGGCAGCCGGTGGCGACGGATCAAGTGCTCCAAGACGGCGACCGCATCAGCGTCACGCCGACGAAGATCGAAGGGGCCTCGTAACACCGAGCGGCGATGAGCTTGGCGAACCATGCGTTCGCCAAGCTCGACCGATGGGAGGTCTGCACATGAAACACGAATTTCAACCGGTGTTGTTCCGCGTGGCGAGCAAAGTGTTTGAGGCGGCGCAGCGGTCACGCACCACGGCCGCGCCGCCAGAGTTGCCCACATATTACTGGGAACGAGCCGTCTCCTACCGACAGCGAATGCTGTTGGCTCAGGAGCGTGGCTGGCACTTCTCAGCCGAAGAAGCGCGAACCGATCTCATCGGCACGATCACGTTGCTCCAACGCTACGTCGATGAGTGTGCCACGAAAATTAGACAGCTTGCAGAGTTTGATCCTGAACTGGCCATCAAGCTGCGGGATGTCTACGAAGACTTCGTCGCGTTGCAGTCGGACTTCGATAATTTCGATTGGAATATCTCCGAGAAAACCCTGTCGATCGTGGTCGGCCCGATCGAGCTTGAGGATGTTCTGTTGGGTGAGTTTCGGGTCGTGTTGCATTGGGACCAACTCGGCGGCTCAAAGCCCTATGAGGTGCTCGCCCTCGATCCGAATTCTCCGAACGATCAGAGTGACGTGACACATCCGCACGTCCATGCCAATCAACTCTGCGAAGGGGAGGGCCGCGCGCCGATCCGGCGCGCGTTGGAGCAAGGCCGTTTTCATGATTTCTTTCAGCTCGTGACGCAGATTCTGGAGACGTACAACGAATCCAGCGCCTACGTCACGTTGGCCAATTGGTCCGGCAAGGTGTGTCCCGACTGCGGCGACCGCACGTCAGATTCGGACTTGTCTTATTGCGAGCGCTGCTCGAGCGACATCTGCGGCGACTGCGCGATGTCGTGCTCTCAGTGTCATAGCTCGGTGTGTTCTGAGTGCCGTGGCCGATGCCACGGCTGCGAATCTTGTACCTGCAACGGCTGCCTGACCGAGTGTGCAGATTGCAGCCAGCTCTTTTGCGAGGAGTGTTACCGCGATGGTTACTGCGAATCTTGCCGAAAGGCTCAGGCCGAGGCGGAGGAAGCGGAGACGGCAGACGCTGCTGT
>CAMAWN010000207.1 GCA_945861865.1 Candidatus Kuenenia stuttgartensis | reverse complement strand
GATCCGCACCGAGCCATCGCTCTGCACCTGCGCGAACCACGGCAGGCGAAAGTGATACTTCGGCTGCCCGAGCGATGCCTCGACAGCCTTGGTCACGCTCCCATCTCCATACCAGCCATCCCAGCGGATCGCGCCGACAATGAGCCCATCATCACTCGCCTGCAACGCAGCCAGTGGCGCGAGCAGCAGGAACAAGGCGACGAGGCCGATGGCGGTTGGTTTCATATTTCTGTGAGTTCGATGTGAGAATTCGAAGGATGCGGAGACGTGTCGGCTCTTCGGCAAACGCGCGGCCCGTTAAACAGCCGGAGCCATCAACGCTCCCGCTCGACATCGTCTTGCGGACGATAGTCGATGGCTTCCTCAGTGTCGTTCAAGTCCCAGCGCATGCCGGAGTTGTTCGACATGCCGTTGACGATGACGAATGGTTCGCGGAGTGCGGCCGTCAGGCAGCAGTCCATCAGGTGCAGGAAGTCGCGGTCGGAGAGCCACATCTTGCGGAACCACTCGCCCCGTTCGGGCGGCAATTGCGAAGGCTCGTTCGTGCCGCGCCACACCCAGCCGATGCGAACGGCGATCACTTCGAGACCTCGCGTCGTCGCATAATGTTGGCCGAGCCGTTCGCCGAACAACTTCGCGGCGGCATACGCGCCACTAAAGCGGTCGGCCCCGTCGGCGAAGTATCGGAGACCGGGCTTTGGAGGCAACGACGTCGTGATTGGGATTGGCGCGCCGTCTTGATAGCCCCCCATCACATGATTCGACGACGCAAAGATCAGCCGCTTCGCTCCCGCGCGAGCAGCCGCCTCGAACACGTTGAGCACCGCGTCAATGTTCGGCCCGGTGAGTTCGTCCCAGTCGTGATACGCGACAGGATTGCCCGCCAAATGCACGACCGCATCGACACCCTCGAAGCGCGAGACCCAGCGCTCATCCCGGACGCTCAGGTCGGCGTCGGGTTTGTCGAGCAGCACGAGTTCGAGAACTCGTCGTTCACGGATGTCGGAACAGGAAATCAGCCGTAACGCGCTAGCGTCCGGTTCGGAGCAACCAGCGTCTTCCAAACCGGACGCTAGCGCGTTCCGGCTGATTGGGCTGCGCCAATGCGCCGCGAGCTTTGCTCCGAGATTCCCCGCTGCACCGGTAATGAGGACTCGGCGCGGGTTCATGGCTTCGCTCCGGTCATCTCGCTGAGCAACTTGAAGAAGCCGCGCTTGCGAGCGCTGCTGATGCTCCAGTTGACCGGCACGCTTTGATAGCCCTCGTCGAAGCCTTCGTCCTTCATCCGGTAATCGAAGTAACCCCAACTCGCATACTCGTCGACTGCTGAGGAAAAATTGTTGGTCGGTTGATCGAAGTTGAAGTGGTCGTCCTCGTTGAACAGGATCGGCATCGGACGATAGCCCGGCACGTCGCGCGTCTTGCGAACCATCTCGGTGATGCGCTCCGGCTCCTTCACGCCGTTGCCGTGCAGCAGTAAGAAGTCGGATGATCTCACAACGTTCTCGCGCGGGATCGCTCCGCCGCCGTAGCTCGTTCCGACCAGCAAGCGCCGACCGTCGTGCTCGGTGCGTCGCACTCGGTCGATCAGCTCATGAATGCGATCGGGTTTGAGGATCTCGTGATCGTAGGCTTTGACGTTGCACTCGTTGTTGACCTCGACGAGCACGTTGCGAAAGCCGCTCTTCAGCAACCACTTTGTCGCGGCATCGGTCGCGGCGATGACAGCCGCTTCGTCTTTCAATCGCTCATCCTGCCCGAAGTAAAAGTAGCCGACGATCACGACCATGCCCAACTCATCCGCCCGCGCGAGCACTCGTTCGAGCCGCGCGATGTACTCCGGCCGCAACGCACCGGACTCGGTGAAAGCCGAGTTATGCCACGGTTGCTCCTTCGAGTACCCCTGCGGGCTCCCGCCTTGCAGATTGACCGTGATGCCGAGCAACCCGTGCTTCCGCCACTCGGGCATCGCGGCCAGAAACTCACGCAGATTGCGATCGGCGTCCCAAGCTTTCGTATCGGGATAGGTCCAGCGTTCGCGCGTCTGCGGGTTCAAGTCATCGAACGTCGCCTGCACCATGCGGCTATTGAACAGCAGCCCTTCGATCCGCTTGCCCTTCCAAGTTCGCCCCGCATAAGTCGGCTGTTCATTGATGTGAAACGCCTCGCCCACAATCGCGACGCGCGTGCGCGGCTCGGCGGCATGGGCGAACCCACCAGCAGCCAGCAATGCAACAAGAACGATGAACTTTCGGGGCATGATGTTCCTCGCCGAGAATTCTCTTGACCAATCGTTTCACGGGCTTCCCAAATTCGCTGCCTCTCTTCATTCGCTGTCAAATTTCCGTTCCGCAGCCTGCTGCGGAACGACTTGGTGCGATGTCATGCTTGATGTGATTTCTTGGCAGCAGGCTGCCGCAGTCCAAACAATTCACGGCACAAAGTTCAGCCCATCGACGAACTCGTTCGTTTTGAAGAACTCCGAATCGCTCACTGGCTTCCCACCGACCGTGAGGTTCTCGAAGGTGAGGTTGCGGATGAAGACGTTGAGCATAGGTTTCATGATGGTTGGTTGGGACTCGGTGAGTGCGGATGGGTGCGTCATTCGGCCTTCTGCTTTTTCTTCTGGTTGGCCTTCTTCTCGCCTTGATCGTAGGTCTTCCACCAGTCCGGTCCTTCGGCTTCGATCTCGGTGTTGAGTTTGGCGAGCGCGGTTTTCATCTCTGCAAACTTCGCCGGCTGAGCCGCGCTGAGTTCGGACTTCTCCTGCGGATCGTTCTTGAGGTTGTACAACTCAAACTGCGTGAGCCGTTCGTCGGCGAGGATCTTC
The DNA here is from genome assembly GCA_945861865.1 of Candidatus Kuenenia stuttgartensis. Lineage (GTDB taxonomy): Bacteria > Planctomycetota > Planctomycetia > Planctomycetales > Planctomycetaceae > SXKJ01. Next base: position 6,712 of record CAMAWN010000207.1, on the reverse strand, counting down.
CAGTCGCCGATTCGCATGGCTGTCTTCAGCGGACCGGGTGCGATGACGCAGCGCCAGTAAAGCGGGCGAGCACGTTCGACCGCTCGGCCTTCGATCGCGGCCAGTAGATTGCCGCCGTCCAGAATTCGGTCTGTCGGCAACTTTGCTCCGGCGATTCCGACGGACGTGACGAAAATGTCTGAGCCGATCACTGGCACATCGCTCGTCGTTCCGGGCTGAGCCTTGCCTGGCCAGCGCACGATGCCGGGGACGCGGATGCCTCCTTCGTAAACGGCTCGCTTGCGACCGCGCAGGCCGCCCGTCGAGCCGCGTCCCGGGCTCTTGATGCCGTCTCCTTCGGGGCCGTTATCGGAGGTGAAGAAGACCACCGTGTTGTCCGCGAGTTTCAACTCATCGAGCGTCCGCATCAGTTTCCCGAACGCATGATCGAGCTGCGTGACGTTGGCGTGATGCTCTCGCTGCACGTCGTCGGTCAGGTCGGGGTATTTGGCTTTGAACTCGGGCGAAGACTTGATCGGGTAGTGCGGTTCGTGAGCCCACACCGACAACAAAAACGGCTTTGATTTGTCGCGATGCTGCTTCAGCCAGGCGGTGGCCTCATCGACGATCAGAGCCGAGGAATAGCCTTCGAGCTTGCCGACCGGCTGGCCGTTGCGGACGAAGTTGCTGGGGTTCTCGTGGCTGCGAGCCGCGTTGTTCTGCGTCGCCAGCCACCAGTCGTAGCCATGATCGTTCGGCTGTGGCTGAGTCGGCTTATTGAAGTGTCCGTTGAGATGCCACTTGCCGACATGACACGTCGCATAGCCGCGTTCCTTGAGCAGCTTCGGCAGCGCGATCTCGCTGGTCCGCAGATGAATCTCGCGACCTTCGGGAATCCAGGTGAAGACCCCGTTCCGATACGGCGTCCGCCCCGTGAGGATCGCCGACCGCGACGGACTGCACACCGCGCATGCCGCATAACACTGAGTGAGCTGCGTCCCCTGCTTGGCAAACGCATCGAGATTCGGAGTCTGCATGATCGGATGCCTGTAACAACCCAGATCGCCATAGCCGAGATCATCCGCGAGAAAGATCACGATGTTCGGCGGCGCGTCCGCAGCGAGGATCGAGGTCGTCAACGCGAGCATCGCCGAGAGGACGATCAAACAATGTCGAATCATGGAGGTCATCCTTTGTGCCATGTGGACTGCGGCAGCCTGCTGCCGCTTTCTGTCCCGCAGCCTGCTGCAGGACGTCTCACCGTGATTTCTTGGCAGCAGGCTGCCAAGCTCAAAGCGGCAGCAGGCTGCCGCAGTCCAAAACAAAGTTACTTCGTTTCTTCAAGGTTTCTTGCCCTCAAGGCGTTTGATCTCTCGGTCGAAGTCCGAGAGGAATTCCGCATCTTGTCGCTGGCGATAGAACTCGTACTCGCCTTCCGCTTTCAACTTCGCCTCCAGCGCGCTCACCTTGCCATTGTCCTGAAGGATGGGGTAATTCGACAGTTCCAGAAAGCTGTGCAGGAACGTCACCCAGTCCGCCATCTTCATCACGATGCCGCGTTCGGCGCGATTCTCGGCGAGATCGAGATACGCGGACACGATCCGGTTCAACTCTTTGATATGCGCCTCGCTCAGGTAGTTTTTCGCCACCGCCACGTCGGACTTCAGAATCTTTCCGCTCGGCCCGTGCTTCCACGTTGTCAGGCCCATGTAGATTTTCGTCGCGTCCGCCGAGGCATAGATCAATTCCGCCGCCGTCTGGCCGGTGATCGCCCAATGCAGCTTGTTCTGCACGGTCGCGAAAAACTCTTTCGTCAGCGGGGCCTCGGCGTCGTAGTCCAGCGACAGCGCGTAAATGTCCGTGAGCTTCTGATAAAAACGTCGCTCGCTGGCCCGGATTTCCCGGATGCGCTCCAGCAGTTCCTCGAAGTAGTCCTTTCCAAAGGCCCGCTTCCCCTGCTTCAACCGTTCGTCGTCCAGCACAAAGCCCTTGATGAGGAACTCGCGCAGCGTCTTCGTGGCCCAGATGCGGAACTGCGTGGCCTGATAGCTGTTGACTCGGTAGCCCACGGCGATGATGGCGTCGAGGTTGTAGTAGCGGGTCTGGTAGTTTTTGCCGTCGGCGGCAGTTGTTTCCAAAATGGAAATAGCTGAATCCGCCACCAGTTCCCCGGATTCAAAGATGTTTTTCAAGTGCTTGTTGATGCCCGGCACTTGCACTCCGAACAGCTCCGCCAACGCCTTCTGCGTCAGCCAGACCGTTTCGTCTTTGTAAAACACCTCCACCTTCACCGCCCCGTCCGGCGCGGTGTAGAGCAGGAATTGGTTGGTGTTGTCGGGTTTGCTCATGTGAGGTAGGTCACTTCTTCTGTTGTTGGAACGCAGGGTGATCCGCTTTGCCCGTTGCGAGCAGATACGCGAGCAGGTCCAGGATCTGTTCTTTGTCCAATGGGTTGAGGATCGCCGCGGGCATGATGGAGACCGGCGACGGGCGTCGTGTTTCGATTTCTTTTTTCGTGAGCTTCTGCTGCTGATCCGGGGTCGGGCCGGTCTGGACGGTCACGGTCTCTTTGTCCTCGGAGACGATATTGCCGGTGACAAATTTGCCGGACTCCATCTCGAAGATGAACTTGCGATACTTCTCTTCGATGTTGCGGGACGGTTCGAGAATCTCCTGCAACAGCACCTTCGCGTCCCCTTTGTGCTTCTTGACGACGTCGGTCAGGTCCGGGCCGACCGTCAGACTGGGGCCATGTGAATGACCCGCATGAGAATGGTCATGAATGGCCGAGGGAGCGGGATCGGCACCGGTGATCTTGTGGCATTGGGCGCAGGCCAGTTTTGTGAAGTGCTGCTGGCCTTTGAGAAAATTGCGGTGCTGATCGACGCGCTTGAGGTCTGGTTGCAGGTCGCTGAGTTTCCATTCGGTCAGCTTGACGACCGGCTTGGGGTTCTTGACGAGGAACGCTTTCAGGTCGTTCGTCACATACAGCGTGCCGCGCATCAGCAGGTGGTGACCGGGGAACGAGCAGATGTAGGGATAGGCTCCTTCTTCCTGCGGAGCCGTGAAGTCGATGACTTGTTCTTTGCCGTAATCAACGAGCTTGCTGGACCACAGGATGTCCGGGCTCTCCGGCACATAGCTCACCGCGAAACCACCGGCACCGAGTGCCATCGCCTTTAGACCGATGTCGTTGTCCGTGCCCGGCTTCACCAGCAGAATGTTGTGCGGCATGAAGTCGAGATTCGCGAAGGTGAGTTTGACCTTCTTCCCCGGCTTCACCGTCAATTCCGTGACGTCGTACAGCATGCGTTCGGGGATCGTGCTGATGCGAATCGTTGTCAGTTCGGGAGTGTCGCTCAGGATGCCAGACTTCTCGGCGGCGGCCAGCTTTTCTGCGGCGATCACGCCTCCGCGCATCGTGCTTTCGACGTTGAACCACAGGTGCTTGACCGTGTTCGCCGCGATGCGAGCATGAGGGTCCGGGGACTTCAGCAACTCGCCCATCAGTTGGTAGTCTCGGACGTTGTGCTGTTGATGAACCCACAGAGCTTCCAGCAGATGATGTGCGTCGGCCGGTGAGTTCGGATCGAGCGTCTTGATCCACTTCTTGGTCTCGGCGATGACTTCCGCCGAGTCTCGTTCGCTGAGTTCAACGCGTGTCCGATGTCGAATGGAATCCACCGGCGACTTCAGGTTCTCCAGCAAGGCGGCGATGGGCTGACCGTCGATGGCCACCGGCTGCTGAAGCGGCCGGCCAACCGCCGTCATACGGTAGATGCGACCGTGAGTGTGATCGCGATTCGGATCGCGCACGTTGTGCTGCATGTGGCCGATGATGGCGTTGTGCCAGTCGCTGATATACAGCGATCCGTCTGGAGCAAAGATGGCATCCGAAGGGCGAAAGTTTTTGTCGCCGCTCATCATCAGCCCGCGTGACTTATCGAGCGTCTTGGAACCGTCCGCGTTGATGGTGGTGACGGTTAGCTCGGCCCCGGCGGGTTCTCCCCAAACGGTTCCCTTCTCCGCATTGCGTTCCAAGTGGTAGTGCTTGATGCCGAGGAAGCCGATCACGTTGCAGATCAGGAAATCTCCTTGCATTGATTCCGGGAAGTGCGTGCTGCTGACCACTTCGCTGGCGGTCACGGGACGAACTTCCTTCTTCAGGAGTTCGTGCATCGCGAAGCCTTTTCCGTCTGGCCGGACCTGATACGCGCGACCGCCGGTTCCATCCGTCGCGTAGTGATAGCCCCAATGGTCGAACGAGATGCCGTGCGGATTAGGCGAATTGTTGGCGTGCAGCGAGATCGTGAAACGCCGGGGATCGAACCGATACATGGCGGACGCCCCGGATTGCAGCGACGGTCCCCACGGATGTTCGTGGTTGTGCTGCATGAAGACGCCGCTCTGCCAGTAGATCGCACCGTCGGGTCCGTAGATCAAATTGTTGGCGGCGTGGTGCGTGTCGGAGGAATCGAGGCCCTGCAACAGGATGGCGCGAACATCGGCCACGTCGTCGCCATCGGTGTCTTTGAGAAACAGGATTTCGGGGGCACAGGTCACGATGACGCCGCCATTCCAGAACTCAAAGCCGAGCGGATTCTGCACGCGAGCGAACTCGGTCACTCGGTCTGCTTTGCCGTCGTTGTTGTCGTCGTGAACGATGATCAGCGCGTCGTTCATTTCCTTCAGCGGTTCCCACTTGGGATACGTTGGCCAGACGGCGGCCCACAATCGCCCCTTGGTGTCGAACTGCAACTGCACCGGATTCACGAGCTGCGGAAACCGAGCTTCATCGGCGAACAGGCTGACTTCAAAACCTTCCGCGACCGCCATGTGCTTGAGGCCCTCTTCGCCGCTGATGTAGTTCAGCTTGCCTTCCTTCATCGCGCTGGAACTCTTGCTGCCGCCGCCGACGTTGGAAATCACTACGACGGGCTTCGGCACGTTGCTGTCATCGACGACGACATCTTTGCCCTGAGCCACGGCCCACACGCGGGCGTCTCGATTCATGGTCATCACATCGAGCATCGACAGCTCATGCTGCAACACGACGGCGTTGGTTTGGTCGTTCGTGAACTTCAACGTGGAGCGCCCGCCCCACACGTCATTGCCATCGCGAGCGCGATAGCGGTTATTCCAGTGATTGGCTTTGTCGAGCACCGCGTGACGCAATGGTTCCATCGCCGACGAAGTGGTCGCCGGCTTGCCGAGCAATGCCGAGGCGATGACCTCCGCCAGTTGGCGATTCCCTTCGGGGGTCAAATGCACGCCATTGATCGTCAGCGGCGAGCTGGCTCCCTTGAACAGCGCGCGCGAAGGATGGAACAGATCGACGAAGACCACACCCGCTTCCTTGGCCGCCGCTGCCGTCGCCGCCGTGTAGGCTTCCAGTTGGACGTTGTGAGCCTTGCCATCCGGCACGTTCGGATTGCCCGTGTTCTCGTGAGCAATCGGGCTGAACAACACGATGCGCGGGAACGACTTGCCGTTGGCTTTCGAACCGCGAGTCCTTTTGACGAACGCAACCAGCTTCTGCTGAAACTCGCCGGCCTTATCAACGCCATCAAACGATTCGTTGTAGCCGAAGAACGCGAAGACGACATCGGCCTTCACATGTTGCAGGTACTCCGTCATCGACGTCGCTCCGCTGCTGCGCGGGAACGAGTCCGGTCGGTCGCCACTGGCGCTCATGTTGCGGAAGCGAACTTGTTTGCCGCGCAGCTCGCTCTGCAACAGCGTCTCCAGCCAACCGTCGTGCTGCATCCGATCCGGCAAGCCATTCCCCAGAACCGCGACGACATCCCCCTGCTGAAACGCAAACGGCAGCGGATCACGATAGTCCGCCGGCACGTCGGCGAGCGAAGGATCATTGGACGGCTTCGGATTGTTCTTCTTGCCGCCGTCTTGCGTGGTCTTTCCGCCCCCTTTGACGGGCTCGCCGGTCTTCCCGCTGTAGGTGAGCCAGGTCATCCGGCCATCGTTCTCGACATCAATGACCATCACCTCCGGCGCGGCGACATTCACCGCGCGAAAAACTTCTTTCCGATCCTCATCCAACAGCGTGATGGTGAAGCCGTCCAGCCGCTGCTCGAAGCCGTCACGATTCCAGATGCCGACCTTTTCAATCTTCGCGGACGTTTTCAGATCGAGTTCCCACCAGGGATTCGTGGAGCCGGCGATCGTCGTGTGAGTCTGCCCGCCTTTGCTCCAGTCGGGTGATTTATTGCCATCAATCGCCTTGGCCGCCGTCGCGTCGCCGTTGGTGCTGGATTGAGTCGCGGTTCCATTCGGTGCGATGTTCTTGTTGCCGCTGATCACTTCCACTTCGGCCAGAGTCAGAATGCGTTTGTCGCCGGGAAGCTCGATGCGAACAAAGCGAGCGAGTTTGCCGGTGGCGAGGGGTTTCTCTGGTCGCTTCTCCGAGGCCGCTGTTTGAGGCTTGTCGTTCTTCGGCTTGTCCTTCTTGTCCCCTTCTTTTGCGGCGGGTTGCTTCGTGTTGTTGTTCGCAGGAATCGGGCTTTCGAATCCGGCATACATTTCCGGCTTGATGCCGCGAGCATGTGTTTGATTGCCAAAGGTATTGGGCTTGAAAGGGCCAACGGTGGCGACGTTCATGTCCGGCGTGATTTTGTCTTCCAGGCCGAGCGCCCAGAAAATGCCATTACACATCAGGCGACGATAACCGTCGTTCGTCAAATCTTCCGGCGTCCCATACAGCGACGTGAAGACG
>CAMAWN010000206.1 GCA_945861865.1 Candidatus Kuenenia stuttgartensis | reverse complement strand
AGCAAGCCCGGAGATTTTTCAATCCTTAACGATCCTGGCTTCAAGACAGCCTTGCTCAAGTCGACAAATCCCAACATCGCTGCCGGAGCGGTCGAGAACAACGGAGCGCCGGTCGCTTCGACAGATTTCGTGTCGGTATTGGGATTTGATTCGTTCAACCCCGGCCGCAATTTCCGACAGGTGGCCAACATCGCCAATCAAAACGGAGTCATCTTCTTCCCCGGCAGCGCACCGGTCTACAAGTCTGGAGTGCTGGCCGGAGGCTTCGGAGTCAGCGGTGACGGCGTCGACCAAGATGACGTGGTGACATTCTTCGGAGTCAACGGATTTCGACCTCCGACCACAATCGCCGCGGACGATTTCTTTGTTCGCGGCACACGTCTGCCGTACCAAAAGTTCAACCGCAATCCGTTCGCGTAGGATGGACATTCTTGCCCGTCCGCTACGTCGAGAATAATAACGGACAAGAGTGTCCCCCAAATACTGAGACGCCATGATGGCCACCATCAAGTCTCGTGCTTGCCACCTCGGAATGATCGTGTTTGATGTGCTTCTTTTGAGTTGTGCCGCGCTCCAAGCCGGCGATCAACAAAGCGAAAACTGCGAGCGCTGGAATCGCCACGTCTGCGCCGGCTGCCGCGTTTTTGGATCGGTCGATGACTGGCTTTGAGAAGGACGTGCTTCAACGCTTTCCGAGCAACTCGCTGACTACCGATGCGGAGTTCTGCCGCGCGGTCGGTGAGATACAAGGGAAATTCCTGGCCATCACCCGTTTCGGGAAGACAACGCTCGCACCGTCAAATTGGCGACCGACTTGATCGCCGCACAAACCGGCAGGCTACGGTTACAATACGACCAATCCGACGAAGGCGCGGAAACCTACATTCGGGCCGCAAGCGAGGCATTCAGCCGGAAAGACCACGCCCCGATGATCTTGCTCACTGGACGTGACAAGCCAGAGTCCCTGTGATCCCAACCCCTGAACGGCTCGCGGCTCGTAGGTCTAAGCTGCTGTTAGCGAAGTTCGTCGACCCATGGTCTAATGTCTGGACATCGCAGCCGGAGTCAACTGAACTAGAATGCCGCTCGGCAAGCTGTGAGTCCGCAGGCGAACGGTGATCGTCTGCCGCCGCGCTCAAACAAAAGTTAGATTCGAGTTCTTCAATCGCCACGGAAGAAAGTCGCTGGGGCTTTCGACCCTGGGCGACTCGCGACCGTTGTACCGAACTCCATTGCTGCGGTCCCGCCAGCCAGTTCCGATGCAACATGATTTGATGCTCCAATTTTCGTATTCTTCTCTGATTTGCGAGCGACAGCCGAACGTCGCTCGTCGTGATCGCCGGGACTCCGTCCTTGAGTCATAGTGATCAAAGGGGCTGATACTAGCGCAAGCAAGTGACTCCACTTGCTGTTAGCGGCAACAACTCAAAGAAATCATCAAATGACCTCTCAAGATTCTGCATCGCATCCGATTGGCAAATGCACGTCGGGCACTCCAACCGGCGAGGTTGCCCCGTCCGCTGCCGTTTCGGAACTGGAACGCGCGGACGCCAAGACGCCACTGTTGGCACCGATGCGTTCTGAGGAGACCGATCAAGATCGCGCGGCGGCCACGATTGTGGAAATCCAACCCACGCCTGCGCTGCCGGTCACCTCGACCAAAGTCCTTGGGGATTCGGCGGTGCCGCTAAAGTTGTTCGAGAAGGGAGTCATGACCCCCACGGGAAACCAATCAGCAGCCACTCGCGAAACAGACAGCCCCGTCGAGCCACTCGACGACCAACGCACGTTGATCGAAACGATTGACCAAGGTGCCATCAAAACGCCCGGCACCGGATTCCCCGGATTTGCGTCCACGTTGGCAATTCGTCGGCGCGAAGTTTCCTCGCTGGGGCAACCTGCCGCCTCCGACGTCGATTTCGAGATCATTCGTGAGTTGGGCCGGGGCGGCATGGGCAAAGTGTATTTGGCTCGGCAGAGGTCGCTGGACCGATCCGTGGCCATCAAAGTCATCAAGCCCTCGGTCGCGAACAACCTTGCCGTGCGCGAGAGCTTTCTGGCTGAAGCCGTCATCACCGGGGCGCTCGAACATCCCAACATTGTGCCGATTTATGAACTGTGCTCGAACCATAACGGTGAATCGTGTTATGCGATGAAGGAAGTCCGAGGCACGCCTTGGTCGAAGATCATCGGCACGAATTCGGAAGCGGAGAACCTCGACATTTTGTTGCGTGTTGCAGATGCCATCGGCTTCGCGCATGCGCGAGGCGTCGTGCATCGAGATCTCAAACCGGACAACGTCATGATCGGCGAGTTCGGAGAAGTGCTGGTGATGGATTGGGGGCTGGCTCTGCCGACGCCTGACTTTCACAAGCCCAATGCCATCCGGCACAGTGGACCGGCAGGGACTCCGCAGTACATGGCTCCGGAAATGGCGGCGGGGAATGTCGAACTCATTGGGCCGCTCAGTGACGTTTATTTGCTCGGAGCATTGTTGTTTCGCAGTCTGGTTGGAAAGTCTCCGCACGCTGGCTCCAATGCAAGAAAATGTTTGGAGGCGGCCATCCGTAATGAAATCGTGCCGACCGATCGACACGATGACCTCATGGCCATCGCTCTGACGGCGATGGCGACACAGCCGGCGGATCGGTATCCGTCCGCGAAAGCATTTCAGGCGGCGATCCGAGAGTTCCAGGCTCATGCCAGCAGCCTTGCGCTGGCGATCCATGCCGAAGCTGAACTGCAAAATGCCCGCGAGTCAGGAACCTATCGGACCTTTGAGAAGGCGTTGATCGAATTTGAAGAAGCGTTGCGGTTGTGGGACGGCAATGCGCGAGCCAGTGCCGGATTATCCCGCGCGAGGTTTGACTACGCGATCACCGCCTTCGAACGCAAAGACTATGATCTCGCCGCCGAGCAGTTGGATGACTCGCATCCGGTCCACGCGGAGTTGCTCGGACGAATCCACGCCGCGAAAGAAGAATCCGCTTCGCGCCTGGAACGCATTCGTTGGCTCAAGCGGGTCACGGCTGGTCTGGCGGTTGTCATCTTCGTGACGGTTTCCGTCGCGGGAATGTTGATTCATCGCGCATGGCGTCACGAGCAAGCGGCGTTCGCGGAAGCGCTCACACGATTCCGGCAGTCGCAGCAGGCAATCGCCCGCATCACTCCCATCTCTGACCAGATTCGGCATTTGCCGCGCTTGCAGGCGGTGCGGAAGAACTTGCTAGAAATGGTCGCCGGTTATTACCAGGAGTTGACCGACTCGCCGAGCCAGAATCCTGACATGCAATTGGAGCTCGCGCGAAGTTTGGTGCGGCTGGGTGATGTCCACAGCGTGTTGTCCGAACATCGCGAAGCGATCCAATCTTGGGATAAGGCCGCTCGGTTTTCTGAGCCATTGCGTTCCACAAAATTGGCGGACGACGTCATCACGCTGGCGAGACAAATTCGGGTGAGATCGGCGGCCAGCGATCGCGCGTTGCATGACTTCCTGTCAGCTCGGCAGCGATTGGAACCAACATTGGCGGAACTGCGGCAAGCCGGGCCAGCCTCACGTTTGGAACTTGCGTCGGCGTTGTTTCAGCTTGGGCTGCTCTGGAAAGAGATGGGGCTGGCCACTTCGGCCATCGACACCTTGCGTGAAGCAGAAGCGATCTACCAACAACTCGCTGAGACTGGCACCGAGACCTTGGCACAGCGCGGGTGGGCGACCACGCTCAGCACGCTGGGGCAACTGCTCCAACGGAGCGGCGAGTTTGATCTCGCGGCCAACAAGATCAAACAGTCGCTGGCGATTTGGTCGAAGCTGTACGAGCTGGATGCCAGCAATCCCGAATTATTGGAGGGCGTGGCCACCAGTCAGATTGATTTGGCGAACGCGCTCCGCGGTGCCGGCCATGAGCCAGCCGCAGTGTACGAGGAGGCAATCGCGGCCTATGCCGAGTTAGCTCGCGCGCAGCCAGAGATTCCGCACTACGAGTTCAATCTCGCCGCTGTTCGCATGAACTTGGCGAGCCTGTTCAATCGGCGTGGTGAATCCGAACCAGCCAAAGCGGTCGCCGTCGAGGGCATCAACGGGTTCATCCGACTGGCGAATCAGTACCCCGAAGACTCTCGCTATCAGGATCGCGAAGTTGAAGCGCGGATCACGCTCGCAGAAGTGCTGCGCGACCGCCACGAACTCGAATTGGCCCACGGAACGCTGGAGGAAGCCACGAGTCATCTCGACCAGAGAATCGCGGAGCACGATCTGCCTCAATATCGTGAACAACAGGCGCTCATGGCGTCGCTGCGCGGCCAACTTCACACGTTGAGCACGGATTTTCCAAAGGCTCGCGAACAGTTCGAAGCCGCCATTGTTCTGTGGGAGCAACTCTTGCGGCAGGACTCGGCACAATCGTCTCGATACCGAGACTCCGCCGCCTGGACTCGGTTTCATTTGGCGGCGGTGCTGCAAGAGAGTGCTGAGCCGGCGGCCGCAAAAACTCAAGTCGAGGCGGCGATCCGCATCCGCGAACAATTGCCCGCCAACGCCGTTTGGGACGAGAGCTTCGCGTGGCTGTTGCTGCACAATGCCGAGCCAAGCCAGTCTCAGACGACTCGCGCGGCAACACTCGCCCAACGCGCCGCAGACGCCGCCAGCGATAATCCGCGGATGTGGCGTACGCTCGCACTCGCACAGCTTCGCAATCAGCGATTAGTGGACTGTCGACAATCCCTCAAACGGAGTCGCGAACTCGGCCAGGACTCGTCGGGAGAACAACTGTTTCTGGAATCGCTGTTGGCCGTGGCGATGGGAGACCATGACACCGCCCGCAAACACTATCAGCGGGCAGACGAGCAAATGCAGCAGACAGTTCCTGGCTCGTCACGTTTGCGAACGCTGAAGTCAGAAGCGACATCGGCTCAAGTTGAGAAGCTGTAGATCGGGTCTCACCCCCGACCGAGCGGTCCTGAAGGGCCGTCCACCTTTAGGGGATTTAGGATGACCTTGTCGGTCGCGTAGTACCGCGAAGCCGCGTTGTCGGGACGAGTCGTGCCGAAAAAAGGAGTCGCACGGAAGACATGGACTTGAACCTGTCTGCGGCGGCCTCCGTATCAGGTCCGATAAATGACCTTGTGGAATTGCCGCAATGGATTGCGGCATCTGCGTGAACGGACTCGGACGCGGATCTCAACGGCATGACCGTACGCCAACGTCTTCAGCGACCCTGGCGGTCCCGACTTCGGGGGGTGATCCCCGTGGCGGCGGCGGCGGCGTTGTTCTGTGCGATGACCGGCGTCTTGGCGGAGGAACGCGTTGAATTGTCGGAGTCGAGCCGTGCTCGCATTGAAGCCCACGAAACGTCAGCAGCACGGTTTTGGATTCTCAACAGCTTGGTCTGGACCGAGTCGCCCGATTCGCTATTTCAAGTGATTTCGTTCAGTCGCTTTCAAGACGCTCCTCCATTGGAGCCGCTGCCCGTGCAACCGGAGATGCCGTTGTCGGCCGCCCGAGTCGATGCGCTAACGGCGAATATTTTTCGTGGCGATGCACCGCGGAGCGATCTGCGACTCGCGCCACGCGCGACCGGTCCCCAGGTTGCGACGGATCGCGTGCTCGGGATCGAGGCGAAAGCCCGCGCAACCTCGGACGCGGGCAGTCTGTTGGGACAGTCGGCACGTGGGCAAGGCGTGACCACTCAGAAGAGGAACCCAATCATCACCGATCCGCGCATTCGCGGCAGCCGCGTGGGACAGCTTTCTGCTTCGGGGTCGTACTGGGTGCCGACCCGCATCGACCTCGACACGGTGCTCAGCAAGCTCGACTCGCGGTTGATCTCCGAGATTAACGTCATCAAGGGACCATACGCGGTGGAGTATGGACCCGGCTCGGACTTCATTGATTTCAAGTTGGCCACCAGTCCGCGATCCGAGGATGGTCCGGACATTGGCGGTTCCACCGGACTGGAGTATCAAGAGAACGGGGACCAGTGGTACGGCCGGCAGACGCTGAGCTATGCCGAAGCCGACTGGGGAGTTCGCGTGGGATTTGGTCAGCGCACCGGATCGGACTATCGCTCCGGCGGGGAACTCAGCCGGCTTCCAGCGGTCTTAAAGTTTGGCTCAACGGTTCCGTCGAGTTATCAGTCTTCCGATGTGGACGTCGCGTTGGGATTCAATGTTTCGGAGGGACAAACGCTGGAACTGATTTATCTGTTGCAGGACCAACACGACGTCGAGCTGGCGGGCCAAGCGTTCGACATCGACTCGCATGTGACGAATGCCTTCGAGGCGACGTGGGTCCACACTCAGTTGGACTTCGCGGATCGCGTGGAAGTCGAAACCTGGATCAACGACGCGCAACTGATCGGCGACGCGCAGAACCCCGCGAAGCGTCAGTCGTTTCCGCTGCTCAGCAATCGCAGTTACGTTGGTTTCACCGATGTGAATTCGCTGTCCACCGGGGCGCGAGCGGCAGCCACTTGGCAGCTTGAACCCACACGCGAACTCTCGGCCGGAGCGGACGTGCGTGTGCTGCGGCAAGAACTCGACGAGATTTCCAGCCTCGTCAATCCGTTTGCGATCAACAACCGCAACTCGCCGATCCCGCAGTCGGTTTCGGTCAATCCGGGCCTGTTCGCCAAGCTGACGGATCAAACGTGGGATCGGCTCACCTTGGAAACGGGACTCCGCGCGGATGTCGTCAGCACCGAAGTCACCGAGGATGGTTCGCAATTACAGAATCTCAGCACGAGCCAATTCCCGCTCTCCTTGTCGCAGATTCTGGGAACGCAGCAATTCGATCAGACATTCGGGTTGGGCGCGGCCTACGTTTCGGCGGCGTATCAAGTCGATGATTCGTGGAAGCTCAAAGCCGCCGCCGGTCACGGGCAACGCGCGCCGTCGCTGACCGAGTTGTACGTCGCCGAGTCGTTCATGTTTCTATTGCAGAACGGACTCAACACCATCACCGGCGATCCGCGACTGCGTCCCGAACTCCGCTGGCAGGTCGACGTCGGAGCGGAGTATGCCGATGACCGCCTGCGCGCGCGAGTGAATGGCTTTCATGCCTGGGTTCAAGACCGGATCACCTTCGAGGCTCTGAACACCGTCCAAGCGCCGCCGTTCGGAACCTTTGATCAAATCAATTTGAAATACGTCAACACCGACCTCGCCACGCTCTACGGCTTCGAAGCGGACGCGGAGTATCAGGTCACACCTTGGTTGTCCGTGTTCGGGCTGGCCAACTTTGTGGAGGGAACAGATCAGACGCGCAACGGAGATTTCTCGACGGTGCAGGCCAGTGGCAGCACCGCTAGCGGAACGGCCAGCACACGCGATCCCAACGCAGTGCGCGGACAGAACGCCGTGTTGCCTTCGGGAACAGTCCTCAGGAATGAAGAACCGCTTCCGGGAATTCCTCCGCTCGAATTCCGAACGGGCCTGCGGCTGAATGGCACCATTCAAACCGTGCGGTGGAACGCGGAACTCTCCGCGCGGGTCGTCGACGATCAAGACCGAGTTGCTCAAAGCCTGCTGGAGAGCACGACGCCCGGCTTCACACTTTGGAATCTGCGCACCTACTGGCAGCTCACCGATCAACTCTCGCTCGTCGCGGGCGTGGAAAACTTCACCGACAAGGCCTACCGCGAACACTTCGACTTCCGCAGCCAGAATCCGATCGCGCGCCAAGTCCTGCAACCGGGCCGCAGCTTCTACATCGGCACCACGCTGGTTTACTGAGCGAAGAGTTCTTTTTGAATTAGGCCGTGTTGACATTCTATTTGCGAAACTGGCGAGGGATGGTAAACCGCGTGAATGGATTTTGCCTCAAGGAGGAGGAATGTCATGCGGCGATTTGAGTTGTCAGACGAGCAATGGGAGCGTGTGGAAGTTCTGTTGCCGGGTCGGCCAGGAAGTCCGGGACGCAGCGGCGACGACAATCGGTTGTTCCTAGATGCGGTCTTGTGGATCGCTCGCACGGGAGCACCGTGGCGCGACCTGCCGGAACGATTCGGCGAATCGAACAGCATCTTTCAACGGTTCAATCGCTGGGCCAAGAAGGGGGTGTGGCAGCGGGTCTTCGACACCCTCCAAGACCCCGATCTGGAGTGGGTGATGCTCGATGCCACGATCATTCGCGCTCACGTTCATGCGGCGGGAGCTCGAAAAAAAGCGGGCCTCAGGAGCTTGGCCGGTCACGAGGCGGATTCGGCACGAAGATTCACGCGGCCTGCGATGGACTCGGCAACCCGGTGAAGTTTTTGCTCACGCCCGGCCAGACGCACGACATCACTCAGGCCGTGCCGCTGCTGGAGGGACTCGCGGCGGAACAAGTGATCGCTGACAAGGGCTACGATGGCGACCAAGTGCTTCAGACGATCCACGATCAGGGCGGCCAAGCGGTCATTCCTCCCAAGAGGAACCGCAAAGTTCAACGCCCTTACGACCAGCAACTGTACCGCGAGCGACATCACATCGAGCGACTATTCGCGAGGCTTAAGCAATGCCGACGGATCGCGACTCGCTATGACAAAACCGCTCGCAACTTCCTCGCCTTCCTTCACTTGGCCGCAACCATGATCCTCCTCGCGTGAATGTCAGCACTGCCTAGTTGATGGTTTCGCCGTTGATCGCGTCCAGCACGTCGCCCGCGGACTGGAAGAAGAGATCGGAGTCGGCTTCACCGGAGAGCGTGTCGTTGGCGGAATCGTCTTGGATGGTCGTCGCGTTGAGTTTGAAGGCCGCGTTGGTGCCGACGCCGCGTTGGAGATTGGCGACTCGTTGAGCGTAGGTTCGGCTGCTGGTCCATTCGGCCATGATGGCGGTGATGGCAGCGGCGGTCAGATTCGTGGTGCCGCCGACGAGGATGTCGTCACCGGTCCCTCCGAACAGAGAATCGGCTCCGAGTCCGCCGATGAGGAAGTCTCGTTCGGTGCCACCCGTCAACGTATCGGTGCCGGATTGGCCATCGAGCAAATCGTGGCCGGCACCGCCGTCGAGGGAGTCGTTGCCGGGGCTGCCCGTGAGCGTGTCGTTGCCGGCGGCACCACTGAGCGTGACCGAGCCGAGCGAGAACGCGGACGCATGGATCGCATTCGCGGCCGCTCCGCCGACGAGCTGCGCGCGCTCGAATGATTCCAGCGTGACCTGCGAAGTGGTTGCCGTCGTTGTTGTTGCCAGAAACAGCGCGGCGTTCGACAGCGTCAGGGCCGAGTCGTTGGTGAACTGCAACAGGTCGTCGCCGTTGCCTCCCTTGAGGAGACCGCGCGTGGCGGGAGTGGTGGTGGCATCGGCCTTGTCGCCGACGAGCGTGTCGTTGCCGTCTTGACCATCGAGAGAATCGCGGCCGAGACCGCCGATCAGCGAGTCTTGCCCTGCACCGCCCAGCAGCACGTCTTCCTTGCTTCCCCCGGTGAGCGTGTCATCACCGCCGCTACCGTTGAGCGTGACCGGAAATGCGAATGCCGAAGCGTTGAACGAGTCACCGTTGTCTCCGCCGGTCCAAATCATTTTCTCAAAGCCGGCCAGCGTGATCTTGGGCATTGGCGTGGCTGTGCCAAACGACAGCGCGGTCGCGGTCAGCGTCAGCTTGCCAATGGCGGAGATCTCAAAGCAATCGGTGCCGCCACC
>CAMAWN010000205.1 GCA_945861865.1 Candidatus Kuenenia stuttgartensis | reverse complement strand
GTCAAACGCACACTCGACTTCTTGGGCACGATGCTCGTCCTCCAACACGAACGCGATTTGATCGCCCAACATCCTGTCGAGCGGACTCCTCAAATCGCCATGCCGCAACTATCGCAGCTTGCCCAGTATCGCGCAATCGCCCTGGTTTTCCAGGCAATAGTCAATTTCGGAGCATCGAGAGAGGACAGTCTCGACACCTTTTGATGCGGTTCATTTCCAGTCCACAGTCCTTGGGCGAGGCTGGCCATGAAGCCTGCGCCATTGCTGTGGCCGACGAGCGTCATCTTCGACGGAATCGCCCCCGCACAGATCAATTTCTTTGCGAGAGGAATTGCGGCTTGGATTCCGTTATCTGCGGAATGCCTCGCATCCAAGAGGGAGGCTACGAACTCAATGCTCAGAGTCCCGGCTACACCCGCAGCGGCCCCTAATGGCCCACCAAGTACTCCCCCAATTGCTGCCGCGTACGCATCAACAACTAAAGGGACACGGAGATCAGTGTCGTTAGGGTTGCGATTGGGGTCAGAACCGTTCGCTAGATCGGCCACATCGCCATGCCAATCGACGGCGAGGATGTTGTAGTTTTGCCTGAGTTGTTGCGCAGTCCGCCCCTCGGCGTGCCGAGTTCCGACTCGCTCAAGCCGGGTTCGACATCCAGCGGCTCGTGTTTCTCGACGAAACGTGGGTCAAAACGAACATGACCCGACTGCGAGGGCGAGCGCGTCGAGGCGAACGGTTGATTGCCAAAGTCCCGCATGGTCATTGGAAAACGACCACGTTCCTGGCGGCACTGCGCTCTTCAGGGCTGACCGCGCCGCTGGTGGTCGATGGTCCGATCAACGGTGAAATGTTCCTGGCCTATGTACGAGATCATCTCGCGCCCACGCTGTCTGAGGGAGACCTCGTGGTGATGGACAACCTCTCCACGCACAAAGTCGCTGGCATCCGCGAAGCCGTGGCGGCGGTCGGTGCGCGAGTGCTCGACCTGCCACCGTACAGTCCGGACCTCAACCCCATCGAACTGGTCTTCGCCAAGTTCAAATGGCTCGTCCGCAGCGCCAACGAACGCACCGTCGATGGCCTGTGGAACCTCTGCGGCCAACTCCTCGATCGCTTCACCCCAACCGAATCGCAGAACGACTTCCGTCACTGCGGATACCGCTACAGAGGTCCGTGATGCGCTCTAAATTTATGGATTTTGCGATTGCAGGTTTTGGGTGTTCGATCTGAGATACCTCGCTGCGTCTGAACCTTGAAGGAGCGAGTCATGCCTACTGCTGTCATCGTCGATGCCGTTCGGACTCCGATTGCCAAAGCCTCGGCCGACAGCGGCTACTTCCGCGACGTGCGGGCCGATGAACTTTCGGCGGGGTTGCTGAAGGCACTCGTTGAGCGAACCGGCATCGAACCGCAACTCATCGAGGACGTCCGCTGGGGCTGCGTGCAGCAGCAGGGCGAGCAAGGCTACGACATTGGTCGCATCGCCGTGCTGATGGCCGACCTGCCGATCGAAGTTGGCGGCGTGACGATCAACCGCAACTGCGCGTCGAGCCTGCAGGCGATCAACGACTGTGCGATGGCGATCATGGCCGGAGTCGAGAACATTCAGATTGCTGGCGGCGTCGAGCACATGGATCACATTCCGGCGAACAAGGACTACAACCCCGCGCCGTCGCTGTTCCGCAAGCACAGCGAGGCGATCATGAACATGGGCCTGACCGCCGAGTTCCTGGCGATGAAGTACGGCATCAGCCGCCAGCGACAGGATGAGTTCGCCGCTCGCAGTCAGCAGTCCGCGTGCGAAGCGACTCGCTCGGGCGCGTTCGCCGCTGAGATCATCCCGACTTGGGGCCGCAACGAGATCGGCTTGAAGTCGCTGATCGCCACCGATCAAGGACTTCGCGAGGGAACGACGGTCGATGGCTTGAGCAAACTGCCTCCCGCGTTCAATCCCGCCGGCGGCAGCGTGACCGCCGGCAACGCTTCGCAAGTCAGCGTCGGCGCGGCGGCATTGCTGCTGATGTCCGAGGACAAGGCCCGCGAGCTCGGCTTCAAGCCACTGGCAAAAGTCCGCTCGATGGCTGTGGCCGGAGTTGCTCCCGAAGAAATGGGCATCGGCCCGGTGCCGGCCGTGAACAAAGCTCTGAAGCGAGCGGGGCTCAAGCTGTCCGACATCGACTGCATCGAGATCAACGAAGCCTTTGCTGTGCAGGTGCTGTCGGTCTTGAAGCTGCTGGGCATCGACGAATCGAAGGTCAACACGCGCGGCGGAGCCATCGCGCTCGGCCATCCACTGGGGGCCAGCGGAGCACGCATCGCCACGACGCTGCTGCACCGCATGAAAGACACCGGAGCGAAGCTCGGACTCGCCACGCTCTGCGTCGGCCAAGGCCAAGGAGTCGCGACGATCTTCGAGTCGTGCCCATCCTCCACTTGAGTCTCGATACCCGTATATCTACGCTGGTCCGTGGAGGTGAATCATGGCGTCCCGTTTGATGGTCGGCCTGTGCGTGTTCTCGGCGTTGCTGAGCACTGGAACCGTGGCGAAGTCGGAGTCGCCCACGGCGGCGTATGTCTTCCCGCCCGGTGGCCAGCGCGGCAAGACAGTCCCGGTTCGCATCGGCGGTC
Source organism: Candidatus Kuenenia stuttgartensis (assembly GCA_945861865.1). Classification (GTDB taxonomy): domain Bacteria; phylum Planctomycetota; class Planctomycetia; order Planctomycetales; family Planctomycetaceae; genus SXKJ01. Next base: position 7,147 of record CAMAWN010000205.1, on the reverse strand, counting down.
ACTTCTTGCACGACAAGGCGGACTTCCTGATCATCGGCCCCGGCGTCGAAGGTCGCTCGCCCATCGAGCGGACGCAGACGACTTGGTTTGAGGGACCGATCATTCTGCAACCCGCGTCGCAGCAAAAAGAGGACTACCCCAAGGACTACGCTGGCGAGATCAAGGTCGCGGCCGATGCTCCGCTGGGAGTTCGGTACTGGCACTGCACGACATCGCAAGGGATCGCGCCGGGGATGCGATTCGTCGTTGGCGATCTGCCGGAGATCGTCGAAGAGGAATTGGAAGAAAATGCGCCGTCGAAGTCGCTGATGCTGCCGGTCACGATCAACGGCCGCATCTTTCCGCGAGAGGACGTCGATGACTGGACGCTCGAAGCCAAGGCCGGGCAAGTGGTCACCTGCGAGGTCAACGCCGCACGAATCGGATCGGGACTCGACTCGCGATTGGAGGTACTCGGCCCGAATGGCCAAGTCCTCGCCGAGAACTCGGACACGTTCGGACTCGACTCGTTCGTCCGTTTCACCGCACCCAGCGAGGGCAAATACACGGTGCGGATTCACGACATCCGGTTCGAGGGTCTGCAACACTTCGTCTATCGCCTGACAATCTCGTCAGGGCCGTGGCTGGATCGCGTCTATCCACTCGGAGGCAAGCGAGGCACGGCGGTGCCGCTGCAACTCTTCGGAGCCAATCTACCGAGCGAGCGAGTCGAGTTCGTAGTCCCGCCTTCAGGCGGCTCAACGAGCGGACTCGCGTTTCTGAGCGTTCCCATCGCAGGCGGAACAACCAACGCGTTCCTCGAAACGGATGACTTGACGGAACACCTCGAAGCGGAACCGAACAACGAGATTGCTCACGCCAAAACCGTTGAACTACCTTGTGTGCTCAATGGACGCATCGAACAAGCGGGGGACTCCGACCTGTGGACCTTCACCGGCAAGAAAGGGGACGCCTGGCAGTTCGACTTGCGAGCCAGTCGGCTCGGTTCCGAATTGGATGGCGTCCTGACACTGCTCGATGCGAACGGCAATGCCGTCGCGAATGCCGACGACTTGGCCAACGGGCAGACCGATTGCGTGCTGAACTTCACGCTGCCGGCGGACGGCACCTTCACGCTGAAGGTGAAAGACGGCCTCAGTTCTCGCGGAGGTCCGGCGTTCGCGTATCGCGTCCGCATCAATCGCCCGAGCGATGCGACGTTACAACTCTCGACCGCCTTGGATTCCGTCACATTGCTGCGAGCAGGCGAAGTCAAAATCAAAGTGCTCGCCGAACGCCCGGCTGGTTTCGCGGACGAAGTGTCGCTGGACATCGGAGGGCTGCCCGAGGGCGTCGCCGTGTCCGGCAACAAGCTCGGCAAAGGCCAAAACCAAGTCGATGTCGTGCTGAAGGCCGATGCGGCCGCAAAGATCGCCACCAGCCGCTTGCGAATCGTCGGCAAATGGAAAGTCGGCGAAGAAGAACGGTCGGTCGCCGCGCGAGTGCAGCGCCCCGTGTCCGAGTCCGAATCGACCGACCTGCTGCTGCGCGTCGCCGTGCCGACATCCTTCAAGCTCAAAGGAATCTTCGAGACGAAGTACGCTCCGCGCGGCAGCACGTTCACTCGGCGATATCGCGTCGAGCGCAACGGCTTTGAAGGTCCGCTGTGGATTGAGATCGCCGATCGACAAGCTCGGCATCTGCAAGGGGTGACCGGGCCGAAGGTGTCGCTCGCGGCCGGCGTGTCGGAGTTCGAGTTCCCGTTCACGTTGCCTTCGCACATGGAGATCGGCCGCACGAGTCGCACCTGTCTCGCGGTCTTCGGCGAAGTCGCTGATGCGGATGGCAGCAAGCACATCGTCAGCCACACTTCGGTGGATCAGAACGAGCAGTGCATCGTGCTGATCGATCCGAATCGGTTGAACGTCGAGACGACTCTGCGGAGCATCCGCCGTGAACCGGGGATCGAGACTCGCCTCCCGTTCCGAGTCGCTCGCGGCAACGGCTTGCGCGGCCCGGTGCATGTCGAATTGCTCGTTCCCAGATCGGTCGCGGGGATGATCTGCGATCCTGTCGATGTCCCCGAAGGCTCGAACTCCGGCACGCTGACGCTGCGATTCGCTGCGGAGAATGTTGGGCGGAGTTCTTCGAAAACGCTCAAGCTGCGAGTCTCGATGCCAGATGAAACCGGCTGGCCGGTGACAGACGAGGTGGAGATTCGGTTGGTCGATGAGCCGTGAGTGAGCACAAAAAACGACCCAACACCGGTGAAACCAAACCCGGGTGACACAGCTTGAAGCAAGCTGTGCCACCCGAAGCAAACAGCCCGTCACGTCGGCCGCAGAATTTCCGCAGCGCACAGTTCGTTGCCGCACAAGTCGAGCAACCCGCGTTCGGCGATCAGAATTGCAAACGTCGCGTGAACGCGGCGGCAGGCTCGCGCGAGTTCTTGCTGCAGCGTGAGTAATCGGGCCAAGTACTCGGCAATCGTCTTCTCGACGACTTGCAGGTTCGCCTCCTCGGTCGTTTCCAGATCGACCAATTTGCGTCCGCCGAGCGTGGTCGGCTTTGCTTCCCAAGCGTTGAGCACTTGCAGAATCCACAGCACGCTGGCGTCACTCGCTAAGCGTCGCATCAGCAAATCGGGATCGTGCGGAAACATAAAGTCACTGATGACGATTCGCACGGTCTGTCGCTTGAGCGGGATTGCGTGCGCGTCGAGCGCCTCGCGCAGCGTGCGTGAACCGTCGAAGGGCAGCGTGTTCAATCCATCGAGTGACTCAAACGGCAGTGCTTCGAGCGGCGAGTGATCGGTGATCGGAATCAGCACCGGCCGACCGCCGAGACTGCCTCCCAACAGGGCGAACAAGCCAGCCAATTGCCGAGCGGCCTGGGCCTTCATCGAGTCGGATTCCCTGAGCGGTCCCGTCGGATCGACGGAGGTCATCGAGCGACTGGCGTCGAGCAGAATCTCAATGCGCGGGCTGATCTCTTCGCGGTACAACCGCACCATCATCGCGTCTGTTCGAGCATACGCGGCCCAATCCAGATGCCGAATGTCGTCGCCGATTTGGTATTCGCGGTACTCCTGAAATTCGAGCGAACTCCCTGACCCGCGTCCCAGCAACTCACCCGATCGTCCCGACACCGGCATGCGTGGCAATCCAAGCTGATACCTCGCGGCCGCTTGTTGGACTTCGGGATCGAATCGCATGAAGCACAGCTCCTCGCTCGGCGGCTGAGCGGTCAGGCCGACTGCTCGGCCGGGGCCGCTTGCTGAGTCGCAGCCGGAGATTTGGATGTCGGCGACGGGCTGACGGGCTGACGCATGATCTCACGGAATCCGATCCACATGGGCCGCACATTGAGCAACAGGCCGAACCCTGCCGCGGCCCCAAGAGCGATCAACTCACTGGTCGCGAGGTCGTTTGCGTAATTGATGCGGCTGACCAATTCCAACATCACGATCGGGTTCATCACTCGCAAGATGCGGTAAATCCACTCGTACTCGCGCGTGCCGAACAGCAGCGGCAAGTACGGCACGACGGTCCCCATTGCGAACATAATGAAAATGATGACTCGCACATGCATCGGTCGGACTTCGGCCGACAGACGCCGCAAGGCTCGGCCGAACGCCGTACCCAATCCGACGTAGGCCAGCACATACAGCAGGAACGTGACAGTCCACCAACCTTCCCAGTGGCTGGGGTTAAACGAATCCACAAACAACCACTTCAGAATCACGGGGATGAGAGCGAGGTGCAGCACCAGATACAAAAAGCCGCGATGTCCTCCAGGCAAGAACGGCGTCGCGAACATTCGCAGCAACTCGGTCTTGGGGATTCCTCGCCGCACACGGCGCGATACGAAATCCGCTTCGGTTGCGGCAAAAAAACCACAAGTGGCGACGTACAACAGGCAGAACGTCACCAAGACTGCCACATCATCGCCACCGCTAAAAATCGTTCGGCCCAGCATAACTTGAGCGAACACAACCATTGACCAGTACAGCACGAACTGCGCCGTGCAAGCGACTCGAATGCCGGTGCTGCGATTGTCGGCATCGAACGTCAGATGAGCTGTCGCGATCTGCGTGAACAAGAAGAAGAATGAGAGCCCCCCTACGACGATCGCCCCGACGAAGACCCAAAATCCGACCTCATCAACAGGCAGCGTCTCCATCAACATTGCCGGAACCACGCTGAAGATCATCGAAATCACGAACAGCAGGCCGAGAAAAACCGCTCCCGTCATCAGCCCTTGCAGGTGCTTATTCTGCGGAATCGATGCCAGCATCAATGTGAACATCGTCAGGCAGAGGGTGACCAGGATTGAAATCCCCAGCGAGAACGCAACCAGCGCGACATCGAACCCTTGCAGCATCGATGTGAACGCGATGAACGGCGCGATCGCCGAGTAAAAAATGAAGACCTGCGTCATCGCACTCCACAACTTGCCCCAGATCAATTGCCGAGGGGACAGCGATGTGATGTTGAGTAATTCCAGCGTCGCTTGGTCGCGCTCGTTCAGCAGGCCACGATAGGCCGAGTACGGCACGACGACAAAAATTGCCAGTGCCAGCACGACGAAGTACGACGTGAACAGCCCGCGGCCCGCCGATCCGAACTCCAGCGAGTCTCCAGCCGCGAGCGTTCCGAATATTGAAATCAACCACGCGGCGATCAACATCAGTAAGAACGTGACAATGAACTGCCGGCTCTTGAGCGCCTGCCGAGTCTCCTTGACGAGAATCGGATTCAGGCGGTCGGAGGTGTCTTTCAGCCAGGCGTTGGCGCGGACCAAAGTGCTCACGTCGCGGTCCCTTTTTGTCGTGGGGCAGGTTTTCAACCTGCCCGCTTCACTTCACTCTGCAGGCAGACCACTCGTTGACGAATTTCACGAATTGGAATTCATCCGCGCAGGTTGAAAACCTGTCCCACGGCAACTCACGCCGGCGTCTTGTTCCTGAGATTGCCGGTCAGAAACGCGGAAGAGATCGACTTCGGAACTTCGGCTTCGGCAAGCACGACCTGCGCGCGATTCTCGGCGGTGAGAGCCTTCATCTGCTGTTCGTTGGCGACCGCTTTCGCTCGGCGCTCTTCGGCCTTGGCTCGTGCGACACGCATGTCGGCCTCGGCTTGATCCGCCTGCAAGCGAGCGCCCACGTTCTCGCCCACGTCGATGTCGGCGATGTCGATCGAGACGATCTCAAACGCCGTTTGAGCATCGAGTCCTTTCGCCAACACGGCGTGCGAGATCAGCGTCGGGTTCTCCAACACATCGAGATGCGTTTCCGACGAGCCAATCGCCGAGACGATGCCTTCGCCCACTCGCGCGATGATGGTTTCCTCGGTCGCCCCGCCAATGAGCTGATCCAAATTCGTGCGCACAGTCACGCGTGCACGCACCTTGAGCTGAATGCCATTCTTGGCGACGCCGTCGAGCGTTTGACGACCAGTCCGCTTCGCATCCGGGCAGTCGATGACCTTCGGGTTGACGCTGGTCTGCACCGCTTCGAGCACGTTGCGTCCCGCGAGATCGATCGCCGACGCAGTGTCCCAATTCAGAGCAATCTTCGCGCGATGCGCGGCGATCATCGCCTGCACAACTCGTCGCACGTTGCCGCCCGCCAAAAAGTGAGCTTCCAGCCCCGCAGTCAACACGTCGGTCAGGCCAGCCTGCACCGCCATGACTTTCGTGTCCACGATGACCTGCGGATTCACCTTCCGCATCTTCATCATCACCAGTCGCGGCATGCCGATACCGGCACGAGTCACAAACGCTCGCAACCACAGGTTGAAGAACATCAGAAACATCACCACGAACGCGGCACCAACCACCAACGCGGCGACGATCCCAGCCATCATCAGCAACTGACCAATCTCAAGCTTGTCTGGCATGACGACTCCGAATGTGAGGGGCTACCGGAAAAGTGGGTGGCATTGTAGACCTGCTCGTGCGGGTTGCAAACCGGCGGTTCTGGTTGGGAATTCGCCGAGCAGCCGCTATCGTTTCACCCTCTTCCATGCGACCCTTGGCAAGCCGCACCGAAAACTGGAGACCAACCCCATGAGCGCTGAAGCCCGCATCGCTGAACTGAAACTAGAACTCCCCAAAGCCCCGAAGCCCGCCGGCACTTATTCGCCAGTCGTCGTGATCGGTGAGCTGTGTTACGTCTCTGGCCACGGTCCGCTCAAGTCCGACGACACGCTGATCTGCGGCCGAGTCGGCGACGATCTGACTGAAGAACAAGGGATCGCTGCCGCTCGGCAAGTCGGTTTGGCGATCCTCGCGACACTCAAAAAACAGCTCGGCAGCCTGGATCGTGTCGTTCGCGTCGTCAAAGTCCTGGGAATGGTTAACAGCACGGTCGATTTCAAGAATCACCCGAAGGTCATCAACGGTTTCAGCGATTTGATGGTCGAAATCTGGGGCGAGAATGGCCGAGCCGCACGCAGTGCCGTCGGCATGGGCTCGTTGCCCAGCAACATCGCCGTCGAGGTCGAGGTAATTTTTCAGGTGCATTGAGCACTTGCGGCGTTGAATGAAGCCGCACTTCTTGCCACAATCCCGCCTCGTTTTTCGGCCGAACCGCGAACTCTGATTCTGTTTGAGGCAATCGAAACCAACATGGGTATGAAACGCGAAAACTTGGAATGCCAACTCAACCGTGCAAGTACCGAGCTATCGGCTTGTGAGAAACAACTCGATCAAAATGGCATCGCTGCCGACGCACGGGCGCTGAACCCCAAGTGGCGAAATCTCAGTGCTCGCTGCCGTCAGCTCCGCCGCCGCCTAATTGCCGTCACAAGAGTGGAAGCCAATAACGCGGAAGTCACACAACGCAAAGAAGCGAAGTCGGCCGAAACCGCCTCCGCCAGCTAGCCCCTTCCGCACTGAGCCAATGTCCGCCAGCCCCGGCGCGCGCGATTGACGGTTGTTTCTCGGAGAGGTGACAGAGCGGCCGATTGTGCAGCACTGGAAATGCTGTGTCTCAGAAATGGGACCGGGGGTTCGAATCCCCCCCTCTCCGCTTGATCGACGGCCCACGAGTCACAATCACATGGCTCGTGGGCTTTTGCGTTTCTGGAGTGCTTTCAGAGCTTCCCTTTTGTGGCGGTGTTTGTGGCGTTTTGTAGAGGGGGAATTCTCTGAAAGGATTTCCTCA
>CAMAWN010000204.1 GCA_945861865.1 Candidatus Kuenenia stuttgartensis | reverse complement strand
AAGGCGTCGAGAATGATCAGCTTGAATCGGCCCGGTTCGATCGCATCGAGTGTGACCGCAAGCTGCGGAAGACTGACCAACTCCCCTCGGAGATTCATCACGAAAACGTGATCCGCGTACTCGTTGAGCGGAATCGAGTTCGCATCGGCGACGGCGGGGATTCTGTAGGCACTGGTTTCCGGATGCAGTTCATTATCGACGATCAGGACGTCACCTCCGGCCGTGTCGAATCGTCCGAGCCATTTGCGGCGTGTCGTAAAGGTGAGCGCCAGGTTTGTCGCAAGCCAGGATTTTCCGACCTTGCTGGCCGCGATGATGTTCATTGTTTCGCCTTCGCGGAGAAGGCCATAGATGATCGGATTTCGCAGGTTATTGAAGCCTCCAATCAGGTCACGGACGCTGAGCATTGGTGGCGGCTTGCGAGGCGGCGATGAACTGGCAGAGTGCTCTCCCCCCTCGTTCTCGCCCGTTGGCTGGTGCGTGCCCTCGCCGCTTTTCTGAGCGAGCACTTCTCCGAATCCGAGTACCTTCAGCTTCTCGTGCGCCTGATGAAAGTCGCCGCTGCATTCCAATGCCGCGAACAATCCGAACGGACCATAAGCCCGACCGCCCTCAACGCCGGGTGCCGAAGACGTGAAGCAATAGAACAGCCGGCCATCCTTCAGGCTGGCACTGATGCCGTGATCCTTGCCCGGTCGTCGCCAGCGTTCGTTGTTCCCGTTCTCGCTGATCAGCGTCCAATCATGTCTCTGCAACAATTCTCGAACGTCGCCCCGGTCGTCAAAGTCTTTGCCAGGGGACAATCCGCTGTCCCCCCGTGTGCTGTTTGCATTGCCGTTGTTTGTCTGCTTCGGCTTTTCTTCAGGGATCAGCCCCAGCCGATCAAGTACCGCATGGAACAACGACTGCACCGCTTCGAGTAACTCGGCACCATCGACTGTTGCCGGTTCCCCTTCGAGGAGGTCGTAAACGTCGCCGCTGGGATGCACGGACGGGCCAACGATGACTTGATTGCCGTCGCCCAGCACTTCCACAACGGTCAGTTTCTTTTCTTTGTCGTTGGGGTCGGCAGGCAGTTTGAATTTGGTCGCCTTGATGCCGCCCGGAACTCGATAGAACCAATGCGTTCTCGGATTCTGTTTGCGTCCGACTACCAAGCCAGTCGGCGGCAAGAATTGGTCGGCAAGTTCAACGGCGATGGGGTTGTCGAGGTCGATGCAGAACTGGTCGTCACTCACTTTGCCGGTCAGAACGCCGATGTTGTCGTGCGGTCGCTTGCTCAAAATCTCGGTCATTTCTTCTACGCCGAGTCCCGTAGTCCAACCAACCCTGTATGGCTCTTTGCTGCGTCGGCCACAGACGGCCATCCTGAAGGCAGCGGCGTCATTCGCTTTGATTGCAGCGAACGCCTTGGCAAGTTGCTCGGCATCGCAGCTACGATGCGTCTCGGTTCCTGATTGTTGTGAGTCGCCCGACCGTGCCAGCGGCCGGGCTTCTTTTTGCGCGGTCATGCTTCACCGCCTTTCTGCTCAACAGCAGCCAGCCATGCTTCAAGCGCGGTCACTCGGATCGTCAACCGGCCACCAATGCGACACACGGGGAGCTTCGGTTGGTACTCGGCCGGACCATCGGGAAAGAACTTCCGCAGGTGACGGTCACTGACTCCGCCGACCAGCTTGCAAGCGGTCGGAAGATTCACAACCAGCGCCGAGAGTTCGTTGACAGGCTTCACGGTGACGGCGGGGATGAGGGTAGCGTCACGCATGGCTGGACGCCTCCGACGTTGCGAAGTGAGTGACGATCTCAGCGACGTTCTCTTCCGAGAAATCGAAACGGAACGAGCCATCGACTCTCGGGCGCGACACCTTGCCGGTTTTGATGGCCCACCGAATCTGTGACTCACTCACATCGGCTTCGGCCCGCCGCAATTCATCCATCAGTTCTTTGAGGCACATAGCCAACTCCACCAAACGAAAAGGGACCGAAGTGGTAAACCTCGGTCCCTGATACCGCCGTGGTGTTGTGTTGTTCGAGTCGTGCTTGCTCGAAATCACCCATTCATTGGGAAGTCGCTTCCGTTGACTGCCGCCTACTTCCGTTCGCTTCCCCGGACTTCCGCTGCGGGAACAATTTCAGGCGGTCCTGCGCGTCGTGGAACGTCTTGGCGTTGTGAAAGTATGCCTCCAGTTTCTTGCTTCCAGTGCGCTTCAACCAAATGCGGGATTCGTTCGCCGTTGCGACTTCCCTGAGATAGTCACGGAGCGCACGATCGGTGGTGACAGGATCGAGGTTGGCGTATCGAATCGCATAGCCCAGCGCAGTTTTGGAATCAGTGAGCGGCCCGTACTGGAAACGATGTGGTGGATCGTCATTCACACCATGAATCCAATCCTCGGTCTCGCTTGGCGTCGCGTCGGCTTGGCTTCCGCTCATTGGCGACATGCCCGACGCGACGGTCGGAGATTCGGATATTGTTGGCGACGAAAGTAACTGTCGATGGGCTTGGATTGCAGCTTCGATATCCTTTTGAAATTCACTTTCTAGCGCCTGATACTCCAGTTCGATCCGATGTTCCTCGCGTTCCGCATAGCCTCTGCTTTTTTTGCTGTAATCCACAGGCATCAGTCGATGTGCAGACTTTAGCAGCGTCGGGATCTTCTGAATCGTGACCGCGACGCACGTTTTTAGGAGGTTTGCATTCTCCGTGTGAAACGGACTGCATTCGGCGGCTTTACCAGTCTCCCTGATTCTCGACAACTGGCGAGATGCCGATGCTTTGTCACACTCGATCACGGCGTCTGTAATCTCGCCGATGGAATCCCAAACGCCAGCCAGAAACGGACTGGTTGTAAGGTGGCCAATTCCACGACCACGAAGCTCGGAATCAATCTGACCGCAGATTTTTAGGACTTTGTGCTCGTAGGCACCCACGGCCTCTTTGAGACACAGTTCCCGACTGTGAGGTACTGCCACTGCCACTGTCCTGAACGTGGCCGCCCTGAAGAGAAATGAATGGCGGAAAGCTGTCAGGACACAGCCTTGTCGGGGATCGGCCTATCCGCCACGCTCGGCGACAGTATCGCAGGTAATCAGGATACCGCCAACTGGCACGACCGAAGCGGAGACAGCAACATGAGCCGTCTTGGAAGAGAGTTGATCGGCGGGCTGCGGGAACTGTCCGACTCGCTCAAGCGCAAGGAATCCGCCGGAGGCGGATCGGACAAGTTCACCTGCCACACGATTGTCTTGGACTTCCAGCCCACGCAGTACGACGCGGCCTCGGTCAAGAAAGTCCGCAAGCTGTTAGGAGCCAGCCAAAGCATCTTCGCGCGGTTTTTTGGAGTGACCGCGAAGACCGTGCAATCGTGGGAGCAAGGCCAAAGCACCCCCAGCGACATGGCCTGCCGCTTCCTCGACGAGATTCGCGCCGACCGCGACTACTGGCTCAAACGCCTGCGCCGCATGGCCACACCGAAACGGCAACCGGTCGAACGGTGACTGACCGAGCCAATTGGGAAGCGTCCATCCGACTCTCATTTACGGAACACCAGAATTCCAGTGTTTCCAGTTATTAGCGAGATCCACCTCCTCGGAATCAGATTCACGGGTTCCGAGAAAAAGGGATCTCTGAGAGCTTCGCCCCGTTGAATTAAATTGGCATCGTTTCGCGTTACCCCAAGCTCGCGCATCCCGTTCCCAATCAGGAAGACCGCCAATTGATTCTTTGGCTCACTCTTGAGGACTTCGCGACAAATCGCGATGCATTCGTCGCCTTCGCACACTGCCGCTAGCTGGAGTTTCAGAAAAATCTCGAATGACTTCCGATCGCTAAAGCTGTCAATCGTAAAATGCTCTTCAATGAGGGGGTTCACCAAACCACGTCGCTCAGGATTCACAATCTGATAATTCTCAGCCTCACCGATCAACGCAAGTGCCCTCTTAAAGTGCTTAGACGCCTCAGCGTTGCTCCGGCTTGCTCCGGCAAGTTCACAACCGAGATGGTAGTGCGTCCCGATGTTAGGCTCGTCCAGCGACAATGCCGTCTTGAAAGCATCAATCTGTTCTTCTCGTTCGAGGAACGTCGTTCCCATTATGTGGTACGCTCGCGCGTCATTACGGTCGATCTTCAGTGCGGCACGACACGCCGCCAATATCGTGTCTCGGTTGCTTCGCGAATCAAAACGCAGCGCGGTGGCGTAGCGAATCCATGTGTCGGAGTGCGTGTTATCCAACTTCAGCGACTCGGAGTAGCATTTGGCTGAGTCTTGATACTTGGCAATCGAGAAAAACGCAGTTGCCCGAACTCGCCAGTATCGCGGACCACGGTTCTCTTCGGGAATGTCGTCGAGCGTCTGCAACGCTCTTCGCATCAGACCGGCTGCGATATGCCCCTGTGCTTCCTTGAGGCTATCCTCGTCATCCTTCGGTTTGACCGGATCGGCCGGTTTGGCGGGGGCGGCAGCCTGCCTTTGCGGCGGCTTTCGACTTGGAAGATTCGCCATATTCATTGGCCGGGTCTTCACTCCGTCACGAATCATTGTTTGGAGATGGAGAGAAGCGACGGCCATGTTGAGATTCTGCCCGCCGACCCGCGACTTCGTAGCGACTCCGATCACCAAACCGCGTTCGTTGAATACAGGACTCCCGCTGGACCCAGGGCTGATTGGTGCCGTCGTCTGAATCCATGTGCGATCGTCCATCTCACGGACGGCGCTGACCGAACCTTCGCTAAATGAATTGTCCAACCCCTCCGGAGAACCAATCACATAAGCCTTGCTCGCAGGTGGCGGCAGTTGATCCCCACTGAAAGTGAGAGGGCGAATCCCTTTCTTCTTCTCGACAAACACTCGGAGAATTGCAACATCGGATTGCATATCAAATGTCTCGACGTCCGAAACCGCCGCGAGAGTCGTTCCGTCCGACAGAACAACTTCGGCGAAATGCCCTCCTTCAACGACGTGGAAGTTCGTGACGACGGTGGAAGTGTCACGAACAAAGAAGCCAGAACCATGACCGATCAATTCGGATCGCGCGTTGCGGACGTTGACCCGGACGACGGACGGACTCACCTTCTTGTACAGTTCTTCGGGTGTGAGCTTCGGCTCAAACCGTGGCTGCTCTGGAATGAACCCGGCATCCATGCCGTCACCCTTCTCCGCCGGAGCATTCGCGACCTCTTGACGCAACTGCTCTTCCAGTGCGTCGTAGGCGGAGAAGTCGAACCCCGCCGGTTGCGGCGGAGTCGGCAACAATTCGCGTTTGGGATTCGCTGAAAGCTCTTGAAAGGCTTTGGTCGGCGGCGTGGAAATGGTGTGCTGCTGGTTCCAAACGCTCCAGCGATTTCGAGGGCCAAACTGAGTTTCGCTCACAATCGCCGCTGCCGTTCCGAACAAACAAATCGCGACGACCATGAGTAAACGATCGTAAAGGCGTTCCCGGCTTGTTCGTATCACGCGCTTTTTCGATGAAGCGGCCGTCGTCGTTTGAAGGACTTCGGTACGCAAGTCTGCATCCGTCAGCAGGTCATCCAGTGGATCGCGCCGGTTGGTGTTGGAGGCGGCGGGACGCGCGGTTGCCCTGGTGGATTTGACAGGGACGCTGTGATTCAAGATGGGGGCAATCAAATCATCCAGCGGATCGCGCGGAGCGTCGTTGCTCGGCCCCTGCGTGCGATTGTCGTCTGGCATGATTCATCCCTTCCAACAATCCTTTGGTTTCGTCCTACTTGATTCCATAGTTCACTGGCTCAACCGCGCCCGTCCAATGGTCAACGCGATACAGCAACTCGACTGATCTTTCCGTCTTCTTCACAACCTCATACCGATTCACGCACGCCCATGTCCCGACCGCTCCAGCTACCAACACAATCACCACCAACCAGCCCGCCACCTTCCACCCACGCCCCTCGACAATCTTCGCCTTCGGCCTATCGTTCTTGACCATCGGGGCCACGACAGCAGGAGCGGGTACAGCAATCGCGCGCTCCAACAACTCCAAAGCGTCAATTACAATCGGATCGCACCGCTCCATACCCATCGAAAGAATCCGACGGTCCTCATCCGTCACCATTGGGTTCCATGCCGCCTTCTCAACCGCATGCGGTCCCTGTCTCAGCTTTGCTTGCATCGACGCAGCGACGTTAATCGGCGATCCCGAACTCTCAGGAAGGTTCGCCATCACACACCCCCCTTTCATTCTCAGCCGATCCGTCATCGGCGCGAAAGCCCATCGTGATTTGTCCGGCCTGGATCGCCCAACAGCCTACCCACTTGTTTCGCCAACGCAATCCGGAGCCGAATTCGGGTCAGCCCGTGACCGCCAATTCCCTCGCGTGATCGACACGTCGTTCACGTTCAACCTCGATGAATTGCTCGCAGACTTGATGTAGCCACCGCAGGCGACTTCACAACTCGCCGAGATCGAACAAAACCAATCCCAACTCTCTTCGGCAAACGCTCCAAGCGCTTCAAATACTGCGTGACAGCCACGCAAACCAAACCAGACATCGACACCTCATGCTCTTCTGACAACTCACGCAAAGCCGCGATCTGACGAGCAGGCAGGCAGTGGCTCACCACCATCTTACGCGGACCACGGTGTTGGCCTTTTTTCCTCATAAGTTCAACGCTACCAACTCGGCAAATACACCGCCAATCGAGAACAACACAAAACACGCTCTAAAATCCTACCGCCAAAAATTTTGCAACCACACACGAAACCTCGCCGCAGTGGGACACAGGCTAACCGCAACGGCGGCGGCGATTGTGGGGTGGGGGTCCGGGCAAAATTCCGGCACACCATCAACATCAGGCCGACGTTATTCGCAACCCCTCGCACGCACGCCACACAGATTCAGTCTCTCGCCGATGCAAAGCTAGTCCCGCTCCACGGTTCGCCACAAACCACCCCATCGGTTTCAAAAACGCCAGACAGGTCGAATGAGAGAGATTGAACGCAGCCAAAAGGAGTGTCCTACGCGGTCTCAAAGGTTCTCTTGAAACCAATTCGAGCGACCGAACCGCGATCACAGCACGACAAATCACGACACAAAAAAACGCCGCCGGTCTGGCCGCCAGCTAGTCCCACACCTACTCCGAGCGAGTGGTTGAACTACCCTCGATCGGGTTGCGGGGTATCCGACAGTCATCATCCATCATCGTCGCCGTGGTCCCCGCTGTCCTATCGCTCGCATTCACCACACAGACTCCAACAACACCAGCATCATCGAACGAGTGACCATCATCGCGCCCACGCCTCTCCGGCCGGAGCCACCGTCACGTCGTCAATGTCGTGGAAGTCGTCGCCCACGAGCCTCGCAATCGCGTCACGAGTCTCTTCCGCCAGCATCGGCCAGACTTCGATCAACCGAGCCAGCCGCATACCTCGCCGTCGATCCTGCGCAATCCTCGGCGGTCGTCACGCAGTTGGTCTCTCTACCGACCAGCCTAGCTCACGCAATCGCTTCTCCACCCGCTCTGGTGACACCTCCACCAACTCTTGGACAGTCCGCTGCGTGGACTCCGGCGACTTCAGCATTGACTGGCCAGCCTTCAAACTATTCTTCAACACCCACCACACCACGCGCGCCTTTTCCTCGGTATCGCCCAACTTCAACAACTGACGCGGGCCTGAATCGCCGCCGAGCCACGCATACCACCCCAAACCGGAACGGTCCTGCCACGGCAAACCTAAACGTGCTGGCTCGACTCTGCCCGCTGCCCGCACCGACCCCTTGGCGACTGGCGGAAACTTCTTCAGCATCAACAGCCAGCTCTCATCACACGCCTGTTGCCGAGTACGACCGGCCGCACGCAGCCGCAACCGTTCCGCGTCTCGAAACGCAGTGGCTTCCTTCCAGCGATCCTCCGCTCGAATCCGACGGTACTCTGGCAATTCGCTCGCCTGCATGATGACCTCCCTGAAGATGGTTCCCGACGATCGAGCTAACCGGAGTCCCAGCGTCCCGGCGCGACGGGGGTCGGTTACAAAAAGCCCGGAACGGATCAAAGCATTCTTTCCGCCTCACTTCGCCGCCAGTCCCATCGCCAACGTCCCCAGCAATGCCCTGACGCTCGACAGCGACCTTCGCCAGCAGTTGGACAGCCTTGCGGCCGTCTGATCGCTCTGGCGACGTCTGAGCGAAGGACCGCGTGACGATCATCGCGCCACCGCCAACGTCACGTCGTCAACGTCGTAGCTCGCGAGCCTCACAATCTCAGCCTTCACGTCGTCGTCCAAACCCGGCCAGACTTCGATCAGCAGAGCGAGGCGAGGATCGACAACGCCGCCAAGTGAGTCTGATTGTGAGTCGCCTTGACCAGCAACCTGCGATTTCCCCGGCGAATCTTGCGAGAGTTCAGCCCCCCTAGGGGGTACTGGCAACGAGTGCCTGAGAACACTCCACGGAAAGCCCCGGAAACTCCGGGGCTTTTTCGTTTTTCAAACGTAGGGTGGGTCGAGTCATCGAGACCCACCAAATCGCTCACTGGCCAGCCATGGCGAAAAGTCGGCTTCGCTGCCGCCTGAGCACAAACGTTGATACTTTGGATGTTCGTCACGACAACGCTTTCGACGTCGTTGACGCCCGGAGCATCCCCATGACCGAGAGACACCTGCTGTTCGCCGTGCTGGCCTTTGAGAGCGATTTGATCGACCTCGCGCAGCTCACCGCCGCTTGCCGAGCGTGGGTCGCCGACAAATCGAAACCGCTTGCCGACTTGCTCGTCGAGCGGGGTTGGATCACCGCCGAGGATCGCGGCTTCGTCGAGAAGCAACTCGAACGCAAGCTGGCCAAGCATCAGCACGATCTGCGAGTCACGTTGAACTCGGTGGTGCGTGGCGATCCGCCGCGGCGGACGATCAAGCAAGTCGAGTCCGCCTGTGGCGGACAGCAGTCGCTCAGTTCGTGGCTGTCGAGCGGGCCGGTGCTGATCGAAACGATTGGCGAAACGCTCGGCGAACCAGAACAGCCCAAGTCACGCTACACCTGGGTCAGCGAAGTCGGCAAAGGGGGACTCGGCAAAGTCTGGCTGGCGCGGGACAACGATCTCGTTCGCTCGCCCAAAACGTCCGGGGTCAGGCACCGCAAAATTCAAAATTGGCGGAGCGACGTCTTGAGTACTTCCAACGCTCAACTTCGCCAATTTTGAATTTTGCGGTGCCTGACCCCTGCGTGCCGGTCTACGAAGTGAACCGCGGTCCGCCGCGGCGGAGCCGTTCTACACGATGAAGCTGGTCAAGGGCGAAACGCTGTCGCAGGCGATCCGCCGTCATCACGAGCAGTCACGAGCCGGCCACGAAGACCCGTCCGCCGCGGCGGACTGCCTCGGCTGTTGAATGTCTTCGTGAATGTGTGCGAGGCGTTGGCCTACGCGCACTCGCGCGGCATCATTCACCGCGACTTGAAGCCGGAGAACATCGTCCTGGGCGACTACGGCGAAGTCCGCCGAAGGCGGATGCTCGACTGGGGCTTGGCCAAACAGATCGGCAGCGCGGACGAAGAGACCGCCCCGGTACTGCTCACCGAGGATGCTCAATCGCCAGCGACTCGTCAGGGAGCGACTCCCGGCACGCCCGCGTATATGTCCCCCGAATCCGCCGCGGCGGACCGGCCGAGTCGACTTGCTCGACCAGCGCACCGACATCTACGGCCTGGGCACAATCCTCTTCGAAATCCTGACGGGCCAAACGCCGCATCGCATGAATGCGCCCCCTCCCACCCCCTGCGTCTGAGCTTCAAGCAGGCGTTGACCGAGCTGCAATCACTGCGGCACTCGTTGATCATCGCCAGCCCGCGTTGGGCGAAGACCTTGCTGTCGCGATTGCAGGAGAGATTGGCCTCGCATGTCGTTCCCTACCGTCCCGGCCGCCATTACATCCGTCGCAAGAAGTCCTCAAACTACAAACGTAAGTCCAATTCCCAAAACACACAGGTCGCAACTTATACGGATCGCAGAAATTAGCCGCGCGGCGCTAGCCCCGGTTACACGGCATGA
>CAMAWN010000203.1 GCA_945861865.1 Candidatus Kuenenia stuttgartensis | reverse complement strand
ACCATCACTCACTGGCAACATCGGATTCACCAAGCTCGAACCAGCCATGTGAAACAACGTCTCAAAGAACTCGAAGCGGCCCACATTTCACTCGACCAGCTCCCACGTTGTCGCTCCGCATGACAATGAATAGTGCGCAGTAGTACTAGATAGGCTGGAGACCAATTCCATCACATCTCTCGCGAAAGACACACCATGACTAAGCACAGCATCGTCGCGGCAGTTCTCATGATCACAATCATCGCCGGCTGCGGAGATGCTCCCGCGATTCCGGTTGCCGTTTCTCCGCCAGTCGCGCCGGTCGCGCAGTCAATTGTTGAAGTTCAGAAACCAGACTCGAAGGTTGCCGCGTTCAACGAAGCCGTCGCTGTCTACGTCAAAGAAGCCAGAGCCGGCCTCAAGCTGTTTGAGCTGGGGCTCAGTGTTCAAGACGCGACCGAGAAGTCCAAACAGATCACCGACCTCTATGTACATCTTCCAGAAGTACCACAGGGCGTCGACGCAACGCTCCACCTCTCTGGAAAGCTCAAGGAGATCAACGGGAATTTCGCTGCGGCCGTACAAGTCGTCTCGCTGTCTCTGCAAAATCAACAACTCGGCAACGCCGAGGGCGTGAAGAAGTCGGCCGAGTTGCTGACGAAGACAATCGCAATCACTCGACAACTCGCGAACGACATTGAAGCGGAGCTCGCGAAGTAGTCTCTTCACGCGCGAATGATCTTCTTGGTAGTGGTACACTTTCAGGTCAGCCTTTCCAGGCTGACTCGATTGAAAATCGGCGCGATGTGCAACGTTCAGGTCAGGCTGGAAAGCCTGGCCTACGATCCGGTCTTTAAATGCTTCTCGAACCAATCGAGATTGGTCTGCATGATCTTGAGAATCATGCGCGGCTCGGTCGGTCCGTGCGGCTGACGCGGCAGGACGAGCATTTCGGCCGGTGTCCCTTGTTGCTTCACCGCGTTGTAAAATTCGTAACCCTGCGAGACGGGAACGCGCACATCCGCCTCGCCGTGCTGGACCAGCGTTGGGGTCGTGACTCCCTTCGCTTGAAACACCGGAGATCGGGCACGATACAGCGTCGCGTCGTCCCACGGCTGACCGCCAAAGTAGTCTGGCAGGAAGCCGGGGATGTCCGCTGTGCCGGTGAAGCTGACGAGGTTCGTCACGGCCGCTCCAACCGACGCGGCCTTGAATCGCTTCGTCTGCGTGATCGTCCACGAGGTCATGTAGCCGCCGTAGCTCCAGCCCATCACGCCCATGCGTTCGGGATCGGCCACGCCCATTTCGATGACTCGATCGACTCCGGCCATGATGTCGCGGAAGTCGCCACCGCCCCAATCTTGATAGTTTGCGTAGCGAAACTCTTTGCCGTATCCCGCCGACCCACGTGGATTCGGCTGCAACAGCGCGAAGCCGCGCGAGGCAAACACGGCGTTCGGATAAACACCAGAGGTACCGGCGAACGATTGCACGAACACGCCCATCGGACCGCCATGCACTTGCAACAACAGCGGTACTCGTGTGCCGGCCTGATAACCGACGGGGTAGGTCAGCAGTCCTTCGATCTCATGACCGTCGGTGCTCTTCCACCGCAGCAGCTCAACTTTGCCGAGCGGAAATGTTGGCAGGTGCGAGTTCGCCTGGCTGACCTGCACTGGAGCGAATGTGCCACTCGGTGAGACGCACGCTTCGGGAGCTTTTTGCGGAGACTCGCGCACGAACCCGAACGCTGAACCTTTCGCGTTCGATTCAAACGCCCGCAACAACTCGCCACCGGAAACGAGTTCGCCAATCTTTCCGGTCTCGACGTTGATTTCCGACAAGCGATTCAACGTGCCGCGAGTTTCTACGAAGTACAGGCTTGTTCCGTCGCTCGACCAGCCGATCAGGGTCGGCTGATGATCCGGAGTCTCCGGCAACAATTTCACTTTTCGATCCGCGACCGAGATGACTTGCAACGAATAGTCTCCGGCCCAGCGCGGCGGGTCATCGCTGGCGATCAGCGCCACCGATTTTCCGTCGGGTGAGAACAGCGGAGCGAACTCGGAACGACCGGTCGTTGCCAGCGGCGTGATTTTGCCGTATGCGACATCGACCATCGAAACATCCGAGGACGTCCAGTCATCCGCTTTCGGTGACTTCCGATGTGCGAACACGATCGACTTCCCGTCTGGGGACCAGTCGAAGCTGCCGCCACCCGGACGCGCCGCCACGCTGATCGAGAGGTTTCCGGCCGTCAGCAATCGCGGCAAACGCTGGCCGTTTTTGTCCTTCTCAACCGACACGAGATGCAGCCGATCCATTTTGAAATCGCGATCGATCCATCGGAAATCGTCCCTCGCCTTCGCGGCCTTGTCGTCGGCGTCAGTCGGCGGATCGGACATCACGAACGCAAGCTGCTGGCCGTCGGGACTCCACGCGAACAACCCGACTCCCGATTTCACATCGGTCAGTTGTTCCGCCTCGCCCCCCGTGACACGCATTCGAAACAAGTTCGATTTTCCCGTTCGCTCCGAGGTGAATGCGATCCACTGGCTGTCCAGCGACCACATCGGATTCATCGATGACTTCGCCGCGAACGTCAGTTGAGTCGCCTCGCTGCCGTCCGCATTCGCGACCCAAATCTGCGACACGAACTCGCTGCGGTCCTCGGTCATGACCGCCTCGGCCACGGAGTACACGACACGCATCGCATCCGGCGACGGCCGAACGTGAGCCACTCGCCGCACCTTGAGCATCAACTCCGGCGTCCAACCCGCAGCGGGCCTTTCGGCTTGAACAGTTTGTGTTTGATCGAACATGACGGCGGCCAACACGAAGATGAAGAAGCGAAACATTGTGGATCTCCCAACGTGGTCGACGCGTCTCGCGTCGGTCGGATGCGAGACGCATCCGCCACGCGATTGAAACAGACACGACTGCACTCGTCACGTCACACGCTGCGAGTGCCCGGTCTCGGCCGCGCGGTAGCAGGCGAAGACCGTCTTCAGGACGTGCAGGCTGTCGGCTCCGGTGAGTGGCGGAGGTGTAAGTCCCATCGCGGCTCGCACGCATTCTTTCACCAGAGGCGTGTAGCTGGACTGATCAGCCGGCCCTTCGTATTTCTTGATCTGCGGCGGCGAGTCCTTCGTGCTGAACCATTGCAACGGCTCGCCGCCGTGTGGATCGAGCTGCACCCAGCCATGCGCGCCCCAAACTTTGATGTGCGAGTGATAGCCTCGATCGAGGTAATAGCCGCTCGTCATCGTGCCGAAGCTGCCGTTGTCGAACCGCAACGCCATCGCGGCCGAATCCTCCGCCTTGAGCGGCTGCCCACCGACGATGCCAGTGAAGCCGGTCGCCTCAACGATCTTCGAGCCGGTCATGTACATCGCCAAATCAAGCCAATGAATTCCGAGCCACATCAAATGACCGCCGCCGGCGCGTGCTCGGTCGGCGAACCACGACTGATGATAGGTCGGACTCTTCAGACGAGTTTGGTCGGCGACAATGTGCAGTTCGCAGCCGTAGATTTTACCGATCTGTCCCGACTGAATCAGCTTCCTCGCCGCTTGCACGGTACCAAGCAGACGATTCGCCAGAGCCAGCATCAGATGCCGATGTTTCATATCCGCCAGCCGAGCGAGCGGTTCAAAATCCTCGTCACGCACGCACGACGGCTTCTCCGCCAGCACATGACAGTTGGCCTCGAGCGCCGCCTGAATCACCGGCGGCGACTGCACGGCTTCCATCGTCACCAACGCCAGCGCCGGCTTGTGATCGGCCAGAGCTTTGCCGTGATCGCGCTCGAAGCTCTTGAGCTTGGCTCCGAGAGTTTTCTTCGCGGATGCTTCGCTTCCTCCGCTGGGATCGGCGACGACGACCGCGTCCACCTCTTCGGTGACTGACAGCCCGGCGAGATACGCATCGAGATGCGCCCCCGCAGTATTCGTGAGCACCGCAACAGTGATCCCTGGCATGGCTGACTCCCTGGAGGCAACGATTCCCACGACGGTTTGAATGGCGGTCGATAGAGTATCGCTCGCGTGTGTGACGAGCGACCGAAGCCCGACCTCAAGCGTCCAACATGGAGAAACGATGTCTGTCATTGTTCAACGATGCGTGCGGCGAATGCGGATCCCGCTGGCTCTTGTGGCGATTGCCTTGTCGCTGCCGGCTGAGCGTGCCGCAGCGCAAGCGGATGCCAAGGGTGAATGGCCGCAGCTTCTTGGCCCTCAACGCAACGGGCTGTCTGCGGAGACCGGACTGCTGGATCGCTGGCCCACCGATGGGCCGAAGGAAATCTGGCGTGTCCCTGGCGGAGTCGGCATGTCGGGCCTTGCGATTAGCCGCGGCCGAGTGCTGACGCTCGTGCAGCGTGACGAGAAACAATGGCTGATCGCGCTCGATGCGAAGTCCGGTGAGTCCGTCTGGCAGACGCCGCTGGCTCCCGAATATCGCAACCCGATGGGCAACGGCCCGCGCGCGACACCGGCGATTTCCGGCGATCAGGTCTTCGTCTTCACCGGCGAAGGGATCTTGTCCGCGCACGATTTTCGTGACGGAAAATCGCTCTGGTCGCACAACGTCGTCAAAGAACTCTCTGGCAAGGAAGCCGAGTACGGCATGGCCTGCTCGCCATTGGTGGTCGGCGAACAAGTCATCG
This sequence comes from Candidatus Kuenenia stuttgartensis, assembly GCA_945861865.1. Taxonomy (GTDB): domain Bacteria; phylum Planctomycetota; class Planctomycetia; order Planctomycetales; family Planctomycetaceae; genus SXKJ01. The sequence goes on along the minus strand of CAMAWN010000203.1, from coordinate 5,502 downwards.
TCACGGCCGGCGCTCCGAAGGGAACTCTCGTGGCATTCGACACGAAGTCCGGCAAACAACTCTGGACCGCTGGCAGCGATCCCGCCGGCTACTCGTCGCCGGCGTTGTTGAACGTGGGAGGCCGCTCGCAAATCGTGGCCTTCACCGGCAACTCGGCCCTCGGAGTCGATCCCGCGAAAGGCTCGGTGTTGTGGCGGTACTCGTTCAAGACGAACTACGACTGCAACATCGCGACGCCTCTGGAAATCAAAGGACAAGTCTTCCTCTCGTCCGGCGAGAATCACGGCAGCGTGCTGCTCGCACTGAAACCACAAGCCGACAAAATCACGCTCAGCGAAGTCTGGGATTCGTTCGGTCCCAAGAGCGTCCTGCGAAACGAGTGGCAGACCTCAATGCTGCTGGACGGCCACTTGTACGGCATGGACAACGTCGGCGGAGCCGGTCCGATCACGCACCTGACCTGCATCGACGCGGCGACGGGCGAACGGAAATGGCAAGAAGCTCGCTTCGGCAAAGGGAACCTGATCGCCGCCGACGGCAAGCTGTTCATCACCACGATGAAAGGCGAACTCGTCCTCGTGCGAGCAACACCGGAACGCTACGACGAACTCGGCCGTGCGACGGTGCTCGACTCGACACGCCAAGCACCGGCGCTGTCGAACGGGCGGTTGTTCCTGCGCGACGACAAGGAGATCGTGTGTCTGGATGTTCGCAAGCCGTAAATGGAGGATGGGCACTCTTGCCTGTCCTGATTTTCTCACACGAGGGACGGGCAAGAGTGCCCATCCTCCACAAACTGGAGTCTAACTATGAACGTGCCACCCAATCGTCGTGAGTTTCTGGAACTGACCTCGGCTGGCTTTTTAGCAGCCTCTTTCAGCGGCACCGCACAAGCGGCTCCGAAAGGTGCGAACGACAAGCTGGTCGTTGGCCTGATCGGCTGCGGAGGGCGAGGCAATCACGACGCCGGCTTGTTCCGCAAGACCGCGAACGTCGAAGTCGCCTACGTCAGCGACGTTGATGACAATCGCCGAGCCGCTGCCGCCAAGTCCTTCGAGATTCCCTCAAACAGAGCCGTTGCCGATCTGCGGCGGATGCTGGATGACAAATCGGTCGATGCGGTCGTCATTGCCACGCCGGATCACTGGCACTCGATCGCGGCCATTCTGGCGTGCGAGGCGGGTAAGCACGTCTACGTCGAGAAACCGATCTCGCACAATATCCGCGAAGGCAGGTTGCTGGTTGAAGCGTCCGCTCGCAACAAGACGCTGGTGCAGCATGGGACTCAAAGCCGTAGCACGTCGATGATGATTGAGGCCGTGAAGCTGCTGCGCGACGGGATCATCGGCAACGTCATGGTCGCGAAGTGCTGGAACATCCAGCGCCGTGGCACAATCGGACGCGGGCAGGACACCGCTCCGCCAGCCGGATTTGATTACGACACCTGGGTTGGCCCGGCAACCATGATTCCGTACCGCACCAATCGAGTCCACAGCCGTTGGACGTGGTGGTATCACTTCGGCACCGGCGACATGGGCAACGACGGCGTGCATGACATCGACTACACACGCTGGGGTTTGGGAGTCGACACGCACCCGACGAAGGTTGCGGCGCTCGGCGGCAAGTTTATGTACGACGACGACCAGGAGTTTCCCGATACGCAGCAAGTCACGTTCGAGTACCCCGGTGACGGAATGCCGGGCAACCGCAAACTGTTCATCTACGAGCAGCGATTGTGGTCCTCGAACTACCCGCACAACACCGACAGCGGGGCCGAGTTCTACGGCACTCAAGGCCAGATGTTTCTCAGCCGCCGAGGCAAGCTCGAAGTCTTGTCCGACCGCAATCAACCGGTCCCGGTCGCGGTGAAGCCGGAAGCTCAAAACGACGCGGCTCACGTGCAGAACTTTTGTGATGCGATTCGCCTGGGGACCAAACTCAACGCCGACGCACTGACTGGCCACCTCTCGACGTCGTTGTGCCACCTCGGCAACATCGCCACGCGACTCGGCCGATCGTTGACGTTCGATCCACTGAAAGAGCAGATCGTTGGCGATGAAGAGGCGAATGCCCTGATTCGTCGTCCGTATCGCGACCACTGGGCCACGCCCAAGAAATTGTAGCAGTGCGGGAGTTGAAACCTCGTGAATCGAACGTGCTTGGTCTTGATCAGTCTGCTGTTGAGTGACGTGCTGATTGCGGGCGACGACTTCCCTGCGCCGTACAACAGCGAGAAGGACAATCCGTCGCCAATCTCGCCTCAGGAGGCGTTGGCGGCGATCAAGTTGCCGCCGGAGTTTCGAGCCACTCTGTTCGCCGCCGAGCCGGACGTGCAGAATCCAATCGCAATGACGTTTGATGCTCGCGGGCGGTTGTGGGTCGCGGAGAATTACACCTACGCCGAGCGGACTCAGCGGTTTGATCTGCGACTGCGGGATCGCATCGTGATCTTCGACGATGCCGACGGCGACGGGCGGTCCGACTCGCGCAAGGTCTTCACGGACGGCGTGCAGATGCTGACCAGTGTCGCGGTTGGGCATGGGGGCGTGTGGGCAATGTGTCCGCCGCAGTTGTTGTTCATCCCGGACAGAAACCGCGACGATGTTCCCGATGGCCCGGCGCAGGTGATGCTCGATGGTTTCCATGTCGCGCCAGAGAACTATCACAATTTTGCGAATGGGCTGAAGTGGGGGCCGGATGGCTGGCTGTATGGCCGCTGCGGCGGATCGTGTCCCGGCGAGCTGGGTCAGCCCGACACGCCCGCCGAACAACGAGTGCCGTTGCGTGGCGGTCTGTGGCGGTTTCATCCGCAACGAAAGGTCGTCGAGGTGTTGACCCACGGCACGACCAATCCATGGGGCCACGATTGGGACGAGCACGGCGAAGGCTTCTTCATCAACACGGTCAACGGGCATCTATGGCATCTGATTCCCGGCGCACATTTTATGCGGCCACACACGCTCGACTCGAATCCGCACAGCTACGCGCTGATCGACCAGCACGCCGACCACTGGCACTTCGACACCGGCAAAGGCTGGGCGGCGTCGCGTGACGGCTCGGCGGATGAACTGGGCGGAGGACACGCTCACTGCGGAGCGATGATTTACCTCGGCGACAATTGGCCGAATGAGTACCGCGGCAAGCTGTTCACGTTCAACTTTCATGGCCGGCGGTTGAACGTCGAGAAGCTGGAACGCCACGAGTCGGGTTACGTTGGCAAGCACGAGAACGACTTCGCGCACTTCGGAGACACGTGGTTTCGCGGCATGGATTTGACCTACGGCCCGGATGGCGGTGTGTACGTCCTCGACTGGAGCGACACCGGCGAGTGCCACGAAAACACCGGCGTCCATCGGACCAGCGGCCGGATTTTCAAGATCACGTTCGGCGAGACCAAGCCGCCGGTCTGCGACCTGACGAAGCTGAGCAACCTCGAACTCGCCACATTGGTTCGCCACCGTAATGAGTGGTTCGTGAGGCAATCTCGATTGCTGTTACATGAGCGACACGTCGCGAAGGTGGATCTTCGAGAGTCGAAGGATCAGTTGCGCCAGCAACTTTTTGAGAGGCAAGGTGCGGTCCTCCGGCTGCGCGCATTGTGGGCATTGAATCTGATGAACGGGATCGACGAATTCGATTTGCTGCGATTGCTGAGTGATGAAGACGAACATCTGCGTGTGTGGGCGATCCGATTGTTGATGGATCAATGGCCCCTCGACACCAGTCTTGGAAAGCGTCCGGCTCGCGGAGAGGTGGAGGGACCGGACGAAGCGTTCGCCGGATTGATCGACGACGCGAAAACGGACACATCAGGTCTCGTTCGGCTCGCTTGGGCGTCAGCGATACGACGAATACCGGTTTATCGACGCGTCGGATTCGCAACGGCACTGCTCGCGCGAGCGGAGGACGCCGACGATCACAACTTGCCGTTGCTGGTGTGGTACGGATTGACTCCGCTCGCCGATGTCGATTTGCCGGCGCTCGTGGGGTTGGCGAAGGTCTGCGAGTGGCCGACGACGCAACGATTCATCGCTCGACGAATTGCCGGAGAAGTCGAGAAGCAACCGAAAGTGTTGAATGCGTTGCTGGAGCTGGCGGCGGATCGTTCGCCGGAGTTTCAGGCGGACGTGTTGGCGGGGATGAGCGAGGCGTTTGTCGGCTGGCGCAAGGCTCCGCCGCCGCAGGCTTGGGAAGCGTTTCACGCGCGGGTGACTGCTGGGGATGATGCCAAGCTGCGGGACAAGGCTCGTGATTTGAGCGCGTTGTTCGGTGATGGGCGAGCGTTGGACGAGTTGAAGCAAGTCGCGATCGACAAGGATGCGGACCTCGCGGCACGCAAAGTCGCGCTGCAAACATTGATTGATGCGGATGCTCCCGAAGTCCGGAAACTCTGCGAAGAATTGCTCGGCACGCGGTTCTTGAACACGATCGCGGTGCGCGGATTGGCGAGCGAGAATGATCCGACGTTCGGCGCGAAGCTCGTCAAAGCCTATCGCTCGTTTCACGCGTTGGAACGACCGCAGGTTCTGGCGGTGCTGGTGACTCGCGTGGCTTGGGCGAACGCGCTGCTCGATGCGGTCGCCGAAGGAAAACTTCCACGCGACGATGTGTCGGCGTTTCATGCCCGACAGATTCGCAGCCTCAACGATGAAGAATTGACACAGCGGCTCAGCCAAGTCTGGGGTGAGCTTCGCGACAGTCCGGCGGACAAACATGAACTGATCGCGAAGTGGAAAGGTGAACTGACACCGCAGACGCTGAGCCGCGCCAATCCGTCGCGCGGCCGTGCCGTGTTTGTCAAAATCTGCGCTGCTTGCCACACGTTGTACGGTGACGGAGGGCGCGGGCCGGACCTGACCGGCTCGCAGCGGCAGAACATCGACTACTTGCTGGAGAACATCGTCGATCCCAGCGCGGTCGTGACCGCCGACTTCCGCGTGGCGATTCTGGAACTGACCGATGGCCGCGTGCTCACCGGAGTTATCACGGCGCGAAACGAGAAGACCGTGACACTCATCACGCAAACCGACACGCTGACCATCGAGCGTGATCGGATCGAGGCTCAAAAAGAATCCAAGCAGTCGCTGATGGCGGATGGCCTGCTGCAACCGCTGTCGGCTGAGCAGGTGCACGATTTGTTTGCGTACTTGACGACTCGCCACCAAGTACCGCTGCCGGATACGAGGAAGTGACGTCGCTCGGTCTGGCCGATCGTCGGATTTCGCCGCTCGGCGCGGAAGTTTGGAGAGGTCTCTTGAATGTTGGCGACACCGGCTGAGGGGTGAGCGAATTCTCACCTTTTTCTCAGCGACTTTCGCGAACCAGGGCACGATGGGATCAATTGTGTCAACCACTGATCCGGTTCGCAGAAATTAGGTGCGCGTTGGGATGTAGCTTTTGGCGCAGACGGATTTGATCAGGTTGGTGTTGAGGCAGTGTTGGCACCAAGAGCTGGAGGCGACCTCGAAGAGGTCGTCGTAGTTTTCGTAGGAGCGGTTGGAC